>JALYXU010000197.1 GCA_030946925.1 Pseudomonadota bacterium
GCGCAAGGGCAGGAACCGATGGACAGCGCCGTCTCGGCTGCTTAGAACCGTGCCGTGGCCCCTTCGACCCGAAAGAAACCGCGCCGGACCGCCGAACGCATTCTCGACACCACGCTCGATCTGTTCAACCGGCTCGGCGAGCCCAATGTGTCGACGACGCTGATCTCGGCCGAGCTCGGCATCAGCCCGGGCAACCTTTACTACCACTATCCGGCCAAGGACGAGCTCATCACCCGCTTGTTCGAGCGCTACGACGCGGCCTTGGCCGAGCTGCTGCCGGCCGCCGAGGAGGTGACGGACGTCGAGAGCGCCTGGCTCTTCTTCCATCTCCTGTTCGAGCTGATCTGGGACTATCGCTTCCTCTATCGCGACCTCAACGACCTGCTCTCGAACAACCGCCGGCTCGAGATGCACTTCCCGTTCATCCTGCAGCGAAAGACCCGCGCCGTGCAGGCCGTGCTCGACGGCGTCGGCGGCGCGCGGGTCCTTGCAATACCGCGCCGCGACGTCGAGCCGGTGGCGACGGCCATGGTGGTGGTGCTCACCTACTGGCTGAGCTACGAATACGTGAAGAGCCCGCGCCATGCGCTCGAGCCGGAGAGCGCCGGCGCGGCCCTGCTGCGCGGTGCGTTCCACGTGCTCTGCCTGTTGCTGCCCTATCTCGACGACGACGGTCGGGCCCATCTGCACGGGCTCGCCTCCCGCTACCTTTGACCGTTTCCGAGGACCCGACGATGGCCAAGTGGACCGCCTTTCCGCACGCCGCCGATCTCTACCGCTACGACGCCGCCGCCCTGCGAACGACGTGGGCGCGGCTGCATGCCGGCGACGCCGAGCCCTTGCCCGACGACGAGGCGGTGCTCGCCGCCTGGAGCCTCTTCCATGCGGGCCGGTTTCAGGACGCGGTCGAGGCCGGCCTGCGCGCCCACGCCGCCGGCGCCGGCCCCGGGATGACGGTGGCCAACAAGGCGCAGGCCGTGCACGCGACCTATCTCGAGTCGAGCGAGCGGACCAAGCTGGCGCTGCTCAACGAGGTTGCCGAGCGGGCCGAGATGCGGACGCGCGAGGATCCGAACGACGCCAACGCGCACTACTGCATGGCCTACGCGCTCGGGCGCCACAGCCAGGGCGTCTCGATCGCCAAGGCGCTCGCCCACGGCCTCGGCGGCAAGGTCAGGACCGCGCTCGAGACGACCATCCGGCTGTCGCCCAGGCACGCCGACGCGCACATCGCACTCGGTGTCTTCCACGCCGAGGTGATCGACAAGGTGGGCGCGCTGCTCGGCCGCACTCAGGGCGCCAGCAAGGACGCCGGCCTGGCCAGCTTCCGGATGGCCCTGAAGCTTCATCCAGGCTCGGCCATCGCCATGGTCGAATACGCCAAGGGCCTGGTCATGCTCGAAGGCGAAAGGCGCATGGCGGAAGCGACCAGGCTCTACGAAGCGGCCGCTGCGTGCGAGCCGCTCGACGCGATGGAGCGGCTCGACATCGACATGGCCAAGGCGGAGCTGGAAGACTGACTCGATCGTTCCCCTACTCGAAGAGACACCCATGACAGACCTGAACGCACAGTTCGCGCAAGCGGTTGCAGATTCGAAGACCCTGCCGGAGAAGCCCGACAACCGGACGCTGCTGCAGCTCTACGCGCTCTACAAGCAAGCCTCCACCGGCGATGCGGCGGGCTCGGCACCGGGCTTCGGCGACATGGTCGGTCGAGCCAAGTGGGACGCCTGGAACAGCCTCAAGGGCAAGACCGCCGATCAGGCGATGCAGGACTATGTCGAGCTGGTCGAGTCGTTGAAATAGCCCTGCGCGCCAGGGTCAGCCTTTTTTCTTGCCGGCCGCCGCCTTTGTTGCCGGTTTCGCGATCGCGCCGGCAGGCACTCCCGGTCCGGCTCGCCGGGCCGCGGGCTTGGCTGTCGCTGCGCCGCTGAGCAAGGCATCGAGATTGGCCTCGATCTCGGACTCGATCCGACCGCGAAAGGCACCGAACAAGAAGCCCAATGTGGCAGTCAGATCGAACGAGTCGGCGGCAACGACGAACCGGCCCTGGACGCCGTCGCGCTTGAATTCGACGACGTCGCCGGTGTCGCCTTCGATCAGCGTGCACGTCATGTCGAATTTCTGTCCAGCCGACTCGGTCCATTGCCGGGCCAGCTTGCGTGCCTCGGCCAGACCGAGCCGGTGCGGGCGATGGATGTGGATGTCGGCCATGGTCGTTGTGTCCTTCGCAGATTGACGCTTCAGCCCGCCAGGGCGGCCCGGCGCTCGCTTGACGGCAGCGCCGCGATTCGGCGCGCTTCGGCATAGAAGCGCGGCAGGTCCTTGCCCTGGCGTTCGTAGAGCCGTTCGAACGCCGGCATCAGCTCGCCGTAGCTCGCCAGGACGCCGAAGCCCGCATTGTTGGCACGGGCGAACCAGTCGTCGTAGCCGGCGTAGCCACCCCAGCGAGTCGCCTTCAAGGTCGCGTAATCGGCGCGCAGGCCGCCGAGCAAGGTTGCCTTGGCAACGCGCTTTTCAGCGTCGCCGACATTGCTTGCATAGAGACTCGAAAGGGCATCACGGTAGCGCTGCGTCAGCTCGCGAAAATCGTCGCGACGGGCTTCGGCGCGCGCGGAGTCGGCCCGCGCGTCGGCGCCGGCACGGTTGGCCAGCCAGCGCGCGGCACCGATCTTCTCGACGGTGCTGGCGAACGATTCGTTGAACAGCGTGTCGCCCGGAACGAACACGACCTGATGCGCCAGCTCGTGGAAGATCAGTCGCGCCAGCTCGCCTTCCGAATAGCCGAGGAAGGTGTTGAGAAGCGGGTCGGCGAGCCAGCCCGAGGTCGGCAGGCGACCGAGCGTCGAGTAGGCGGGCACCGGGTAGACCGCGACGTCGAGTCCCTCGCCGCGCAGCTCTGTCGCCAGCGCGTCGGCAGCGGCCCGTTCGTAGTAGCCGCGATAGCCGACGCAGCCGACCACGGCGAAGCACCATGTCTTCGGCAGCAACGACAGCTCAGGCGCTGCAACGACGTTCCAGACCGCGGCGGCGCGCTTCAGGTCGGCGTAGCGGCGGTAGCTGGCGTTGTCGGGCTCGCCGAGATCCGTGACCGCGAAATCGCGGATCCGCTGCGACAGCGCGAGCTTTTCCTTCAGCGCCGGCGAGGTCTCCGGATCGGCCAGCCATTGCGACACCGGGCGAGCCGCCTGGACCAGGTTCAAGTGCCCGGTCGCCGACTGCGCGTAGTAGCCGATCGTGCTGCAACCCGAGCTCAGGCAGACCGTCGCGCCAAGAATCCCGGCTGAGGCCAGGAGCGTGCCGAAGCCGAGAGTCGCCACCTTGAACGTCACTTCGAAACTATGGCATAGGAGATGGGGAAGAGACTTTGCGCTCTGAGATCGAGCGCGCAAAGCCGTGGCCGCATGGCTGGCTGCGCTTCGCTGCGGCGGTCGTCGCTGGCGCGCCGACTTCCCTGCGGTGCTCGGGACCTGCGGGCTCGCGCAGAACTCGCCCTTTTTGCGGCTGCGCCGCAAACGGTGCTCAAACAGGCTGCGCTCGACGCCTCGCCTTGGGGCGAT
>JALYXU010000205.1 GCA_030946925.1 Pseudomonadota bacterium
TCGCCGCAGGAAGGCTGGACGATCGCCTGGCTGACGTTCAAACGCAAAGGGCTACCAAACTGGTAGCCCTTTCGATTTGATTGGTGCGGCTGGCAGGATTCGAACCCACGACCCCTTGGTTCGTAGCCAAGTACTCTATCCAACTGAGCTACAGCCGCGCTCAGCCAACCAGTATAGCGGAGGGTGCCCTCAGCGCAGCCGCGCAGCAGCCTCGAAACAGGTGGCGGCGCGGCCCGCGTCGGCCTCGCGCCGGGCCATCTCGGCAAGCTCGATCAGTGCCTTCCGGCGGCTGGTCGCGGACAGCGTGGCATCCTCTGCGGCCTGCTCCAAAAGGGACCGGGCCTTGCCCCACAAACCTCGCTCCGCAAGGGCGGAGCCGGCGGCCAGGGCGATCGAGCCGTCGCGCGGCAGCGCCAGCGCCGCCGATTCGAGTCGACCGAGCCATTCGGCGCCGATGCCCGGCACGGCGTCGGTCAACGCCTCGGCGATCGCCGCGCGGTCTTCGGCGCCGAGCTCGGTGACGCGGTCCCAGAACGGCCGCAGCCAGGAGCGCGCCTCGTCGGCTGCGCCGAAGGCATTGGCCCGGGACGATGCCCGCGCGGCGATGAAGGGGTCGCGCCGGTCGGCTGGATCGAGGCCGTTCCACAACCGCCGCAGCTGATCGAGGTCGTGCACGGTGTCGAGCGATTCGAAAGCCAGCGAGCGCAGCAGCCCGACCGCCGCCACCTGCGAGAAGCCCTGGTGCTTGACGAGCAGGCGCGCCGTCTTCAACGCTTCTTGCGACTGCCGGCCGAGCCGGGCCGCCTGCAGCTTCAGACGCAGGGCGTGGGTGCGCCGGGCGACGCCGTGCGGCAGGTCGGCAAGCAACTGCGCTGCGCGCGGCGCATCGCGATCGTCGAGCGCCCACTCCGCCGCCAGCAGCCGCGCCCCTTCGCCAGCGGGGCGCGCGGCCGGGCTGCTGCGGGCCAGCTCGAGGGCGCGCCGGAGCTGCTCGTCGCGGACGACGCGGTCCTGCAGACGATGCGCGCTGCCGGCAGCAAGCAGATGCCCGAGCACGGTGAATTCGTCGTCCTGCGCCAGCTCGGGTGTCTCGGCCTGGATCGCCAGCGCCCGCTGCGCCGATTTCTGCGCCCGCGTGTAGCGGCCACCGAAGTATTCGGCGAGCGCGACCCGCAGCGCGCTCTGGCCGCTGCGATCGCGCCGGGCCACGCGCCACTCGCGGGCCCGTTGCGGCAAGCCGACCAGTGAGCTGGTCGCCTGGATCACGGCGACGATCAGAAAGCAGGTGCCGAGGAGGAGCAGCAGAAACAGGTTGAGCGAGAGGTCGATCCGCCATGTCCGCCAGTAGAAGGACGCCAGGCCGTCGTTGGTGCCGAGTGCGGTCGCGGCAACGACGGCGACGCCGAACAGGAGGACGAACCAGATCGTCAGACGCATTGCAGCGAGGCCGCCGAAGGCCGGCAACGGCGACGACAACGCCGCGCGGGCCGTGTCCCGGCCGTCATCTCAGCGTGGGCCTGCGGCGCTCAGGGCCGCCAGCGTGTTGTCCGGCCGGGCCGCCTTCGCCTGGCGAGCCTGCAGCGCCACTTGCTGAAGCAGGTCGGAAGCGAGCTGGGTCCGCTGCGAAGACCGATCGAAGTAGCGATCGATCGCACCCTGGGTCCACTTCAGGTCGACCTGCGCCGCTTCGAATTGACGGGCCAGCAGGGCAAGACGCGCATTGAGGAGCCGAAGCTTGAGATTCTCGCGAAGAAAGAACGCCTGATCGGGCGCGACCAGCATCGCCTCGGGCTGGTCGATGCGGGTGATCCGGACCAGCGCCCGAATCTGCGTCCAGACGTCGTCGGCGACGAAGCGGCCAGCGGCTGCGAGCTGTCGAGCGGCCCAGAGGCCGATGCCGTCGACCGCCCAGAGCGACGCGTCGGCGGCCTTGGCCTCTGGCGTAGCCGTCGCCGCCGAGGACGCCGCTGGGGCCGCCGCCGCAGCGCGGCCGCCGAGCTGACCGCCTTGATTCGAGAAATCGCGACGCGGCTCGGCGGCCGAGAGCAGCGGCATCTCGTCGACCATGCGAACCACTTCGTCGAGGCGGATCGAGAGGGTCGCGACATCGGCCTGGCTGGTTGCCTTGACGTGATCGAGATCGCGGGCGATGGCCCGGCGGACCGGCTCGAGACGAGGCTGGTTGGCACGCACCAGCCGCTCGTCCGCCTGCTTCAGCACCGCGACCAGCGGCTCGCCGCTGCCGGTGAGCTCGGCCTGCTGGACGGCGGCGCGCAGCGATGATTCGATGTCGTTCAGAAGGTTGTCGTCGCGCGACCGCGCCACCGACTGGATCATGTCCTCGAGCTGGGTTCGCTGCAGCGTCGATTCGTTGAGCCGCGCCTCGAGCAGCGCGACCTTGGCGCTGGCATCGCGCAGCCCCTCCTGCGCCTGCCGCGCCAGCATGGTCGACTCGACCACGCGGTCGGCACTTTCCTGCTGCCGCTGGACCAGCTCGCGCTCGCTGCTTCGAACCCGCTGGTTGGCAGTCCAGGCCAGGCCGAGCGCGGCAACCGCGAGCAGGCCAAGAAGCAGCATCGAGCTGACCAGCAGCGCCGGGAAAGACCGCGGGCCGGCTTGCGCAGCTGCGCCGGGAGCGGAATCGGAAGCGACGGTTCGAGGCTCGGCAGAGGGCGAGGAATCGACGTTCACGGTTGCATCGATTGTATGCAGGCGACCACCGCGTCGAG
>JALYXU010000268.1 GCA_030946925.1 Pseudomonadota bacterium
GCGCAGCTCGGAATCGAATTTCGTCGACATGGACGCCTTCGTGATGGGCGCCGTCGTCGCCGACATGTCGGCCATCTTCGACCGCTACTGGAACAGCGAGGTCGTCTATCCGATCGAGGCGGTCGGCGGCCACAACGTCGACCCGCTGGCTTTGCAAAAGGCCTTCGACGCGACCCTGGCGTCGCTGCCGGCGTCGCTGCCGGCCGATCCGCCGACCGTCGACGTCCTCGGCTACGGTCCGCTGAGCGAAGACTTCGACTCCGGCCAGGTCGGCCTCGAATGGGGCAAGGCCCGGGCCTTCGCCGATCCGCCGGAAAAGCTCCTCTCGAAGTCGCCGAAGATCGCCTTCGAGATGAGCGTCACCAACGACGTGATGATGCAGGTCTGGCAAGCCAAGAGCGATCTGGTCCTGACGTCGCCGTACATGATCCCCGGCGACATGGGCATGGCGTCGATCCGCAAGCTCGAGCAGCAGCATGTCAAGGTGACGGTGATCACGAACTCGCTCGCCGCCACCGACGAGCCGCTGGTGCACAACGGCTACGCGCGTTATCGCCCGGCCATGCTCGAGGCCGGCGTCGATCTCTACGAGCTCAGCCCGACGCGAACCCAGACCACGAAGCGGCTCGGCATGTTCGGCACTTCGCTGGGCCGGCTGCACGCGAAGACGGCGGTGATCGACAAGCGGGTGATCTTCATCGGCTCGATGAACCTCGATCCGCGTTCGGCCAGCACCAACACCGAGTTCGGCATGTTCATCGAGAGCCCGGCGCTGGCCAAGGAGCTGCTGCGCGTCATCAACATCAGCAAGCTCGAAAGCGCTTATCGGGTCCGCTTCGCGCCCAAAAGCACCGCGCTGCAGTGGCTGACGATCGTCGACGACAAGGAGACGGTCCTGACTGTCGAGCCGGAGTCGTCGTTCTGGATGCGCGTGCACAACCAGCTGCTCGGCTGGTTCGTCTCCGACCAGCTTCTTTGACGCTGCATGCGGCGGCACAATCGCCGCATGCATCGACGCGAAGCGGCCCGACGATGAGCGGCACCGACTCCGAGGAGGAGTTCGATGACGTCATCGTCAGCGGCAACACCAACGCGCCGACGATCATGATTGCCGAGAAGGCCGCCGACTTGATCAAGGCCGCTGCAAGAGCCGCGCTCGCCTCCAGGCTCTTTTCGAAAGAAAGCGCCGTCGCCGCATGAAGACCCGAGCTGCCGTGGCCTGGGAAGCGGGCAAGCCGCTGACGATCGAATCGGTCGACCTTCAGGGCCCGCAGGCCGGCGAGGTGCTGGTCGAGGTCAAGGCCACCGGAATCGACGGCCGGCCGCTGCTCCACTAGATGGGGACCTCGACCTTCGCGAACCACATCGTCGTGCCCGAGATCGCGCTGGCGAAGATCCGCACCGACGCGCCCTTCGACGTCGCCTGCTACATCGGCTGCGGCGTCACGACGGGGGTCGGCGCGGTGCTCTTCAGGGGGCCCGGATGGTCGGCGCGAACAGGATCATCGGCGTCGACCTGAACCCGGGCCGCGAGACGATGGCGCGCCGTTTCGGCATGACCGACTTCGTCAACCCCAGCGGCGTCGCCAATGTCGTGGACACGATCGTCCAGCTCACCGACGGTGGCGCCGACTACAGCTTCGAATGCATCGGCAACACGGCCACGATGCGGCAGGCGCTCGAGTGCTGCCACAAGGGCTGGGGCACCTCGATCATCATCGGCGTCGCGCCTTCGGGCGCCGAGATCGCGACCCGGCCGTCCCAGCTCCTCACCGGCCGACAGTGGAAAGGCTCGGCCTTCGGCGGCGCCCGCGGCCGCACCGACGTGCCGAAGATCGTCGACTGGTACATGGACAAGAAGATCGCCATCGACGAGCTCATCACGCATCGGCTGCAGCTGGACGACATCGACGAGGGCTTCGCGCTGATGAAGCACGGCGAGTCGATCCGCTCCGTGGTGGTCTACTGACGCGTAGCTCGCGGCCGGCAATCCGGCCGCGCGGTAACGTCGATTTCGCTTGGTCACAGCTTCTGGCGCGCTCCGGCGTTAAGGTGGCGCTTCCGAGCGATCAGGACGCGCCCTCTCATGAAGACGAACTGGCGGACCTTGTGGCAGCAGCAGTCGATCGTCGTCTACCGCGACGACGTCGAGGTCGACCGCATCGAGGCCGACAGCATCGAGCGCGTCCACCTGATCTACCGCGGTGCCGGCGACACGCCGGGTGATGTCGACAGCAGCATCGTCCAGCTGCGCGGCGATGGTGGCTTTTGCGTGTTCGAGGCTTGCACCGGGTTCGCCGGCCGCGTCAATTTCGAGCGCCAGTCGTTCTGGCAAGCGCGCCGCTGTGTCTACTGGGTGCCCGCCGCTGGCGCCGCCCTGCCCTGGCGGCTTCGCCTGGGCGGCTGGCGCAGCGAAGCGGCGACCCGACCGTTTCGCCGCCTGGAAAAAGCCGAGCTCGAGACCTGCCTGGCCGGCTGGAGCCTCGAGGGACCACAGCTTTGGGAAGACCGGAAGAAACAGCGCATCGAGCGCAGCCGCCCTTTTGGCCGTGATTCGCTTTGGCAGGCAGCGGCCTGAACGAGGGCGCTCCGACCTCGCAAAGCCCGCTGAACCAAAAGACGCGTCAGGGCGTCGGCCCCGCATCGTTGCCCGGGTCGCTCCATCCCTGCAACTCGGCGAGGCGGCGAACGACCCACCGGCTTTCCGGCTCGTCGATCCCGGAGTCGCCGCTGCGCAGCCCGAGGCGGATCGCCTCGAGGATCTCTTCCTGCGACCGGCCCTGGTCGTGCTGCCCCTGCGCGTGCTCGACGAGTTGGCCGGCGAGGTCTTCGCAAAGCTCGTAGCGGGCAGAGATGACGGCACGGGTCGCGGTCGGCTTGCTCTGTCCGGCGGGGACGAACAGCGCCATGAACGAATCAGGGACGACAAGCTGGTTGTGGTCGTAGGTCACGGCTTCGGTGTACCACGGCTCGGCGCGTCCGCTTGCGGGCGCAATCGACGGCGATAGGCGATCGGGGCCCGGCCGTGTATCTTTCGTCCATGGCCGACTTGCCAGCAGCGCTGGTTCCCCGCGCGGCGACCTTCGCGCAGCTGTTCGACCAGGCGCCGGGCTTCGTTGCCGTCTTCGAAGGACCCAGCCACGTCTTCGTCTATGCCAACTCCGCCTACCGGCGGCTGGTCGGCGAGCGCGAGCTGCTCGGCCTGACCGTTCGGCAGGCCGTGCCGGAAGTCGAAGGCCAGGGCTTCTTCGAGTTGCTCGACGCGGTCCTGATGGATGGCAAGCCGGTGGTCCGAAACGGCCAGCCGGTGCAGTTGCGACGCCAGATCGGCGGCCCGCTCGAAAACGCCTTCGTCGACTTCGTCTATCAACCCATGAGCGGCCCCGACGGCCGCCCGGTCGGCATCTTCTGCCAAGGCCAGGACATCACCGAGCACCTGGTGTCGCAACGGGCCGCGGAAGAACGTGCAGGCACGCTCGACGAGCAGAGCCGCATCTTCGACACGGTGCTGTCGTCGATCGCCGACTTCGCCTACATCCTCGACCTCGGTGGCAGGTTCACCTACGCCAACAAGGCATTGCTTCAGCTCTGGAACATTCCCCTGGCGCAGGCGGTCGGCAAGTCGTTCAGCGATCTGGGTTACGAGCCGGCTCTGGCGGCGAAGCTTCACCGCGAGATGGCGGAGGTGGTTCGCACCGGCGAGCCGTACGTCGGCCAGACGCAATACACGAGCCGTACGGGGAACGTCGGCTGGTACGAATACATCCTCACGCCGGTGGTCGACGCGCAAGGCGCGGTGATCTTCGTCGCCGGCTCGACGCGCGACATCACCGGTGTCATGCGGCAGCGCGAGCAGGCGCTCAAGCTGGTCGAGGCGGAGCGGGCAGCGCGAACCGAGGCCGAGCGGGTCAGCCGGATGAAAGACGAGTTCCTGGCCACCCTCAGCCACGAGTTGCGCACGCCGCTCAACGCCATCGTCGGCTGGGCCGAGATGCTGAAGGCCGGCCGGCTCGGCCCCGAGAAGACCCGGGAAGCGGCGGTTCGCATCGATCGCAATGCCCGGGTTCAGGCCCGTCTCATCTCCGACCTGCTCGACGTCAACGCCATCGTCTCCGGCAAGCTGCGTCTCAACCTCGAGCGCATCTCGTTGGGCAAGCAGCTCACCGCTGCGCTCGAGGAGATCGGCGTCGAGGCCGGTGTCAAGCTGGTGCAGCTCGTGGGTCCGTCGGCCGCGCTCGACGCGGTCACCATGCTGGCCGACCCGTTCCGCCTGCAGCAGATCCTGTGGAACCTGCTCGCCAACGCCGTCAAGTTCACGCCCGCCGGCGGCACCGTCCGGCTCGACGCGGACGTCGTCGGCGAAACCGCGTCGATCGTCATCTCCGACACCGGTCGCGGCATTCCCGAAAGCTTCCTGCCGCGCCTGTTCGAGCGCTTCACGCAGGCCGATAGCTCACTGACCCGGCGGTACAGCGGCCTGGGCCTGGGCCTGTCGATCGCCCGAAGCCTGGCCGAGCTGCACGGCGGCAAGATCGAGGCGAGCAGCCCCGGTATCGACCTCGGCTCGACCTTCCGCATCACCCTGCCCCTGCGCCGCGACGAGGAGGCGCCGGTGTCCGAGATGGGTGGACTGAACGATTCCGAGGCTGCCCACGAGACCGACGCCGCGGCGCTGGACGGGGTGACCGTGCTGGTCGTCGACGACGACGACGAAGGCCGCCAGATGACCCGACAGATCCTCGAGATGCACGGCTGCCAGGTCATCGCCGCGGCCAGTGCCAAGGAGGCGCTGGCGTGGTTCGGCGAGCATCGGCCGGCGCTGATCGTCTGCGACATCGGCATGCCCGACATGGACGGCTACGAATTCATGCGCCGGGTCCGAGCCTCCGAAGGCCCGCGGCGGCGGGTAGCCGCGTTGGCCCTGACCGCGTTCGCCAGGCCCGAGGATCAGGCCAGGGCCGCAGAGTCCGGCTTCGACTGCCATGTTGCCAAGCCGGTGAAGCCGCGTGCGCTGGTCGAGAGCTGCGTCCGCTGTCTGGCGGCAGTCCGCACCGAGACGGTCTAGCCTTCGGGCCGCCTTCCCCAGGCACGCGGCGCGGCTGCGGCCTCAGGCCGGTGTCGGCCTCCCAGAAACGAAAAAGCCCGGACAGGCCGGGCTCTTTCGCGACGCGCCCGGACCGGCCGGGCTGTCTCTGCGACGCTCGCTCAGGCCGGAGCCGACGCTGCGCGCTTCATCTTGTGGTGCTTCGGATGGTGCTTGGCCATCTTGGTGCCGCTGGCCCTGGCCATCGGTGCCGGGGCGGCCATCGACGACGTGCTCGAGCTGGTCGACGAGCTGGTCGACGGGGTCGCCATCGGCGTGGCCATCGGCGTGGCCATCGGCGAGGACGCCGACTTCATGGGGGTCTGGGCAAACGCGCCGATGCTGAACGCAGAAGCGACGAGGGCAGCGATAAGGGTCTTCATTGGTTTCCTCCGGGGGGTGACGAGAGCTGATTGCTCACCGTCACAACGCCGGCTCTGGCGGCGCCGTTGACACGGATGTGCAGCCGCTTCGACGATCCGCCGGTCGATCCGCCCGCGACCGCCGGCCGGGCCAGCCGGCTACTCGAAGCGGCGCTCGCGCAGCCACCTGGTCGCGACCCACTTCTCCCCGGCCTCGACGGGGGCGCCGCCGTGCAGAGTCTGGGTCGACGGGTGGGGCCGGTCGTAGCTGAAGAAGACGGCATTGCCGCGGATCGGCGCGACGTCGAGACCTGCCTCCGGGAACACGGTGGCGCCGCCTTTTTCGGGCGAGTTCAGATAGCACACCACCGAGGCGACGCGCTGGCCGCCGCGCGCGAGGATGCTCGGCGTGCCGGGCTCGGCCGGATCGAAGAAGTCGTAGTGCGGCTTGTACTCGGCGCCCGGCCCATAGCGCAGCACCTGCAGGCCTTCGCCGTTTTCGAGCGGCCATTCGAGGAGGGCCGCGATGCGCGCTTCGAGCCGGGCGCAGACCGGAAACTCGCCCGGCAGGAAGAACATGCCCTGGCTGGTCCGGGCCGCGTTGACCTCGCTGGCGCCGGTGCGGATCTCGACCGTCTCGGAGCGGGACAGGCGGCTTCGCGCCAGGGCAATCAGCTCCGCGCACTCAGCGTCGTCGAGCAGGTTGCCGAAGACGACGACACGGGGCTGGGCCAGCGCCACCAGCACGGCGACGTCGCGGTCGGCGGCGCGGATGCGCGGTGTGGCCGCGGTGAGGCGCTGGCCGGGCATCGGCTTGCCAGGATCGGCCGGAGCGGCGAGCGTCGTCGGCTTGCCGGTCATCGCCGTCTCGAGCGCAGCCAGGGCCACCGTTTCGTCCCAGCCGCTGGCCTTCATCGCTTCGAGCACGGCCTCGGGGGAATGGCCGGCTGCTGCCTGATCGACGATCCAGCGGCGCAACTCGGGAGTGACTGGTTGAGCCTGGGCGCGCATCGGCGCGATTTTGCCGGAGCGGCGAGTCGTCAGCGGAAGTCGCGGCTGCGGCTGATCAGGCCATTGAGCAATGCCGTGTGATCGATCATCTTCGAGGCCAGCAGATGCATCACCGCCTGCTCGCCTTCGCCCTGGCGCTGCCACTGGCCGTAGACCGTCAGCAGGGTCGCGCCGAGCAGGGGCTGACGCTGCTCGTCGGCGATGCGCGGCCAGACGATGACGTTGATGGTGCCGGTCTCGTCCTCGAGGGTGACGAAGACGGTGCCCTTGGCCGTCTCCGGCCGCTGCCGGTGCGTGACCAGGCCGCTGGCCCGGGCCAGCCGGCCGTTCGGGTAGGTGCGCAGGCGCGCTGCCGGCTCGATCTTGAACTCGGCGAGCGTCTGGCGCAGCAGCGCAAGAGGGTGGCGCTTCAGGGTGAGCCCGAGCGAGCGGTAGTCGGCGATCGTCGTCTCGGCGTCGCTCGGGGCCGCGAGCACGATCGCCGGCTCGCGGGTGCGGGTCGAGCGCAGCAGCTCGGTCGGCCGCGTGTCGATGCCCGCCACCGCCCAGGCCGCCTGGTGGCGGTGGCCTTCGAGCCCCAGCAGGGCGTCGGCGTTGGCCAGGCCGGCCAGCGCCTTGGCATCGAGCCGGGCCCGGCGCGCCAGGTCTTCGGTGCCGGCAAAGGGCGCCTCGGCCCGGGCCGAGGCGATCCGCTTGCCGACCTCTTCGGGCAGCCCCTTGACCAGGTTGAGACCGAGCCGGACCGGCTGGCGAAGACCCTCACCCAACCCTCTCCCGCAAGCCGGCGAGGGCTCGCGGGACAGGGCCGGGGTGGAGGTTGCCTCGCCTTCGAGCGCGCTTTCCCAGCCGCTGATGTTGACGTCGACCGCCCGCACCTCGACGCCGTGCTCACGGGCGTCTCGGACGAGCTGCGCCGGCGCGTAGAAGCCCATCGGCCAGGCGTTGAGCAGGCCGCACAGGAAGGCATCGGGGTGGTGGCACTTGAGCCAGCTGCTGACGTAGGCGAGCAGCGCGAAGCCGGCCGCGTGGCTCTCCGGGAAGCCGTATTCGCCGAAGCCCTCGATCTGCTTGAAGATGCGCTCGGCGTAGTCGCGCGGGTAGCCCTTCTCGACCATGCGGCCGACCAGCCGATGGTGAAACGGCGACAGGCCGCCGCGCCGCTTCCATGCCGCCATGGCGCGGCGCAACGCATCGGCTTCGCCGGCGGTGAAGTCGGCGGCGAGCATGGCGATCTGCATCACCTGCTCCTGGAAGATCGGCACGCCCTTGGTTCGCATCAGCGCCGGCTTCAGCTCCTCCGGGCAATCGATCTCGCTGTCGGGCAGGGTCCGGTTCTTCAGGTACGGGTGGACCATGCCGCCCTGGATCGGCCCGGGCCGGACGATCGCCACCTCGACCACCAGGTCGTAGTAGCAGCGCGGCTGCAGGCGCGGCAGCATGCTCATCTGGGCCCGGCTCTCGATCTGGAACACGCCGACCGTGTCGGCCCTGCAGATCATGTCGTAGGTGGCCGTGTCGCCCTCCTCGATCTCCTGCATCAGCAGCGGCCCGCGGCCGAGCTTCGTGCCGATGTAGCCGAGGGCCCGGCGGATCGCGCTCAGCATGCCGATCGCGAGGATGTCGACCTTGAGCAGGCCGAGCGATTCGAGATCGTCCTTGTCCCACTGGATGACGCTGCGCTTTTCCATCGTCGCGTTCTCGATCGGCACCAGCTCCGAGATGCGGCCCTTGCCGATGACGAAGCCACCCGGGTGCTGCGAGAGATGGCGCGGAAAGCCGATCAGCTGCGCGGTGAGCTCGGTCCAGAGGCGCACCACCGGCGCGTCGGGGTCGAAGCCGTTCTCGCGCAGCCGGGCCGGATCGATGCCGCGGCCGTCGAACCAGTGCTGGCTCTTCGAGACCGCGTCGATCCGCTGCAGGTCGATGCCGAGGGCGCGGCCGGCGTCGCGCAGCGCCGAGCGCGGCCGATAGCTGATGACGACGGCGGCCAGCGCGGCGCGGTGCCGGCCGTACTTGCCGTAGATGTACTGGATGACTTCCTCGCGGCGCTGGTGCTCGAAGTCGACGTCGATGTCGGGCGGCTCGTTGCGCTCGACGCTGATGAAGCGGCCGAACAGCAGGCTGGCCCGGCGCGGGTCGACCTCGGTGATGTGCAGGCAATAGCAGACCAGCGAATTGGCGGCGCTGCCGCGGCCCTGGCAGAGGATGTCCTGGCTGCGGGCCCAGTCGACGATGTCGGCGACGGTCAGGAAATACGACTCGTACTTGAGCTCGGCGAT
>JALYXU010000278.1 GCA_030946925.1 Pseudomonadota bacterium
GGGCTACGTCTTCGTGACGCAGACCGACACCGAGGTCATCGCCCACCTCGTCGATCACCCCTACGACGGCGACCTGCTCGATGCGGTCGAGCGGGCCTTGCCGCGGCTGCGCGGCGCCTACGCGATCGCCGTGTTCTGCCGCGACGAGCCGCACCGCGTCGTCGGCGCGCGACGCGGCTCGCCGCTCGTCCTCGGCGTCGGCACGCAGCCCGGCGCGAGCGAGAACTTCCTGGCCTCCGACGCGATGGCGTTGGCCGGCGTCACCGACCAGATCGTCTACCTGGAGGAAGGCGACGTCGCCGACCTGCAGCTCGGCAAGTACTGGATCGTTTGCGCCGACGAGCAGGGCCGCTACCGGCCGGCCGAGCGCGCGGTGCGCACGGTCGTGGCCCACACCGGCGCCGCCGAGCTCGGCCCCTATCGGCACTACATGCAGAAAGAAATCTTCGAGCAGCCGAAGGCGATCGCCGACACCCTCGACGCGGTGCCCGGCATTTCGGCCGACCTGTTCGGCGACGGTGCGCACCGCGTCTTCCGCGGCATCGAGCAGGTGCTGATCCTGGCCTGCGGGACCAGCTACTACAGCGGCTCGGTCGCCAAGTACTGGCTCGAGAGCATCGCCAAGCTACCGACGAGCGTCGAGGTGGCGAGTGAATACCGTTATCGCGACAGCGTGCCGAGCCCCAGGACGCTGGTCGTCACCATCTCGCAGAGCGGCGAGACTGCCGACACCCTGGCCGCGGTGCGGCACGCGCGCTCGCTCGGCATGGAGCACACGCTGACGGTGTGCAATGTCGCCGGCAGCGCGATGGTGCGCGAATGCGCGATGGCCTACCTCACGCGCGCCGGCATCGAGATCGGCGTCGCCTCGACCAAGGCCTTCACGACCCAGCTGGTGGCGCTGTTCCTGCTGACGCTGGCCCTGGCCCAGGTGCGGGGCCGCCTGTCGAGCGAGGCCGAAGCAGCGCATCTCGAGGCGTTGCGCCATCTGCCGGTGGCGGTCCAATCGGTGCTCGCGCTCGAGCCGCAGATCATCGCCTGGAGCGAGCAATTCGCGCGCAAGGAGAACGCGCTCTTTCTCGGCCGCGGCCTGCACTATCCGGTCGCGCAAGAGGGCGCGCTGAAGCTGAAGGAGATCAGCTACATCCACGCCGAGGCCTATCCGGCCGGCGAGCTCAAGCACGGGCCTCTGGCGCTGGTGACGAGCGCGATGCCGGTGGTCGCGATCGCGCCCAACGATGCGCTGCTCGAGAAGCTGGAGAGCAACCTGCACGAGGTGCGGGCCCGCGGCGGCGAGCTGTTCGTGTTTGCCGATGCCGACACGCGCATCGAGTCGGCCGAGGGCGTGCATGTCATTCGCATGCCCGAGCACTACGGCCTGCTCTCGCCGATCCTGCACGTCGTGCCGTTGCAGCTGCTCGCGTATCACACCGCGGTGGCGCGCGGCACCGATGTCGACAAGCCGCGCAACCTCGCGAAGAGCGTGACGGTGGAATAGCGAGTTGCCGCACCTCGAAAGCCCGAGCACCTTGCCACCATGTTCGACGTGAAACTGCAATTCAGCGAGAGCGTCGTCCGCGCCGCGGCATTGGCGAGCTGGCGCCGTGCCTTCGGCATCCGTTTCGTCCTCGCACTAAGCCTGGTCGGAGGCAGCCTCGCCGCACTGGTCGGACAGGGCGACCGCTCCTGGTTCGTGGGAATGCTCGGCACCGTCCTCGTGCTCGGCAGTGCGTTCGCGGCCGTCGCCTACTTCGTGTCGGTCGGGAGCTCGCTCCGGTGGCTGCGCAGGATGCAGATCCCGGAAGCGCGCCTTCAGGGCGGCCCGTCCGACTTCACGATCAGCTCGGAGCTCGGCTCGATCGGCCTGCCGTGGACCGCGGTCAAGCGCGTCTGGCGCTATCCTGACTTCTGGCTGCTCGTCTTCTCGAGGTCGAGCCAGGTGACCGTTCCGCTCGCGGCCATCGACGCCGAGACAAGGTCCTTCGTCCTCGAGCAGATCGCGAAGGCGGGAGGCAACGTAGGCGGCTGACCTCCTGATGATTTATGTCGAAGGCCGGTTCGCAGAAAGCGGCGATGTGAGGTTTGGAAAGGACTTTCTCAGCTTCGTGTCCACGGTGAACAGCTTGACCCCGAGACGTTTGGCAAGCGCCACGAACTCGCAGTCGTAGGCCGTACAGCCACTGTCGCGCGCAAGTTCGAGAACTTCGAACGAATCAACGTCGTACTCGTTGTCGGCCAGCAAGGCCTCGGCTTCGCGCTGAATCTGAAAGGCGCGTTCGAAAGTCAGCAGGCGCTTGCGCATGGACAAGGCCAGGATGTTTCGCAACTCACTGCGCCAAAGGAGCGGCGCAGCCCATTCGGGTTCGCGCTGCAGCAGCTTTTCAGCGGAGACTGTGAACTCGCCCGGCAAGTAGAGGTAGGCAATGACGTTGGAGTCGACGACGATCATTTACGGCCCTGGCGTTTGAGGGCATCGATGTCTTTCGCCGAGAACTTTCCGACCTGAAGCGTAACGCGCAGAGCGCGGGCCCGGGAGATGCGCTCGGAGCTCGTGGTCTTGTGCGGCAACAGCACTGTCTCCAGCACCGAAATGGCCTCGCTGTTCAGGCTGCGACGGTGCACTTCTGCGGTCTGCTTCAGGCGCACGTACAGGTCGTCTGGAATGCCCTTGAGTGTCAGCGTCGTGGGCATGTGGCATTCTCACCATAAAGCAACCATTATGGTTGCACCGCTTGCCCCAGGTCAAGTTCGGTCGGCGCTGTACCTCAGGCCGGCCGGGGGTCGCCCACTGCAGCCGGTGGCACTCCCTCCGCGCCCGCTTCGACCTTCGCAGGCTTCCTGCGCCAGTAGCCCTCAGCCCCGAACGAGTCCCAGGCCCAGCGGATCCACCTCAGTACCGACGCGGCCAGCCAGAGCGCCCAGCCGAGCATCAGCAGGCGGTAGACGATCACCGGAGCCGACAGCACCCACGTCGCCATCGCCTGGTCGGCGAAGCGGTCCTGGTACCAGGTCAGCAGCCGCGCGCTCGAGCCGTTGCCGGCGATCATCAAGTCGGGGTAGCCGAGCAGGCCGGCACGCACGGCATCGAAGAGGAAGGCCGCGGCGATCAGGGTCCAGACGAGCAGCACCACCTGCAGCATGTTCGCGGCCAGACGCATCGGCCAGCGGTCGCCAGCAACGCCGGCAACGCCGACCAGGCCGATCCGGCGGCGTGCCGCGAACACGAAGAACCAGGCGACCACCACGGCGGCGCCGATCAGCGAGCTTTGCGCCAGGCCGAGGCCGAGCAGGAACCACGCGCCGGCGCCGAGCGGTGTCACGCGGCTGCGGCCCAGGGCGATCGCAGCGAGCAGCAGTGCGACGACGACGCCCCAGAACAGCACCGCCGGGCCGACCCGCGGGCCACCCACCGCGAGCACGACGCGCTCCGGCGGCAGCCTGATCTCGGTGCTTGCGTTGACGCCCGAAGCGCCGAGCGAGTACGGCGCGGTCCTGAAGACCCAGCCGAGGCCGCGCGGCTCACGCCAATCGATCTTCAGTGCGTGCTCGCCGGGCGTGATCGGGATCAGCAGCTCGCGGCCCTGCGGCTGGGTCGACTGCGCCTGGCCGTCGAGCGAGAGGCCGAGAAACTCGGCGCCTTCGGGCAACTGCACGCGGTGGTTGCTGCCCTGGCTGGAGCGGAGCGTGGCCGTCGCCGTCACCTCGGTGGCGCGCAGACCCGGTGCGACTGCGAGACGCAGGCGGTCGATCGTGAGCGTCTGCCCTGCCGCGCCGGCCGGCTTGCTGACGTCGATGCCGACGCCTTCACCGGGCCACGGCTGCCAGGTCGGCATCAGGTCGCCGCCTGGTGAATCGACATAGCGCACCGGCGCGATGCCCGACCAGCCGAGGTGCCACTGCGCCGACGGATCGAGCCGCCAGACCTCGATCTGGTTGGCCTCCTTGGTCGCGAACAGATGCAGCTGCGCCGATTCCTTCAGCGTGCCGACGAACGAGGCCGAGTCTTCGGCGCCGAGCTGCAGCAGCGCGTAGCCGTCTTCGACACGAACCACTTCGTCGTTGACCGATTCGCCCTCGATCAGCTTGACGCGGACGCGCACCGGTGCACGGCTCGGCGTCAGCCGCGTGATCTGCGTCTCCACGGTCCAGAGCAGGCCCAGATGCAAGGTGCGCTCGACGCGAACGAAGGGCGGCAGCGCGTCGCGCTGGGTGGCGCCGGCCCCCGATGCGCTGCCGGTCGCGCTGCGCGACAGCGTCAGCGCGCTCGACGCCTGGCCCCGTGCATCGAGGCCGCTGACCGCCCAGCCTTCGGCTTCGACAACGAGCTCGCGCGGCGGCAGGGGCAATGAGATCTCGACGTTGGTCGCGTCGCCGACGTCGGCGCTCAACAGCACTTGCGTGACGCCGGCGCGCGCTGCCATCCAGAGCGCACCGTCGGCGTCGCGGCGCACGGCGATCGGCTTGCCGTCGACACCGGTGACGCTGCTCGGCCGCCAGTTCGCGCCCTGGCCGGACAGCGGCAGGGTCGCGTCGGCCAGCGCGTGCACGTCGAGACGCAGCTGCACGCGCGAGCCGCGTGCCTCGACACGCAGACGGGCGATGTCGGCGCAGTGCGGCAGGCAATCCGCGGGTGCGGTCAGCTTGCTGCGAAGCTGCTCGAGCACGGCGCTGTCCGGGCCGCTCGCGGCGGGGTCGGCAGCCGCGACGGTTTTCGAGGACGAGGCGCCGGGCGGTGGCGGTGCCATCGCCATGCTGTCGGTGGCACCGCCGGCGAGCGCGGCGAACATCGCGAACATCGCGACCAGCGCCGGCATCCCGGGGCCCGCCGCGGGCGCGGCCGGCGGCC
>JALYXU010000314.1 GCA_030946925.1 Pseudomonadota bacterium
GGTTGCGCAGGCTGACATCGTTGGCCAGCATGACCAGGCGGATGCCGTCGATCGCCGCCTCGGCGCCGGTGCCCATGGCGACGTCGCCGGTGATGACGGCGACTTCGGCCTCGAAGTCGATGCCCCAGTCGGCGTTGCCGACGACGATGTCCTCGCACGGGCCGAGAAAGTCATCGCTGCCGCCCTGGTACATCAGCGGGTCGGTCCAGAAGCTCGCCGGCATCTCGGCGTTGCGGGCGCGCCGGACCAGCTCGACATGGTTGACGAACGCCGAGCCGTCGGCCCACTGGTAGGCGCGCGGCAGCGGCGCCATGCAGCGCGCCGGCTCGAAGGCGAATGCGTGGCGGGCCTTGCGGTCGTTCAGCGTCGCCGCCAGGTCCTCGAGTTGCGGCGACAGGAAATTCCAGTCGTCCAGGACCTGCTGCAAGCGGGTCGCGATGTCGCTGGCATAGTGGGCGATCGACAGATCGCGCGAAACGACGACCAGCTGTCCGTCGCGCGATCCGTCCCTGTACGTGGCGAGCTTCATCGTTCGTGCTCCGGCGCACGCCGGTGGGCGAGCGGGACGCATTGTCGACGTTGCCATCGAACCCGTGGAATGCCGCCGCCGTCTTCCCTTGTCCAGCCAGTCGAGCGTTCGTTGGCCAGCTCGCGACCGCGGACGCTGCTCGGCTTCGCCGTGCTCGCACTCCTGCTGCATGCCGCATTCCTCGGTGGTGTCGACGGCGCCGCGCCCGGCCGGATCGGACCGCGCGACGCCGGCGTGCCGATCGCGGTCCGGCTGGTCGAAGCGACCCCCGGCGAAGACGCTGCCGCGCCGGCCGTCGCCGCAGTGCCGACTCCGTTGGCGGCGTCACCGGCGCCGGCACCCCGTCCGCGGCCGGCGCTGCGTGGCCCGCGCACCGTCAGTGCGCCGGCGTCTGCCGCGGCAGAGACGCGGCCTCGGCAGCTCTCCTCCGCCGAGGAGAGCACCAGCGAGCCGACCGAGCGCGCGCTGCCGCCGGCTGAGTCGGCGTCGCAGCCCGTGCCGCTGCAGCAGGCAGAGGCAGCGCCGGACGCGGTGCCGTCGGCGTCCCCGGATGCGAACGCCACAGCCACAGCTGCAGCCGGGCCGGCGGCGTCCGACCCCGGCACTGGCACTGGCACTGGCACCGGCACCGGCGCTGGCACCGCGGCCGCAGCGGCGTCCGGAGCCGCCGTCGGTCAATCGACCGCGCCTGTCGCGGCGTCGGCATCGGCGCCGAGCCTCGCCGCGTCGGCAAGTTTTCTTGCCGAGGGCGAAGCCCCGCCCCCCACCTACAGGACCGCGTTGCCGGCACCGGCGACCATGCACTACGAGGTGCGGCGCGGCTTTCTTCGTGGCACCGGCGAGATCCGCTGGCAACGCAGCGCCGACGGCTACGAGCTGCGCCTCGAAGCCCGCATCGCCGGCCTGACGCTGCTGACCCAGACCAGCCAGGGCACGGTCGACGCCACTGGTCTCGCACCGGTCCGCTTTCTCGATCAGCGCGCGCGCCGGGCACCGCAAGCGGCGAACTTCCGGCGCGACAGCGACAACATCACGTTCTCCGGCCCGGCGACCGTCTGGCCGCTGCTGGCCGGGACGCAGGACCAGCTGAGCTGGATGATCCAGCTCGCAGGCATCGTCGCCGCCGAGCCCGAACGGGCCACCGAGGGTGGCCGGATCGCGATGGTGATCGTCGGCGCCCGCGGCGACGCCGCGGTCCGGACCTTGCGCTTTGCCGGCCGCGAAACCGTCGAGACCGCATCGGGAGCGGTTGCCGCTCTGAAGTTCGTCGTCGACGGCCGCTCGACCTACGATGCCAGCTACGAGATCTGGCTCGACCCGGCGCATGGCTACCTGCCGGCGCACGCGACCCGCCGCAACGGCGCCGGCGAATCGGAGTTCGACCTGCTGCTGGAGCGGATCGAGCCGCCGCCGTGAGATGGGGCACGGCGCGCCGCGCTTGCAAACGGCACGGCCAGCCGCAGTTAGGGCGAAGGAGATTCGCCATGCACATGCTCTACAACTCCGACAGCTTCGCGGTCGTCGCCTTCGATTTGCCGGCGGCACCGTCGTCCGACGGTGCAGCCCCTGTCCCGCGTGGCGGCTTCGAGATCGTCGACAAGTTCGCGAAGAAGGACATCTTCATCGAAGGTGCGGTCGCCGAGCGGTTCAAGGAAGGCGCCATGGCCCTGATGGCGAGCAAGCCGAGCGAGGAAGACATCGACGAGTACATCGGCGGCTTCACTGCCGTGATGCAGCAGCCGCTGGTCCTGCATTAGAAA
>JALYXU010000018.1 GCA_030946925.1 Pseudomonadota bacterium
AGTCCCGGTGGTCGACCCCCGCCGCATCGGCGGCACGGCGGATGGCCTCGGGCGGGCCGATCAGCACCGGTGTCGCGATGCCCGCATCGGCAATCCGCGCTGCCGCGTCGATCGCGAGCGCGTCGCACGGATAAACGAGCCCGAGCTTCGGCTTGGCGAGCGCAGAGCCGGCCCGCGCCCGCTCCACCAACGCGTCGAGCCTAGGATGGCCGGGCGTCGAGTCCACTCAGTCGCCCGATACGCGTGGCGGGCCTTTCAGACGTAGTCCTTGTACTTGGCGAGGAAGCGTACCGGCTTGGCAAGAGCGTCGCGACGGAACGGGTCGCCGAGCTCGCGGGTGCACATGATCTCGATCACCGTCGTCTTGCCGTGCTTCATCTGTGCCTCGATCGCCTGCTGCAGGGCCGGTCCGACCTGGTCCAGCCGGTCGACGACGACGCCCTCGGCTCCCATCGCCTTGGCGATGCCGGCGAAGCTCTGGTTGTCGAGCTCGCCGGCGACGAAACGGCGGTTGTAGAAGTCGACCTGGTTCTTCTTCTCTGCGCCCCACTGGCGGTTGTGGAAGACGATCGCGGTGACCGGAATGTCATGGCGCACACAAGTCATGATTTCCGACATGCTCATGCCCCAGGCGCCGTCGCCCGCGTACGAGATTGCCGGGCGGTCCATCGCCGCACACTTGGCGCCGATGATGGTCGGCAACGCATAGCCGCAATTGCCGAAGCTCATCGGCGCGAAGAACGACCGCGGCTCCTCGAAGCGCAGGTAGCTGTTGGCGACCGAGTTGATGTTGCCGATGTCGGTGGAGACCATCGCCCGCGGCGGCATTGCCCTTTCGAGCTCGCGGAGCACCTGGCGCGGGTGCAGCCAGTTGCCCGCTTCCTTGCTCTGCTCCTCGATCATGTCGAGGCTGTAGGGATCCCGCTCGTGCGTCCACTCGTCGAGTTCCTTCTCCCACGCGGCTTTCTCGGCGGCGACTTCCCTGCCGCGCGCCTCCTTGCTGGCGTCGCTCGCGAGCGGCTTGCCTTGGAGCCGCGCCAGAAGTGCCTTGGCCGCTGCCTTGGCATCCCCGTGGATGCCGACGGTGATCTTCTTGACCAGGCCGAGGTTGGTGTGGTCGGCCTCGATCTGGATGATCTTCGCGTCCTTCGGCCAGTAGTCCATGCCGTGCTGCGGCAGGGTTCCGAACGGCCCCATTCGCGAGCCGAGCGCGATGACGACGTCGGCCTTGGCGATCAGCTTCATCGCCGCCTTCGAGCCCTGGTAGCCGAGCGGCCCGCACCAGAGCGGATGGCTCGCCGGAAAGGCGTCGTTTCGCAGGTAACCCGTGACGACCGGAGCGCCGAGGCGTTCGGCCAGCGCCTTGCATTCCTCGACGGCGTCGCCCATCACGACACCGCCGCCGGCGAGGACGACCGGAAATTTCGCCCCGGCGAGCAACTCGGCCGCCGCGTCGAGACTCTTTTCCCCGCCGGCGCCGCGCTCGACCCGCATCGGCTTCGGGATCTCGCAGCTGATCTCGCCGTAGAAGTAGTCGCGCGGAATGTTGAGCTGCGTCGGACCCATTTCGCTGATCGCTCGGTCGAAGCAGCGCGCCGTGTACTCGGCCATGCGCTTGGGGTTGTTGACGTGGCCCTGGTACTTCGTGAACTCCTGGAACATCGGCAGCTGGTTGGCTTCCTGGAAGCCGCCGAGGCCCATCCCCATCGTGCCGGTCTCCGGCGTGACGATGACGACCGGGCTGTGCGCCCAGTAGGCCGCCGCGATCGCGGTGACGCAGTTGCTGATGCCCGGCCCGTTCTGGCCGATCACGACGCCGTGCCGGCCCGAGACGCGTGCATAGCCATCGGCCATGTGGCCGGCACCCTGCTCGTGCACGACCGGGATCAGGCGGATGCCGGCCGGCGCGAAGATGTCCATCGCGTCCATGAAGGCCGAACCCATGATGCCGAACATGTCGGTGACGCCGTTGGCCACCAGCGTTTCGACGAAGGCTTCCGAAGGCGTCATCTTCTGCAGGCCGGTCACTGCCGGGGCGCGCGCCGCGACGGCCGACGCTGCCGGCGGCGACGCGGGAGAAAGATCAGCAAGAACGGCGGCGGCTTGGTTGCTCATGGGGTCTCCGGCAGGAGTCGAAGGGGCGGCGATCCAGAAACGACTCGTCCGGGCGCCGAGAGATGGTGGAGGCATCATAGGCCGGGCCGGGACCGAGCGTCAACGAAACACGATTACCGGAACGCGCCGTTCCGTTTTCCGGAACGACGACTATGATCTCGACCCATGAAGGTCGTTCGACCGGTGCAACCCGACACGGCTGAGCTCGCCGGCGAGACGCCGACGATGCGCCTGATCGCCCTCCTCGAAGTGATCGCCGGGCGCGACGAGCGCTGCTCGCTGCAGCGCCTTGTCGAGGAGACCGGCCTGCCCAAGCCCACCGTGCACCGCATGCTGCAGCAGCTCGAAGGCGCGGGCTTGCTGCAGCGCGAGGGCGACGGCCGGCAGTACGGCACCGGCGTCCGCCTGCGTCGCCTCGCCGAGAAGCTGCTGCTCAACGACAGCCACCACGGCGCTCGTCATGCGGTGCTGCGTCACCTCGTCGAGGCGGTCGGCGAGAGCTGCAACATCACCGCGCTGTCAGGCAGCGAAGTGATCTATCTCGACCGCGTCGAGACGGCCGCGCCGCTGCGCTTCTATCTGCACCCAGGTTCGCGCGTGCCGGTGCACTGCTCGGCCAGCGGCAAGATCTTCCTGTCTCGTTTGACGCCTGTGCAGCGGCAACGCTTGCTCGGGCACGGGCCGCTCCAGAAGTACACGGCAAAGACCGTGACCGACCTGCCACGGCTCGAGCGCGAGGTGCAGCGCGTCGAGAAAGCCGGCTATGCCCTTGACGACGAGGAGTTCCTGCCCGGGCTGCTCTGCATCGCCCTTGCCGTACCCGCCGTCGGCTCGAATCTGTGCGTGGCGATCCAGGCCCCGGTGATGCGGGCGAGCGTCGCGACCGCGCGCCGCTGGCTGCCGGCTCTGAAGCGCGCGGCGGCGTCGCTCGCGGCGATCGACGCAGACTCATGGCCGGTGCGTCGCGCCCGGGCGCGCGCCTGAGCTCCGGTCGCGCGTCCGGCTTTGCCGCTCCATCCCGTCTGCCAGTGACCACCCTCGCCTCGCTCGAGCCCGTCCGCCGGCTTTCCGTGCGCGACGTCTTCGGCATCGACTCCGACCTGCTCGTGCCCGCGTTCGCCGAGCCGGACGAGCACGTGCCGGAGATCGACGCCGTCTACCGCTTCAACGCCGACGTGACGCTGGCCATCCTCGCCGGCTTCATGCGCGACCGGCGGGTCATGGTGCAAGGCCTGCACGGCACCGGCAAGTCGACCCACATCGAGCAGGTCGCGGCGCGTCTCAACTGGCCGTGCATCCGGGTCAACCTCGACGGCCACATCAGCCGCCTCGACCTCGTCGGCAGGGACGCGGTCGTTCTGCGCGACGGGCAACAGGTGACGGAGTTCCAGGAGGGCATCGTGCCGTGGGCGCTGCAGCGGCCGGTCGCGCTCGTCTTCGACGAATACGACGCCGGCCGGCCCGACGTGATGTTCGTGATCCAGCGCCTGCTCGAGCGCGAGGGCAAGTTCACGCTGATGGACCAGAACCGTGTTCTCACGCCGCACCCGCACTTTCGCCTCTTCGCCACCGCGAACACCGTCGGCCTCGGCAACCTGAACGGCCTCTACCACGGCGCCCAGCGCCTCAACCACGCGCAGATCGACCGCTGGAACATCGTCGCTTCGCTGAACTACCTGCCGGCCGAGGAAGAAGCGGCGATCGTGCTGGCGAGGGTGCCCTCGATCGCCGCGGCCAGGACCAGCGACGGCAGCAGCCGGCTCGTCGATGCGATGGTCGGCCTCGCGGAGCTGACCCGCAACGGCTTCGCAGCCGGCGACCTGTCGACCCTGATGTCGCCGCGCACGGTCATCACCTGGGCCGAGAACATCGAGATCTTCCGGGACCCGGCAGCCGCCTTCCGGCTCTCCTTCGTCAACAAGTGCGACGAGGCGGAGCGGCCGATCGTTGCCGAGTACTACCAGCGCTGTTTCGATCAGGAGCTGGCAGAGTCGTACCGACTCCCCGGCGGCGGCCGATAGCGCCAGGCGCGCGCTTGCAACGTGGCTGAAGCCCAGGCCAAGGCACGCAACCAGCAGCAGGTCGACGAGCTGTGCGCTGCGGCCATCCGCGCCCTCGCCGGCGAAGCCGATCTGCAATTCCGCGGCCGGCGCCTGTACCGTGGCCGCCACCTGCTGCCGCTCTATGCGCCGCACCTGCACCCCTCGCTCGACAGCGACGACTTCGGGTCCTTTCGCGGCGCCGCCGACGGCCTGGCCTTGCGCCTCGCACGCTCCGACGCTGCGCTGCACCGGGCGCTCGCCCCGAGCCACCCGGTCGAGCGGCTGCTGTTCGACATGCTCGAGCAATTTCGGGTCGAAGCGGTGGTGCCGGCGACGCTGCCGGGCGTGAAGCACAACCTTCGCCATCGCCATCAGGCGTGGTCGCTCGGCGCGCACGAAAGTGGCCTCACCGACACCGCGCGCGGCCTGCTCGTCTTCACGCTCGCCCAGGTGTGCCGGGCTCGTGTCACCGGCGAACCGGTCGTCGAGGCCACCGAGGATCTGCTCGAAGCGACCCGCGGCGCGCTCGCCCCGCTGATCGGCCATGCGCTTGCCGGCCTGCGCCGCGCACGTGAAGACCAGGTTGCCTACGCGCCTCACGCACTCGAGATCGCGCGACGCGTGGCCGCGCTTCTGGCCGCCGCAGGCGACGGCGCCGTCGAGGCGGACGCCGCAGTCGATGCCGAGCTCGACGCGGCCCGCTCCGTCTTCGGGCTGATCCTGGAGCACGTCGGCGACGCCAACGAGCGCTTTGCGCTTGCGAGCTCGGGACGAAGCGGCGCGCTCGAAGCAAGCGCCGGCGGCTACCGCATCTTCACGACCGTGTACGACCGCGAGCACGCCGCCGCAACCCTGGCGCGGACCGACGTGCTCGCTGCGTATCGCGACCGTCTCGACACGCTCGTCGCCAGCCGCGGCATCAACGTCGCCAAGCTCGCCCGCGAGTGGCGCCTGCTGCTGGCGCAGCCGGTCCGTGACGGCTCGGACGGCGGCCAGGAGGAGGGTCGGATCGACGGCCGCCGGCTCGCCCAGCTGATTGCCTCGCCGACCGAGCGGCGCCTTTTCCGGAGCGACCGCATCGAGCCGGTCGCAGATTGCGCGTTGACGTTCCTGGTCGACTGCTCGGGCTCGATGAAGGCGCACATCGAGAGCGTCGCGGTGCTGCTCGACGTGTCCGCCCGCACGCTCGAACAGGCCGGCGTGTCCTGCGAGATCCTCGGCTTCACGACCGGCGCCTGGAACGGCGGCCGGGCCCAGCGCGACTGGCTGCGGGCCGGCCGACCCGCCCATCCCGGGCGGCTGAACGAAGCAAGCCACATCGTCTTCAAGCCCTTCGACCTCCGCTGGCCGCGGGCCCGGCGGCCGATTGCCGCGCTGCTCAAGGAAGACCTCTTCAAGGAAGGCATCGACGGCGAAGCTGTCGACTGGGCCTGTGCCCGCCTGCAGGCGCGCCCAGAAGAGAAAAAGCTGCTGCTGGTCGTCTCGGACGGCTCGCCGATGGACAGCGCGACCAGCCTGGCCAACGACCCGCACTACCTCGATCAGCATCTTCGGGAAGTGCTGGGGCGCCACGAGCAGGCAGGCGCGATCGCCGTCTACGGGGTCGGCGTCGGCCTCGACCTGAGCCCCTACTACAGCCGCAGCCACGTCATCGATCCGGACGACGCGACCGGCAACGCGATGTTCCGCGAGCTCATCGTCATGCTGGCCGGGCAACGGCGCCGCGTTTGACAGGCGAGGTGCACCCGCCTAAAGTTCCATCTACGCGAACTGCGTTCCAGTTATTGGAACTTTCAGCCCGATGGATTCCACGCTTGCGAAGGGTCTCGACGTGATCGAATGGCTGGCACGCCAGCAGCGCCCGTGCCGCGTCGTCGATGTCGCCGCGGCATTCGGCTTGGCTCGAAGCAACGCCCACCGCACCCTGCAGACGCTGGTCGCGCGCGGCTGGGCGACCCAGGACGCGACGACGAGCGCCTACCGCTCGAGCCTGCGCCTGTTCGAGCTCGGCGCCCTGGTCGGCGCCGCCGCCGACGTCACCCTGCTCGTCCGCCCGCATCTCGCGGCGCTGGCCGCGGCCAGCGGCGAAACGATCCACCTCGCGGTGCTCGACGGAGCCGAGATCGTCTACATCGACAAGTTCGACAGCCCGTTGCCGGTCGCCGCCTACTCGCGGATCGGCGGCCGGGCGCCTGCGGCAAGCGTCGCTTCCGGCAAGGCGCTGCTCGCCGCCACCGGCCTGGACCGGCAAGCGCTGGAGCGCCGGCTCGGCCCGCTCGCCGCCCACACGCCGCACAGCATCACCGACCTCGACGCGCTGGTCGCCGAGCTCGCAAGCACCCGGCTTCGCGGCTATGCGGAAAACCGGGAGGAGTGGCGGCTCGGCGTCTGCGGCCTCGGTGCGCCGGTGTTCAACGCCCGCGGCGAACCGGTCGCCGCGGTCGGCATGAGCGTGCCCTCCATCCGCTTCGGCCGCTCGCACGCGCGCGACCTGGCCGGGCAGTTGCTCGCTTGCGCCCGAGATGCGAGCATGGCGCTCGGCTTTCGCTGCAGCATTGCCGACTGCGACGCAGCGCCCAGGACCGCGAACAGGAGACACCGATGAGCTTCGCTGACACGCGGATTTCCGCGCCGGGACCACAGGCCGGCGCCACGGCGGAGGTCGAGTCGCTGGTTGCCAAGCTGGTCGGTCGCGCCCGGGCCGCGCAGCGGATCGCCGACGCCTACGACCAGGCCCGCGTCGACGAGCTGGTCGCCGCCGCGGGTTGGGCCGTCATCGAGCCGGCCCGCAACCGCGAGCTCGCCGCGCTGGCGGTCGCCGACACCGGGATCGGCAACGTCGCCGACAAGATCGCGAAGAACCACCGCAAGACGCTCGGCCTGCTGCGCGATCTGAAGGGCGCCGGATCGGTCGGCGTGATCTCCGACAACGCGGCGACCGGCATCGTCGAGATCGCCCGGCCGGTCGGCGTCGTCTGCGCGATCACGCCGTCGACGAACCCGGGTGCGACGCCCGCGAACAAGATCATCAATGCGCTGAAGGGCCGCAACGCGGTCATCGTCGCGC
>JALYXU010000079.1 GCA_030946925.1 Pseudomonadota bacterium
GGCTGGAGGCGCTCGGGTTCAGCACCAGCTGGTCGACCTCCAGGCCGCAGCGGCGCACGCACATGACGATGTTCTCGGCCGCGCTCTGGGCGCCGGTGACGATGTGCACCTTGACCTCGAGCCGGCCGCCGCTCATCCCGATCGGCTCCTTGACCTCGTGGCCGTCGATCACGAACTCCTGCGGCTCGACCAGGAGCAGGCGCTGGTCGTTGGGAATGTTGATCGCCTTGGCGGTCTCGACGACGCGGGTGACGTCGACCGGCGTCACCTCCTTGTCGCGCACGATCACCATGCCGGTCGAGTTCTGGCCGCGGATGTGGCTGCCGGTGATGCCGGTGTAGACGCGGGTGATCTTGCAGTCGGCCATCATCTCGGCCTCCCTGAGCGCCTGCTGGATCGACTGCACCGTCGCGTCGATGTTGACGACGACGCCGCGCTTCAGGCCATGCGCCGGCGCGCTGCCGAGGCCGGCGATGCGCAGCTCGCCGTCGGGCATGACCTCGGCGACGACCGCCATCACCTTGGCGGTGCCGATGTCGAGGCCGACGACGAGATCCTTTGCTTCCTTGGCCATGCGTGTCCCGGTTACTTCTTCGGCGCCGGCTTGTCGGCGATCGGCAGCGTCGTCGAGATGCCCTTCAGGCGCACCGCGTAGCCATCGGGATGGCGCAGGTCGGCGTACTCGAGCGGCCGCTGGTAGCGCGACGTCACCTGGCGAACGGTGGCGACGAATCGAGCGGTCCGGGCGACGATCTCCTCGTCGCTGCCACGACCCATCTGCACGACCGCGCCGGCGTCGAGCGTCGCCTCCCAGGAGCCGCGGTTCGACAGCGACAGCGCGCCGACCCGGGTCTGCAACGGGGCGAAGGCAGGGCCGAGCCGGTCGAGCATGCTCAGCATTCGGGCCGAGCTGCCGGCAGGGCCGTCGAGCGTCGGCAGGTCGTCGTCCTCGACGTCTCCGAGGTTGGCCTCGAAGACTTCGCCGTAGCTGTTGACGAGCTTGTCGGCGGTGCTGTCGCCGCCGCTCCAGAGCGCCACCGGACGGTGCTCCTCCAGGCGAACGCGCAGACGATTCGGCCAGACCCGCTGGACCAGCGCATGGCGCACCCACGGCACCGATTCGAAGGCGCGCCGGACCGTGCCGAGGTCGGCCGTCATGAAGTTGCCGGCCAGCCGCGGCGTCGCATTGGCACGGATCGTCGAGACGCTGTTGCGGCCGACGTCGCCGTCGATGCTGATGGCGCGAATCGCGAAGTAGGGTTGCCGCGTCAGCCAGATCAGAGCCGTCGCGAGCAGCAGCAGCACGGCAAGCCCGGCGAAGGCGCTTGCCGTCATGTTCATGAGACGCACGTCCTGGGCCGGTGGTTCCGGGTGCGACGGCGGCGAAGCTGCGCGCGCCATCATTCCGCCTTTGCCGCGGACACGACGTGGCGCGCCCGATCGCTGTCGAGCCCGGCGCTGTCGAGAAGGCCGACGCAGAGCTGCTCGTAGCTGATGCCCGCGGCGCGCGCCGAGATCGGCACCAGCGAATGCGTCGTCATGCCGGGCGAGGTGTTCATCTCGAGCAGGAAAGGCCTCCGATCGGATCGACGCAGCATCAGATCGGCGCGGCCCCAGCCGCGACAGCCCAGCGTGCGATAGGCGGCGAGGACCAGTTGCTGGATCTCGGCCTCCTGCTCCGACGACAGGCCGCACGGACAGTCATAGCGGACGACGTCTGTGAAGTACTTGTTCTGGTAGTCGTAGGCACCCTCGGGGGCAACGATGCGCACGACCGGCAGAGCCCGTGCATCGAGGCCTTCGCCGAGCACCGGGCAGGTCAGCTCGTCGCCCTCGATGAACTCCTCGCAGAGCACGTCGGCGTCGTAGCGGGATGCGAGCTCGACCGCCGCCTGCATGTCGGAGTAGCCGGCGACCTTGCTGATGCCGATCGACGAGCCCTCGCGCGGCGGCTTGACGATCAGCGGCAGGCCGAGCACGTCGGGCACGGCGCGCGTCTGCTCGCGAGACTGCTGGTCGGCGGCGAGGCGGACGAAGCGTGGCGTCGGCAGGCCTTCGGCGAGCCAGACCCGCTTCGTCATCACCTTGTCCATGGCGATCGCCGATGCCATCACGCCGGAGCCGGTGTAGGGGATGCCGAGCAGCTCGAGCGCACCCTGGACGCAGCCGTCCTCGCCGTGCCGCCCGTGCAGGGCGACGAAGCAACGCGCGAAGCCGTCGCGCTTGAGCTCGTGCAGCTCGCGTTCGGCAGGATCGAAGGCGTGCGCGTCGACCCCTTGCGAGCGGAGCGCGGCGAGCACCCCGGTGCCCGACATCAACGAGATCTGCCGCTCGGCCGACGTGCCGCCCATCAGCACCGCCACCGGACCGGATGGGGCCCTTACGCTTCCTCCGGCGGAATCGCTCATGGCCCCGTCTCCTGCATCTCGACCACCTGCGCCGCGACGTTGCCGATCGAGCCTGCGCCCATGGCGATGACGACGTCGCCGGCCTGGGCCTGCTCGAGAATGGTCGCCGCCATGCTGCCGATCTCGTCGACGAAGACCGGATCGACCTTGCCGGCGACGCGCAGGGAATGGGCCAGCGAGCGGCCGTCGGCGGCGACGATCGGCGCCTCGCCGGCGGCGTAGACCTCGGCCAGCAGCACCAGGTCGGCGGTGCCCATGACCTTGACGAAGTCGTCGAAGCAGTCGCGCGTCCGGGTGAAGCGATGCGGCTGGAACGCGAGGACGATGCGGCGATCGGGAAAGGCGCCTCGCGCCGCCGCCAGCGTCGCCGCCATCTCGACCGGGTGGTGGCCGTAGTCGTCGATGAGCGTGAAGCTGCCGGCGCCGTCGCGGGTCGGCCGGTCGCCGTAGCTCTGGAAGCGCCGGCCGACGCCGTGGAACTCGCCGAGCCCCTTGACCAGCGCGGCGTCTGGCAGCTCGAGCTCGGTGGCGACGGCGATCGCCGCCAGCGCGTTGAGCACGTTGTGATCGCCGGGCAGATTCAGCCTGACCGCGAGGTCGGCCATGCGCACGCCGTTGCGCCGCTGCACCGTGAAGCGCATCGTCCCGGCATCGGCGACGACGTCGACGGCGCGAATCATCGCGTCGGCGCCGAAGCCGTAGCTGACGATCGGCCGCGACACCATCGGCATGATCGAGCGCACGCCTGGATCGTCGGCGCAGAGGATCGCGGCACCGTAGAACGGCATCTTGTGGATGAACTCGACGAAGGCCTGCTTCAGCTTGACGAAGTCGTGGCCGTAGGTCTCCATGTGGTCGGCGTCGATGTTGGTGACGACCGCCATCACCGGCAGCAGATTGAGGAACGAGGCATCCGATTCGTCGGCCTCGACGACGATGTAGTCGCCCGAGCCGAGCCGCGAGTTGACGCCGGCGGAGTTGAGGCGGCCGCCGATCACGAAGGTCGGGTCGAGGCCGGCCTCGGCGAGGACGCTGGTGACGAGCGAGGTGGTGGTCGTCTTGCCATGCGTGCCGGCGATGGCGATGCCCTGCTTCAGCCGCATCAGCTCGGCCAGCATGACGGCGCGCGGCACCACCGGGGTCCGCTTGTGGCGCGCCGCGATCACCTCGGGGTTGTCGCTTCTGACGGCGCTCGAGATGACCACTGCTTCGGCGCCGGCGATATGGGCAGCGTCGTGGCCGATTGCAACGCGGATGCCGAGCCGGGTCAGCGCCCGGGTCGTCGCGCTCGCGACCAGGTCGGAGCCGGAGACACGGTAGCCGAGGTTATGCAGGACCTCGGCGATGCCGCTCATGCCGGCGCCACCGATGCCGACGAAATGAATGTGCTTGACCGCGTGTTTCATGTAGCCACCCGTTCCAGCTCGTCGGCGACCCGCGACGCGGCATGTGGCCGGGCCAGCGAACGTGCGGCGGTGGCCATGGCCAGCAGCGTCTCGCGCGTGAAGCCGGCGATCAGGTCGGCGAGACGACGCGGCGTCAGCTCGGCCTGCGGCAAGTGAATGGCCGCACCCGAACCGGCCAGCCACGCGGCGTTGTCGCGCTGGTGGGCGGTGGTGCTGACGACGAAGGGGACCAGCACCGCGGCGACGCCGGCTGCGCAGAGCTCGCTCACCGTGATGGCGCCGGCGCGGCAGAGGATGAGGTCGCAGGCCGAGAGTTGCTCGGCCATGTCGTCGATGAATGGCCGAACCGTCGCCTCGACCGCGCGCTCGGCGTAGGCCGTGCGCACGGCCTCGGCCGCGGCAGTGCCGGTCTGGTGCGTGACGTGCGGTCGCGTTTCCGGCGCGAGCAACTGCAACGCTTCGGGCACACACTCGTTGAGGACCTTGGCGCCGAGGCTGCCACCGACCACGAGAAGGCGCAGCGGTCCGCCGCGACCGGCGAAGCGGGCTCCCGGCAGAGCGATCGCCTCGATCTCGTCGCGGACCGGATTGCCTGTGACGATCCCTTTCTTGCCGAGTCGCCGCGCCGCCTCGCCGTCGAAGCCGAACGCGATCCGCCTGGCCGCCGGCAGGAGCGCGCGGTTGCTCAAGAGCAAGCCGGCATCGGCGTTCATCAGGACCAGCGGCCAGCCGAGCAGCTTCGCAGCCCAGCCGCCGGGAAAGCAGACGTAGCCACCCATGCCGAGCACGACCGCGGCGCCGCGCCGGCGCAGCAGCGCCCAGGCGTGCGTCAGCGCGGCGAGCATGCGCACGGACCCGGCAACGTTGCCGAGCAGGCCCTTGCCGCGGAGACCGGCAAAGGCCAGCCGGTCGAGCGGGAAACCGGCCGCGGGCACCAATCGGTTTTCGATGCCGGTGGTGGTGCCGAGCCAGCTCACGGTCCAGCCGCGCCGAACCATCTCGTGGGCCACGGCCAGGCCCGGAATCACGTGACCGCCGGTGCCGGCGGCAACGACGACGAGGTGGCGCGTCATGCCCGGCCTCCGCGCATGAGCTGTCTGTTTTCAAGATCGATGCGGACGACGATCGCCAGCGCGATCATGTTCATGACGACCGCCGAGCCGCCATAGCTCATCAGCGGCAAGGTCAGGCCCTTGGTCGGCAGCACGCCCAGGTTGACACCCATGTTGATGAAGGCCTGGCCGCCGAACCAGATGCCGATGCCTTGCGCGAACAGGCCGGCGAAGACGCGGTCGAGAGCGATCGCCTGCCGGCCGATGTGGAAGAGGCGCCGCGACAACCAGAAGAAGGCGACGATGACCGAGGCGACGCCGATGAAGCCGAGCTCTTCGCCGATCACGGCAAGCAGGAAGTCGGTGTGCGCCTCGGGCAGGTAGTGCAGCTTCTCGACGCTCGAGCCGAGGCCCTGGCCGAAGATCTCGCCGCGGCCGAATGCGATCAGCGAATGTGAAAGCTGATAGGCCTTGCCGAGGGTGTACTTCTCGTCCCACGGATTGAGGTACGCGAAGATCCGCTCGCGTCGCCACTCCGACGTCGTGATCATCAGCACGAACGCGCTGCTCAGCACCGCGCTGATGATGAGGAACATCCGGCCGTTGACGCCGCCGAGAAAGAGGATGCCCATCGCGATCGTGGCGATGACGAGGAAGGCGCCCATGTCCGGCTCGGCCAGCAGCAGCAGGCCGACGATGGCCAGCGAGATCGCCATCGGCAGCACCGCGCGGACGAAGTTCTCCTTCACGTCCATGCGCCGGACCATGTAGCCCGCCGCATACATCGCGATCGCCAGCTTGCAAAGCTCCGAGGGCTGGAAGCTCATCAGCGCCAGCGGAATCCAGCGCCGCGCCCCGTTGACCCCTTTGCCAATGAAAGGCAGCAGCACCAGGATCAGCAGCAGCAGCGCGGCGACGAAGATCCAGGGCGACAACTTTTCCCAGACCGACACCGGCACCTGAACGGCGACCAGCGCGGCCAGCACCGAGATGGCGACCGACAGCAGATGCCGATTCAGAAAATAGGTGGCGGTGTAGCGAGCGAACTTCGGGTTGTCGGGCAGCGCCACCGAGGCGCTGTAGACCATCACCAGGCCGAGCGCGAGCAGGCCGACGACGACGCAGACGAGGGTCCTGTCG
>JALYXU010000082.1 GCA_030946925.1 Pseudomonadota bacterium
GGCAGACCCGGCCGCGCCGCTCGCGTCGCCGGTCGGACTCGACGCGCCGGCGGCGGGCGCGCCGGGACCGCTGCCCGCGACCGGCGGTCGATGCGTCAGATACCAGGCCAGCGCACCGAGCGCGAGCAGGGCGATCACGGCGATCAGGGCGCCGAGCCAGCGGCGACGCGGAGAGACGCTGGGGCGGCCGTGTGGCGGCGCCGCCGCCGCCAAGTTGGCAGCGGGCGAAGCGTCGGTCGGAGGCTGGTTCATGCGAAGGCTGCTGGTCAGCCGCGAAGGCTACCAAGGCGAAACGTCAGGCGCACGCTCTTCGACGACGGGCGGCAAGGTGACGTCGGTCAGGCAAGCATCGTGCGCAATGGCCGTTGTCGAACCCGAGCCGACGAGGCGGACGGGCGATCGGCGACGATCCCCCTTGTTGACGTGATGCCGGCGTGGAAACTATTCTTTACCCGCTCCTGACGACCGCCGTCGCGGACCGCCACTCCTCAAGCAAAAGAGCCGCCATGACCGCACGCCTCGCCGGCAAGACCGCCTTCATCACCGCTGCCGGTCAGGGCATCGGCCGGGCCACCGCCGAAGCGTTCGTCCGCGAAGGCGCCCGCGTCATCGCCACCGACATCGACGACGAGCTGCTCGCCGACCTCGGCCGCGCCACCGGCTGCCAGACGCGCCGGCTCGACGTCACCGACGCCAGCGCCGTCCTCGCGGCTTCGATCGAAGCGCTCGCCAAGGGACCGGTCCATGTGCTCTTCAACGGCGCCGGCTACGTCCATTCCGGCACCGTGCTCGACTGCGACGAGATCGCCTTCGATTTTTCGTTCGACCTCAACGTCCGCTCGATGTACCGCCTGATCCGCGCCTTTCTGCCGCAGATGCTGGCGACGTTCGAGAGCGGAGGCGGCGGCGGCTCGATCATCAACATGGCCTCGGTGGCCGGCAGCATCAAGGGTGCGCCGAACCGCTTCGTCTACGGTGCGACCAAGGCCGCCGTGATCGGCCTCACCAAATCGATCGCCGCCGACTTCGTCACCCGCGGCATCCGCTGCAACGCGATCTGTCCGGGCACCGTCGAGTCGCCCTCGTTGCGCGAGCGGATCGCGGCGCAGGCGCGTGCCAGCGGCCAGACCGAGGCGCAAGTGCAGGCGGCCTTCGTCGCCCGCCAGCCGATGGGACGGGTCGGCCGCACCGAGGAGATCGCGGCACTGGCGGTCTATCTCGCGAGCGATGAATCGGCGTTCACGACGGGGACGGCGCAGATCATCGATGGTGGGTGGTCGAACTGACCTCCCTTTCGCGTCATCGCGAATTTCGATCTAGCGGCGCGTGGGCCGGCGAGCGGCGTGTACGTCGCGGGCTGACGGCGTCCGAGGCGGCTATCACGGAGCTGCTCGACTTGAACCGGCATGTCTCTGGAGGACCTGGGGTGGCGCCGTCACCCGAGCCGCACCCACCACTCGCCGTCCCCGGCTCTGGCATTCACATCGTCGAGCCGCGCGGTGTGGGGGCGGCGAGTGGTGGGTGGGACTCGGGTTCGATTGCAGCGGAGTCCGTCGTCCAGAGCCATGTCGATCGGATGACCACGGCTCCGTGATAGCCACCTCGGGCAAGCGAGGCCCGGGGCACACACGCCGCTCACCGCCCCCGAGCTGCTCGACGATGACGACATAAACTTACTCTCCTCAATCAGGAAAGAGAAGTAATGAAGCTGATGCGATACGGCGCCAAGGGCGCGGAAAAGCCCGCGCTTGTCGACGCGAAAGGAACGGTGCGCGATCTCTCGGGCGTCGTCGCCGACATCACCGCCGACACCTTGACGCCGGCCAACCTCAAGCGCCTGGCCGAGCTCGACACCGCGAAGCTCCCGGTCGTCGCCAAGCCCGGCCGGATCGCGCCGCCGTGGAGCGGCATGGGCAAGTTCGTCTGCATCGGCCTCAACTATTCGGATCACGCCGCCGAGACCAACTCGCCGATCCCGAAGGAGCCGATCATCTTCATGAAGCCGAACAACGTGCTGATCGGCTGCAACGACGCGGTGGTGCTGCCGAAGGATTCGGTCAAGACCGATTGGGAGGTCGAGCTCGGCATCGTCATCGGCAGCAAGGCGCGCTACGTCGCGCAGGCCGACGCGCTGAACTATGTCGCCGGCTACTGCGTCGTCAACGACGTGTCCGAGCGCGAATACCAGCTCGAGCGCGGCGGCCAGTGGGACAAGGGCAAAGGCTGCGACACCTTCGGCCCGGTCGGTCCGTGGATGGTGACGGCAGACGAGATCGCCGACGTCCAGGCGCTGCCGATGTGGCTCGACGTCAATGGCCAGCGGCGGCAGAACGGCTCGACCAGGACCATGATCTTCGGCGTCGCCGAGCTGGTGTCGTACTGCAGTCGCTTCATGACGCTCTACCCAGGCGACCTCATCACGACCGGCACGCCGCCCGGCGTCGGCCTCGGCATGAAGCCGCCGACCTATCTGAAGGCGGGCGACGAAATGCGGCTCGGCATCGACGGTCTCGGCGAACAACGGCAAACGGTGCATGCCTGGGATCCGGCGCTGATCGACGCTTAAGCGACGCTTGATCGCCGGCACCGCCAGCGCCGCGTGGTGGCGGCCCTGGCGGCTGCTGCCGGCCCACGTCGCGAACGGCATCGCCACGGCAGTCGGGATCGGCTGCATCCAGCTGGCCGCCTGGCGTTTGTTCGGCGGCCACGTCGCGGCGCTGGTCGTCAGCGGCGCGGTCTGCGCCAGCATCGCCGACCTGCCGAACGTGCCGTCGCGAACCTTGCACCGGGTCGGCGCCGCGGCCCTGCTGAGCGCCGCGGCTGCACTCGCGGTCGACCTGCTGCGGCCGCACCCGCTCGGGCTCGGCATCGTCGTCGTCGTCGTCGCCTTCCTGGCGATGATGACGCTGGCCTGGGGCCAACGCGCCGGCGCCGTCTCGTTCTCGCCGATCCTGTCGATGATCTTCTCGATGGCGGTGCCGCCGGCCGAGCACGAGCTCGCGATCGCCGGCTGGGGCGCGTGCGGCGGCTTCGCCTACCTGCTCTGGGCGCTGCTTGCCAATCTGCTGCTGCAGCGGCGCTACCGGACCCTGGCCCTGGTCGCGACCTTGCGTGCCGCCTCGCAGCTGTTTCGCTCGCGCGCCGGGGTGCTGGTGTCGTACCGCATCGAAGCCGGCGAGGCGCCGCCGCTCGGCAGCTGGATCGGCGGCGACGCCGCGCTGGCCGAGCGCCTGCAGGCCGCGCGCGACCTGCTCTATCCGGCGGCCGAAAGCCGGCGCTGGCAACGCGACGTCGCGATCCTGCTGCGCATCATCGATCTGCGCGACGCGCTGATCACGAGCCGCCTCGATGTCGACCTGCTCGGCGCCGACGCGGCCGGCCGCGAGATCCTCGAGCGCGCGGCCAGCGGCCTGCGCAGCGTGGCCGACCAGCTCGATCGGGCCGCCGACGCACTCCGCGACGACAGCGAGCCGGCCACCTCCGCGCAGCCGTCTCTCGACATCGGTGCCGCGGCCGACGAGCTGGCGATGCCGCCCGGCGATCCGCGGGCCCGCCTGCTGCCGGTGCTGCAGGGCCGCCTCGATCGCCTGACCGAGGACGTCGGCCGCCTCCACCGGCTGCTGCGCGGCGAGATCGAGGCATTGCCGCTGAGCCATGCGCAGCTGCAGGGCTTCGTCGCCCCAGAGGGCTGGCCGATCCGGGCGCTGCGGCCGCACTGGCAGCGCGATTCGCTGGTGCTGCGGCATGCCGTTCGCATGTCGCTGGCGCTCGGCACCGCCTATTACCTGGCACTGGCGCTGCCGTGGGACGCGCACCCGTACTGGCTGGTGCTCAGCGTCGGCGTGGTGCTGCGCGGCAACCTCAGCGACACGCTGGCGCGCCGCGATGCACGGGTCCTCGGCACCATGCTCGGCTGCCTGATCGTGGTCGGCGTGTCGCACGTGCCCTCCGCGGGCTTCCTGAGCGGCGTCTTTCTCGGCGCCCTGGCGACGGCGCATGCCTTCGTCACCCAGCGCTACTGGCTGACCGCGACCGCCGCCAGCGTGATGGCGCTGCTGCAGTCGCATCTGGTCAATCCCGAGGCCGGCTTCGCGATCGCCGAGCGGGTCGGCGACACCTTCCTCGGCGCCATGCTGGCCTGGAGCTTCAGCTACGTGCTGCCGTCGTGGGAACGGCGCCGCGTGCCCGAGGCCGTGGCGCGGGTCCTGCGCGAGCTGCGCGACTACGCGGCGCACTCCCTGCGCGCCGGCTCGGGGGACGTCGTCGACGAGCGCATGGCCCGACGCAAGGCCTATGAATCGCTGTCCCTGCTCGGCGCCGCGCTGAGCCGAAGCCGGGTCGAGCCGAGGGGCGTGCGCCTGCCGATCCGGAAGGTCGCGACGCTGCTCGACCACGGCGAGCGCTTCATGGCCCACCTGTCGCTGGTGCGCCATTCACTGGCGCGTCTGCACGACGCGGCGGAGCTGCCGCGGATCGAATCGGCGCTCGCGCAGGCTGTCGCGGCGGTCGGCCGCTGCCTCGACTTGCAGGAGGTGGGCCCGGCTTCGGAGATCGGGTCGAGCGGTGGAGACGAACGCACCGAGGCCAGCGGCCACGTCGAAAATGCCGAGCGCAGCGGCGATGTCGAAAGCGAGCTCGCCGACCCGCTCGAGCTGCTGCCGGCGCAGCCGCCGGCGCGCGACGTCGTGCCGTGGCTGTCGCGGCGGCTGTCGCAGCTGGTCGACGAGGCAGTGCAGATCCGCAGCGCGGCACGCTCCAGCCTGCCCGGCTGAGCTGCCAATACACTGGCCAGGGAACTCGAAGCGACGCACCGTGAGCAATCCACCCGTCATCCGCATCCATCCGAACGACGACGTCGTGATCGCGCGGGCCCAGCTGGTCGGCGGTACCCGCATCGAGAGCGAAGGCATCACGGTTTCGGGCCTGGTGCCGCCGGGGCACAAGATCGCAACCCGCGCGATCGCGGCCGGCGAGCCGGTGCGGCGCTACGACCAGATCATCGGCATCGCCAAACAGGCAATTGCGCCGGGCCAGCACGTGCACACGCACAACCTCGAGTTCTCGAGCTTCGCCCGCGACTATGCGGCGGCGAGCGGTGCCCGCGTGACCGACTATGCGAGAGAACCGGCGAGCTTCGATGGCATCGTTCGCGCCGACGGCCGCATCGCCACCCGCAACTACGTCGGCATCCTTACGTCGGTCAATTGCTCGGCGACGGTGGCGCGGGCGATCGCCGATCACTTCCGTCGCGACACCAACCCGGAGGCGCTCGAGCGCTTCGCCCACGTCGACGGCGTGATCGCCCTGACCCACGGCGCCGGTTGCGCGACGGCCAGCGACGGCGAGCCGCTGCAGGTGCTGCGTCGGACGCTCGGCGGCTATGCCCGGCACCCGAACTTCGCGTCTGTCCTGGTGGTCGGACTCGGCTGCGAGACCAACCAGATCGGCGGCATGCTCGAGCAGGAAGGCCTTGCCACGGGCGCGCAATTGCACGCCTTCAACATCCAGGACACCGGCGGGACCAGGAAGACCGTCGCGCATGGCATCGAGCTGGTCGAGTGGCTGCTCGACGAGGCGAACCGGGCGACGCGGACGCCGGTTCCGGCGAGCCACATCACGGTCGGCCTGCAATGCGGCGGCTCCGACGGCTACTCCGGCATCAGCGCCAACCCGGCGCTCGGCGCCGCGGTCGATCGGCTGGTTCAGCACGGCGGCACCGCGATCCTCTCCGAGACGCCCGAGATCTACGGCGGCGAGCACTTGCTGACGCGGCGCGCGGTTTCGAGCGAAGTCGCCGACAAGCTGATCGCGCGGATCCACTGGTGGGAGCGCTACTGCGAGCGCAACGACGCCGAGATGGACAACAACCCTTCGGCCGGCAACAAGGCCGGCGGCCTGACGACGATTCTCGAGAAGAGCCTGGGCGCGATTGCCAAGAGCGGCACCACCAACCTCACCGACGTCTTCGAGTACGCGCAGCCGGTCACGACCAAGGGCCTGGTCTTCATGGACACGCCCGGCTACGACCCGGTCTCTGCCACCGGCCAGGTCGCCGGCGGCGCCAACCTGATCTGCTTCACGACCGGCCGCGGCTCGGCCTACGGCTGCGCGCCGTCGCCATCGCTGAAGCTTTCGACCAACACCGCTCTCTGGCAGAAACAGGCAGACGACATCGACATCAACTGCGGCGAGGTCATCGACGGCACCTCGAGCATCGATGCGATGGGCGAGCGCATCTTCCGCCTGATGCTCGACACCGCCTCGGGGCGAAAGACCAAGAGCGAAGGGCACGGCTACGGCCAGAACGAGTTCGTGCCGTGGGCGCTCGGCGCCGTCATGTAGACCGCCTTTCCAGGAGACACCGATGACCACGACCCTGCCGAGCAACGGCCTGCAGATGCGCTCCCTGATCAGGCGGAGCGGCGAGCTCGAGCTGTCGCTGGCGAGCGTGCCGGTCGCCCCGCCCGGGCCGAACGATGTGCTGGTCCGGATCGGCGGCGCGCCGATCAATCCGTCCGACCTGGGGTTGCTCTTCGCCTCGGCCGACATGGCCACCGCCAAGGCCGCCGGCACCGCCGATCGACCGATCGTCACGGCGCGAATCGCCGAGTCGGCCTTGCCGGGGCTCGGGCCGCGCCTCGACATCTCGATGCCGGTCGGCAACGAAGGCGCCGGGATCGTCGTCGCGGCGGGCGCGTCGCCGGCTGCGCAGGCGCTGCTCGGCAAGACCGTCGCCGTGATCGGCGGCGCCACCTACGCCGAATATCGCGTCGCCTCGCTCGAGCAGTGCCTGGTCCTTCCGGACGGCACGACGGCACACGACGGCGCGTCGTCGTTCGTCAATCCGCTGACCGCCCTGGGCATGGTCGAGACGATGCGGCGCGAAGGCCATCGTGCACTCGTGCATACGGCTGCCGCGTCGAACCTCGGCCAGATGCTGCTGCGCATCTGCACCGCCGACGGCATCGGCCTCGTCAACATCGTTCGCAAGCCCGAACAGGTGGCATTGCTGCGCGGCCTCGGCGCTGCGCACGTCTGCGATTCGAGTGCGCCCGGCTTCTTGCACGACTTGACGGAAGCGCTGGTCGCTACCGGCGCGACGATCGGCTTCGACGCCACCGGCGGTGGCCGCCTCGGCGGACAGATCCTGGGCTGCATGGAGGCGGCCATCAACCGCGGCGCCAAGGAATACAGCCGCTACGGCTCGACGACGCTGAAGCAGGTCTACCTGTACGGCGGTCTCGACACCGGCCCGACCGAGTTCGTGCGCAATTTCGGAATGACCTGGAGCATGGGCGGCTGGCTGCTGTTCCCGTTCATGCAGAAGATCGGGCCCGCAGCGACCCAGGCCCTGAAGCAGCGGGTCGCTGCCGAGCTGACAACCACCTTCAAGAGCCACTACTCGGCCGTTGTCTCGCTCGGCGAAGCGCTGCAGCTCGCGACGATCGCCGCCTACAACAGGCGCGCCACGGGCGAAAAATACCTGATCGATCCGAGCCGCCGCTGAGCCGCCCCTTGCGTGCCCGCTTGGCGGGTGCACTGGGCGTGGTCCTACGTCGGCAAGGCAAGCTGTCCTGAAGCGCTGCCGCACCGGCGCCGCTATGTTGCACGGGTTCCAACGGGCATCGGAGCGGTCATGGCAAAGAACACGGGAAGCGGCTCTCGGACCGGCGCGGTCAAGGAGAGGACCCAGGTGAAGAACCCCGTCACCGGCGATTTCGTCAAGCGCGACGATTCGCCAGGTGGCAAGGGCAAGTTCATGGACGTCAAGCAGGACGGCACCAAGTTCAAGGGTGTCGCGGTCGAGCCCGACGGGCGCCGCAAGCCACATTGATCTGCAGCCTCGGCGTAGGCGAGACCCGGGCCAGGCGGATGCGCGTGTCGCATATCCGCCTCTTGATAGTGCTCGCACTGCAGGTGGCCGCGGCACCCGCCTTGGCGCAACCTGCAGCGGCCACGGCACGGCCGGCGGCTGCGACTGAGACGGCATCGGAAGGGGTTGCAGTCGCATCCGGAATCGTCGCGGCGGCCGAGTCGCCGCCGCGTCAAAGTCTGCCGGAAAGTCCGCCGAACGAGTTGCTCCCCGCAGGCGAGATCCTCGGCTTTCAATTCCTGCTCAATCGCAGCAACCGCTACTTCGGGAGCGGCCGCGACGACTACCGCGTCAGCCTCGACAGCATCCGCACCAATCTCCGCAGCCACTGGGGCACCGACGACGATCCGTTCAAGGTCAACCAGCTCGGCCATCCGGTGCAAGGCGCGATGTACCTCGGCTTCGCCCGCTCGGCCGGCCTCTCTTACTGGCAGTCGGCCGGCTATGCGTTTGCCGGCAGCGTGGTCTGGGAGATCGCCGGCGAGCGGACCCGGCCGTCGCGCAACGACCAGGTCGCGAGCGGCATCGGCGGCACCTTCCTCGGCGAGGCATTGTTCCGGATGTCGAATCTCGTGCTCGAGCAAGGCGGCGGCCTGCCGCGGTTCTGGCGCGAGGTCGCGGCGACCGCGATCGATCCGTCGGCCGGCTTCAATCGGCTGGTCTTCGACGACCGCCGACGCATCTTCTCGAGCAACAACGCGGTCTACTTCAGTCGGCTCGAAACGGGTTACGCGCACACCTTGAAGCGACAACAGGGCAGCTCGACGACCGAGTTCAGGGCCAATGAGGCGCAGGTCGACTTCTCGATCGACTACGGACTGCCCGGAAGTCGCGGCTACGAGTACACCCGGCCGTTCGACTACTTCAATTTCGCGACCACCGCGTCGAGTGCCAACGGCATCGAGAACGTCCTGACCCGCGGCCTGCTCATCGGCAAGAGCTACGAGTCCGGCCCCGACTACCGCGGCGTCTGGGGCATCTACGGCAGCTACGACTACATCGCGCCGCAGACATTCCGGATCTCGACCTCGGCCGTCTCGCTCGGCTCGACCGGCCAGTGGCAGCTCGCCGACTCGCTCTCGCTGCAGGGCACGGCGATGGCAGGCGTCGGCTACGCGGCGGTCGGCACGACCCGCGGGGCGATCGGCGATCGTGACTACAACTACGGCCTGGCGCCGCAGATCTTGATGGCCCTGCGGCTGACGCACAGCGACAAGGCCTCGCTCGACATCACGGCCCGCGACTACTTCGTGAGCAGCGTCGGCTCGGGCACCAGCGGCGGCCACGACAACATCATTCGCGTCGATGCCGCCCTCACCTATCGGATCGACAAGCAGCAGGCGGTGACCTTCAAGGTCCTCGGCAATCGCCGCAACGCCCACTTCGTCGACCCGAACTCGCAGCGCCAATCGCAGGTCAGCGCCGGCATCTTCTATACCTTGCTCGGCCATGATCGCTTCGGCACGGTCGACTGGCGCGAACCGCGCTGAGCGGCGGAATCAGCGTGATGGTCGCGGGCCGGGCTCGGCGCTGGCTCAGCGCCGGCTCCGCGCCAGCCTCGATCACAGGCGTTCACCGGTGATGGTCCGCAGGCGCCGATAGAGCGGCTGCAGCCGCCGGTACATCGGCTGATAGACCTCGCGGAAGAGCGCGTCGTAGGTGCGTACCGCGGCGGCATCGGGAACGAAGCGCTTGCCGATGCCGACCATCGCGCGCGTCGCCGATGCGGTGTCGGAATACCAGCCGATCCCCGTCGCGGCCAGGATCGCCGCGCCGAGCGACGACGCTTCCGCGACATCGGGCCGCTCGGCGACGAGATCGAACACGTCGGCGGCGATCTGCATCGCGCCATCGCTTTGCGCGCCGCCGCCCGAAATGACCAGCCGCGTGATCGGCCGCCTGGTCGCCGTCTCGATTCGTTCCCGCCCGGCGCGCAGGCTGTAGAGAAGGCCCTCGATCATCGCCCGGTAGACGTGGGCGCGGGTGTGCACGCTGCTGAAGCCGATGATCGCGCCCTTCGCTTCGGGCCCCGGCTCGCGCAGGCCGGGTGACCAGTACGGCTGCAGCACGAGGCCCATCGCACCGGCCGGGACCGAGTCGATCAAGGCATCGAACAAGGACTCGACGCTGACGCCGCGCTCTGCCGCGAGCGCCCGCTCGTGGTGGGCGAACTCGTCCTTGAACCAGCGGATCAGCCAGAAACCGCGCTCGATCTGAATCTCGGTGTTGAAGGCGCCCGGCAAGGCCGCCGGATACGCGGGCAGCAGGCGCTGCACCTCGATGTAGTTCGGCTGCATCGTGTTGATCGTCGCAGCGGTGCCGAAGGACAGATGCGCCGTGCCTGGCTCGAGCACGCCGCAGCCGAGCACCTCGCAGGCCTTGTCGGCCGCAGCGGCGATGACATGCAGGCCGGGCGGCAGGCCGAGCGCGTCGGCCGCGGCCGGAGTCAGCTCACCGAGGGCCGATGCCGGCGCGACCAGTCTCGGCAGCTGTGACCTGCGGACCGCCAGTGCCTTCCATTGCCACGCCTTCGCGTCGGCCCATTGCTGACGCCTGTAGTCGAACGGCAGGTAGCCGACCTGGCAGGCGGCCGAGTCGACCCAGTCGCCGACGAGCCGGTGCGTGAGCCATCCGGAGAGCAAGCCGAAGCGCTCGCATCGCTGCCACATCGCCGGCTCGTGCTGGGCCAGCCAGTTGGCCTCGGCCTGGCTCTGCAGCAGCCGCACGATCGCACCGGCGCGCGCCAGGCCGAACAGGGTCCGCCAGTACGGGCCGATCGACGGCGGCGCCGAACAAAGGCGCTGGTCCGGCCAGACGATCGCCGGCCGCAGCGGCGTGCCGTCCTCGCGCGCGCAGACGACGGTGCCGCGCTGCGTCGTCAGCGCCAGCGCGGCGATCCGCTCCGGGCTCAGTGAAGGCTCAGTCCAGAGCCCATGGACCGCCGCCACCACCGCTTGCCAGTAAGCCGCCGGGTCGAGCTCGGCCCAGCCCGGTTGGGTGGCCTCGAAGGGCGGCTCCATGGCCACCTGCGATCGGCCGGCGATGCGGCCCGAACGATCGAAGGCGATGGCACGAACGCTTTGCGTCCCGACGTCGATGCCGAGAAGAAGATCGGGCGCCATTGCCGAGGCTCGGTCGATGCGCCGGCCGTCGAGCCCTCAGGCCCCGGCGACGACGCGCCACGAGCGAACGCGGATCACGCGCCGCTCATGCCAACGCCGACTTGTACAGCGCGAGGAGATTGGCCCAGGCGCGTTCCGGGTAGACCTCGATCGTCGCCGGCACCTTCGCTGCCGCGAAGGCATCGGCCAGCCTGGGCTTCGCCTCGGCCTGGCGCTGGTCGTCGTTGGCGGCGATGGCGGCGATGGCGATGAGCATCCGGGCACGGATCTTCGGAAAGCTCACCGCACCGGCATCGGCCCCATGAGCGCGTCCGGCAAGCCGGTGGCGATTTGCGGCAGTAGACAAATCAGCACGACCGAGAGGAACATCAGCAGCACGAACGGAATCACGCCGCGGATGATGTCGGCGAGCGAGATGTCGGGCGCGATGTTCTTGATGACGAAGAGATTGAGGCCGACCGGCGGATGGATCAGGCCGGCCTCCATGACGATCGTCATCAGGATGCCGAACCAGACCAGGTCGAAGCCGACCGCCTTCAGCGGCGGCAGCACGATCGGCGCCGTCATGAGGATGATGCTGACCGGCGGCAGGAAGAAGCCGAGCATGACGACGAGCAGCAGGATCGCCGCCAGCAGCAGCCACTTCGAGAGCGCCAGGGCGACGATCCACTGCGCCAGCGACTGGCTGATGTGCAGATAGCTCATCACGTACGAGAACAGCAGCGACATGCCGATGATGAACATCAGCATGGTCGACTCCTTCAGCGTCGCCGAAAGGATCGGCGCGACATCGCGGATCCGCCAGACGCCGTAGACGACGGCGATCAGTGCCAGCGCCAGCAGCGCGCCGAGCCCGGCCGTCTCCGAGGGCGTCGCGAAGCCGCCGTAGAGCGCGACCATCACGCCGATCAGCAGGACCACGAACGGCAGCACCCGCGGCAGCATCTCGAGCTTCTGCCGCAGCGTGAAGTGCTCGACGTCGAGCAACGCCGAGGCGCTGCCGTCGTGCGCGTGGGCAGCGATGGCATCGCGGTGCTCGCGCCGGTAGTGCAGGGCCGCGTAGCCGGCGAACAGCCCGACCAGCAGCAGGCCGGGGCCGATCCCGGCGAGGAACAGCCGGCCGAGCGATTGCTCGGCGGCAACTGCGTAGAGGATCATCGTGATCGATGGCGGCAGCAGGATGCCGAGGGTGCCCCCGGCGGCGATGATGCCGGCGGCGAAGCCCGGCGAATAACCGCGCCGGCGCATCTCGGGGATGCCGGCCGAGCCGATCGCCGAGCAGGTGGCCGGGCTCGAGCCGGCCATCGCGGCGAACAAGGCGCAGGCAAAGACGTTGGCGATGCCCAGGCCGCCGGGCACCCGGCCGAGCCAGGCATGCAGCGCGGCGTAGAGATCCTTGCCGGCACGCGAGCGGCCGATCGCCGCGCCTTTCAGGATGAACAGCGGGATCGACAGCAGCGTGATGCTGGCCATCTCTTCGTAGACGTTCTGGGTGATCGTGTCGAGCGAGGCGGCCGGCATGAAGACAGCCATGAAGACCACCGCGACGCTGCCGAGCGCGAACGCGATCGGCGCGCCCGACATCATGAAGAGCAGCGTGATGCCGGCGAACGCCAGGCCGAGCCAGAGCGGCGACATCAGAGGCGCGCCGGCTCGGCCGGTGCGGCGCCGAGGCGGATCCGGTTGCAGCTGGCAGCCAGGTCGACCAGGAATTGCACCGCCAGCAGCGTCATGCCGAGCGACATCAGGAGATAGGGAATCCAGAGCGGTGGCGCCCACGAGGACGCGGTCGTCTGGCCCTCGCTCCAGGCTTCGCGGAGCAGCGTCCACGACTTCCATGCGAAGAGGATGCAGAAGGCGAGGCAGAGCAGGTCGACGCCGGCGCGCCGGGCCGCGTCGGCACGCCGCGACAGCAGCGTCGAGAGCGCCTCGATGCCGACGTGGCCGCGGATCGATTGCACGAACGCCCCCGACAGGAAGGTCGCGCCGACGAGCAGGAACACCGCGGTTTCGTCCTGCCAGTCGGTCGACGACTTGAACAGGTAGCGCGTCACCACGCTCGAGGTCAGGACCAGCGCCGCGGCGAGCAGCGCGAGCATGCCGAAGCCAACCATGCAGCGATTGGCGAAAGCCAATCCGCGGGCCAGGGGCAACAGCAGCCCCGGCGTCGCCGGGTCGATCGCCGCGCCGACCCCGGCGGTCGCCGAGACAGGCGGCAAGCTGGCCCCGCCGACGGAAATCGCGGCGCCGGCGGGCGACGGCTCGATGCCGGGCCGCTCGATCACGTCAGCAGCTTTTGCGCCGCCTTGAGGAGCGCCGCCGCGGTCTCGCCGCGCTCGGCGTAATCCTTCCAGGCCGTGTCGCGGGCGATCGCCTGCCACTTGCGGACGGTCGCGTCGTCGAGATCGAAGACCTTGGCGCCGGCCTTGGCGTAGACGTCGGCGGCGAGCTTGTCGTCGGCCCTCGCCGCATCGTAGGCGAACTTTTCCTGCTCGGCGCCTGCCGTCATCAGGATGTCCTGCTGCGCCTTCGGCAGCTTGGTGAAGACCTCCTTGGACATCATCAGCGGCTCGAACATGAACCAATACGCCTTGTTGCGGCCGCTCGTCAGATTCTTGGCGATCTCCTCGAGCTTGAACGAGATGAAACTGGTCGAGGACGTCATCGCCGCGTCCATCGCGCCGGTCTGCATCGCCGCGTAGATCTCGTTGGACGGCAGCGAGATCACCGAGGCGCCAGCCGCCTTCAGCATCAGGTCCATCTCGCGGCTGCCGCCACGCACCTTCAGGCCCTTCGCGTCTTCGGGCGCGACCAGCGGCGCCGCCCGGCTGGCAACGCCGCCGGCCTGCCAGATCCAGCTCAGCAAGACGATGCCCTTGTCGTCGAGCAACTTCGCCAGCAGACGGCCGACCTCGGCGTGCTTCCAGGCCGCACCGACCTCGTAGCTCGGCACCAACGCCGGCATCAGGCCGATGTTGCATTCCGCGACTTCGCCGCCGGCGTACGGCAATGGATACAGGCTGATGTCGAGCGCGCCTTTGCGGAGGGCCGAGAACTGCGCGTTCGTCTTCATCAGCGACGAGCCGGGATAGACCGTCGCCTTCAAGGCGCCGTTGCTGCGCTTGTCGATGTCGGCGGCGAAGCGCCGGCACAGCCGATCCCGAAAGTCGCCTTCGGTGATCGAGCCGCCCGGGAACTGGTGCGAAATCTTGAGGCTGCCGGCCTGGCCCATGGCCGTTCCGGCGAGGGGCAGCAGGCCCAGGGCGGCGGCCTTGCCGACCCATTCGCGTCTCGTCATCGCCATTGCAATCTCCTGTCGTCTCGGTTGTCGGTGGCCGCACCGGCCGCCGAGCCATTCTGCGTCGGCCGCGGCGCCTCGGCCATTGGGGTGTCGCCGGGGTCGAGCCCCGCGGCCAAGCACCCAGTCCGGGCACGCGGGATGCCGCTAAGACGCACCATGTCTGAAGGGATTTCCCCAAGATGATTCAAGATACCAAGTGGCCTCTGATCGTGGCCCTCACCGCTGCTGCTTTGGTCGTGGGCGGCTGCAGCAAGCGGGCGCCGTCCGATAGCTCGACCGGATCGACCTCGACGGGCTCGATGTCGGGCGGCTCGACCTCGAGTTCGGGCACCGGCTCGACGACAGGCTCAGGTACCGGCTCCGGCATGGGCTCGAGCACCGGCGGATCGACGTCGAGCATGGGCTCGAGCACCGGTTCCGGCACGGGCTCGAGCGACGCCGCGAGCGCGCCGATGGCAGGGGCGAGCAGTTCCATGGGCACGGGCACGACCTCCGGCACGAGCGGCATGCCGACCAGCGGACCAGGGCGCTGAAGGCGCGGCCCGCGGCGGGCTCATGCGGCGATCGGCGGCCGGCGCTGCAGCCAGCCGCGGGTGCGACCCAGCAGGAACAGCGCGATCGAGACGTTGAGCGCGTTCCAGGCCAAACCGTTGAGAAATGCCGCGTGGTAGGAGCCGGTGAGATCGAACACCTTGCCGGACATCCAGCCGCCGAGCGCCATGCCGAGAAGGGTGAACATGATCACCGTGCCGACCCTGGCCCCGGCTTCATCGGCCGGGAAATGCTCGCGGACGATGATCGCGTACGACGGCACGATGCCGCCCTGGAACAGGCCGAACATTGCCGAAATGACGTAGAGCGACCCGAGCGAATCGAAGGGCAGGAACAGCAGTAGCGCCAGCCCCTGCAGGACCGAGCCGAGCAGGAGCGTGCGCAGGCCGCCGATGCGGTCGCAGATGACGCCCGAGACCAGCCGGCTGACGATGCCGCACGCCAGCATCAGCGACAGCATCTGTGCGCCGCGGGCAGCGCCGTAGCCGAGGTCACCGCAGTAGGCAACGATGTGCACCTGCGGCATCGCCATCGCGACGCAGCAGGCGACGCCGGCGATGCAGAGGAGCGTTTGCGCGGCGTTCATCGACAGGCCGAACGGCAACGTCGATGGCACGGCGCCGCGAAGGCTGGCGGGTGCGGCGGCGAGCGCGGGCGGCCGGGCCCGCATGAAGAAAGCCAGTGGCGGCATCGCCACCAGGCAGAACACGCCCAGGCCGATGTAGGTGGGCCGCCAGCCGACCGTGGCGACGTAGTGCTGGACGATCGGCGGCCAGATCGCGCCGGCGAGGTAATTGCCGCTGGCGCAGACGGCAACCGCGACGCCGCGACGCTTGACGAACCAGAGCGACGTGTCGGCAACCAGCGGCGCGAAAGTGGCCGAGGCACCGAACAGCCCCAGCAGGACGCCGTGCACGAGCGCGAAGGCGGTGAGGCTGCTGCTCATGCCGGCGCCGACGAAGCCGACGGCGAGGCCGGCCGAGCCGATCAGGATCGGCAACGCGACGCCGCGCCGATCGGCGAGCCGGCCCATGAAGATGCCGCCGACGCCGAAGCCGATCATGAGCAGCGTGTAGGGCAGCGCCGCGTCGGCGCGGGCGACGCCGAATTCCTTCTGCACCGACGGCAGCACCACCGCGATCACGTACATCGCACTGCTGCCGATCGTCATCAGCATCAAGGCGACGACGAGACGCAGCCAGGCCTGGCGCGAATCGGCTTCTGCAGGGCGTGTCATGGGCGGCGAGTCCGGACCAGCGGGCCGCCATTTTGGGCGAAGCTCGACGGCGCCGCGTCGACGCGCCGTGCGCGACGTCGCGGCCGGACCGACACGCGGGCCTCGTTGCGGCGGCGCCGCGCGCTACCATCGCTTCGCCGATTCGAAATCCGCTGCCGCACGTGCCTGAAAAAATCATCGCTGCCCTCATGCTCACCGGCTGCCTGGTGCTGCTGCTGCGGGTCTGCCTCGGGCCGCGCCGGCGGGCCCGCTTCGACGACGCCATCGCGCGTTTCAGCCATCGCCTGGGCGGCCGGGCCGATGCCCTGTTCAAGCTGCCGGCGTCGCGCCGCCGCGCCCGGCGCGAGGCCGAGGCGGCGATCGGACGGGCCCGCGACCGTGGCCAATGGGACGGCAACGTCTACCGGCCGAAATCCTTCGAGCAGAAGGATCGCAAGCTCCACTGAGCTGCGGCCCGGCGTCGCTCGACGTGTCGCTTCCGCCCATGCTCGAAGCCGCAGCGCAGACGCCCGCGACGATGCGAAAGCTGCCATGAAGAACGCCGCCGCGCCCGCCAAGCAACGCATCGTCGTCGGCCTCTCCGGGGGCGTCGATTCGGCGGTGACTGCCTGGCTGCTGAAGCGGGCCGGCCACGAGGTCGTCGGCATCTTCATGAAGAACTGGGAAGACGAAGACGATGACGCGCACTGCACGTCGCGCCAGGATTTTCTCGACGCCGCAAGTGTTGCCGATGTGCTCGGCATCGAGATCGAGCACGTCAACTTCGCCGCCGACTACAAGGACCGCGTGTTCGCCGAATTCCTGCGTGAGTACGCGGCCGGCCGCACGCCGAACCCCGACGTGCTGTGCAACGCCGAGATCAAGTTCAAGGCCTTTCTCGACCACGCGCTGCGCCTCGGCGCCGACAAGATCGCGACCGGCCACTACGCCCGGGTGCGCGAGGTCGGAGCTCGGCATTTCCAGCTGCTCCGTGGCCTCGATGCGAGCAAGGACCAGAGCTACTTCCTGCACCGCCTGAACCAGACGCAGCTGGCGCAGACGCTGTTTCCGATCGGCGAACTCGAGAAGACCGAGGTGCGCCGCATCGCCGCGGAAATCGGCTTGCCGAATGCACAGAAGCGCGATTCGACCGGCATCTGCTTCATCGGCGAGCGGCCGTTTCGGGCCTTTCTGAGCCGTTACCTGGCCAACGCGCCGGGCCCGATCAAGGACGATCGCGGCCGCACGATCGGCGAGCACGTCGGCCTCTCGTTCTACACGCTCGGGCAACGCAAGGGCATCGGCATCGGCGGCGTGCGGGAGGGACGAGCGCGCGGCGGCGCTGCCCACGAGCCGTGGTTCGTGGCCCGCAAGGACATGGCGTCGAATACGCTCTGGGTCGTTGCCGGCCACGACCATCCGTGGCTGCGCGCCGACGCGCTCGAGGCAGACGCCGCGAGCTGGGTCGCGGGCCACGCGCCCACCACCGGGCGCTTTGCGGCCAAGACGCGCTATCGCCAGCGCGATGCGGCCGCCACGCTGGTCCGGGCTGACGCCGGCGGCCGCCTTTCGCTCGTGTTCGACGCGCCGCAATGGGCGGTGACGCCGGGCCAGTCGGTGGTGATGTACGACGGCGAGGTCTGTCTCGGCGGCGCGGTGATCGCCTCGTCGGCCACCCGCGTTCCTGCTGAAGAGGCCGCCGCTGTCGCCATGCTCTGAGCTGCCTGCACCTCGCCTCGTCGTTCCGGAACACCATGTACCTGCCTGGCCATTTCGCCGAAAGCCGGCCCGCCGTCCTGCAGCAGCTGATGCGGGAGCACCCGTTCGGCCTGCTGGTGACGCAGGGCAACGATGGCCTCGCTGCGAACAGCCTGCCCTTCATCTACGACGCAGCCGACGACGCGCACAGCGGCGAGCGGGGCATGGGTCTGCTGCGCAGCCACGTCGCCCGCGCCAATCCGGTCTGGCAGCAGGCCCGCACCGACGCTGAATCGCTGGTCGTGTTCCAGGGCCCGCAGACCTATGTGTCGCCGGCCTGGTACCCGAGCAAGGCCGAGCACGGCAAGGTCGTGCCGACCTGGAACTACGTGATGGTGCAGGCGCGCGGCCGGCTCCGCGTCATCGAGGACAGCGCGTGGCTGCGCAGCTTCGTCTCCCGCCTCACCGACCGCCATGAACGCGATCGGCTGGCGCAGGACGCCGCGGGGGCACCGGCGTGGGCAGCCAGCGATGCGCCGGCCGACTATCTCGAGCGCATGCTGCAGGCAATCGTCGGCATCGAGATCGAGGTCACGCAATTGATCGGCAAATGGAAGGTCAGCCAGAACCGCTCGGCGGCCGACCGCGAAGGCGTCGTCCACGGCCTGGCCGGCGTGCCGGGCAGCGATGCCGCTGCCATGGCAGCGCTGCTGACTGCGCTCGCCGGCGCCGACTGAGCCCCAAGAGCGCGGACGAGAGCGACCTGCGCATGGCTCGCCCGCAACGGCTCGGTGCGGCGCATGGCCGGCGTCTGCGCCGCGGCGGCGCTGTCGCAGTGCTGTTGTCGCTTGCTGCGGCGGCAAGCGCGGCGCCACCCGCGTTCGAGGACACGATGGCGCAGCGCGTGCTCGCATGCACGGGCTGCCACGGCGCGCAGGGCCGGGCTGCGGCCGACGGCTACTACCCGCGCATCGCCGGCAAGCCCGCCGGCTACCTTGCCAACCAGCTGCGCAACTTTCGCGATGGCCGCCGTCAGTACGCGCTGATGAACGGCCTGGTCGCACCGCTCGACGATGCCTATCTCGCACAGATCGCCGACCATTTCGCGGCGCTCGAATTGCCCTATCCCGCACCGGCCCCAGGCCCTGCGCTGACACCGGAACAAGGCGCTCTGGCCGCCCGTCTGATCCGTGAGGGCGAGCCTTCGCGTCGCGTCCCGGCCTGCACCGCGTGTCACGGCAGCGTCATGACCGGCACCGCGCCGTTCGTTCCCGGCCTGCTCGGCCTGCCGCGCGACTACCTCATCGCCCAGCTCGGCGCGTGGCGTACCGGCAAGCGCCACGCGCAGGCACCCGACTGCATGGCGCAAGTGGCGCAGGCGTTGACGCCGGAACAGATCGGCGCGGTCGCGGCATGGCTGGCGGCGCAGCCGGTGCCCGCCGGCGCCCGGCCGGCGCCGGCGTTCCATGCCAGACCGCCGCTCCCTTGCGGAGGTGTCGGCCCGTGAGACTCGGCCGCGCGGTCGGCGTCGGCGCGATCGCCGTCGTCGTTGCCTTGCTGGCGCTTGCCGGGCTCGTCGCCTGGCTGAACCTGCGCGGTGAAGACGATCTGCGGCGCGCGTCGACGGCAGGTCCGCCGGACAGCGCCGATCCGGCGTTGGTCGCAAGCGGCAACGCTCTGATCCGCGCCGGCGATTGCCAGGGCTGCCACACCGAGCGCGGCGGCAAGCCCTTCGCCGGGGGGCGCGCCATCGAGACGCCCTTCGGCAGCGTGCTTTCCTCGAACCTCACACCCGATCCGCGTACCGGTCTCGGCGCATGGTCGGCCGACGACTTCTGGCGGGCCCTGCACCACGGCCGCTCCAGGAGCGGGCGGCTGCTCTACCCGGCGTTTCCGTATCCGAACTACACCCGGGTCAGCCGCGCCGACGCCGACGCCATCTTCGCGGCGTTGCGCAGCCTGGCCCCGGTCGCGCAGGCGAACCAGCCGCATGCGCTGCTGTTTCCGTTCGACACGCAGATCGCCCTCGCGCTCTGGCGGGCCCTCTTTTTCCGCGCTGCCGCGCATGTCGACGATCCGGCCCGCCCGCCGGCCTGGAATCGAGGCGCCTACCTCGTCGAAGGGCTCGGCCATTGCAACGCCTGCCACTCGGCGCGCAATGCCTTCGGCGCGACCGCGGGGCCGCTCGACCTGCAGGGCGGCCTGATCCCGGTGCAGAACTGGTATGCACCTTCGCTTGCATCGCCGCACGAAGCCGGCGTCGCCGGTTGGCCGAGCGCCGAGGTGGTTCGCCTGCTGAAGACCGGCATCACCGCCCAGGGCTTCGTGATGGGGCCAATGAGCGAGGTCGTCGGCAACAGCACGCAGTATCTGAGCGACGCCGACCTGGCGGCCATCGCCAGCTATTTGCAGAGCCTGCCCACGCCCGCCGAGCCGGCGCCGCCGATCGCCAGCAACGAGCCGAGCCGACGCAGCGCCGCGCTCTACCAGGACCACTGCAGCGTCTGCCACGGCGAGCGCGGCGAAGGCGTGGCCGGTGCCTATCCCGCGCTGGCCGGCAGCCGCGCCGTGACGATGCGCTCGACCGCGAACCTCGTCCACATCGTCCTCGAGGG
>JALYXU010000089.1 GCA_030946925.1 Pseudomonadota bacterium
GCGCCCGACGGTTCGGCGCCGCCGGCTGCCGCCGCGATCCGGAGCGCGCTGGCGGGCCGCGACCTGGCCTGCTGGTGTGCGCCTGGGAGCCCGTGTCACGCGGAGCTGTTGCTGAGGATTGCCAACCCGCCGTAGATCCAGCCAGGACCGCACGCCGGAGTGGGGATCGCCTCAGCTCGCTGCCGCCCGCAGCGGCAGCGACAGTCGGGCAACGGCGCCACCGTCGATGCCGTTCTTCAGCGTGACCCGGCCGCGGTGCAGCTCGGCGATCTCTTTCACGAACGACAGGCCAAGGCCCGTGCTTTTCTTCGCCGTCGCCGGACGCGGCAGCGAATAGAACTTCTCGAACACCTTGGCTTCGGCGTACGGCGGGATCCCCGGCCCGGAGTCGCGCACGACGATGTCGCAGCTGCGCGCGTGCGTCGTCACCTCGATTTCGACGCAACCGTTGGGCGGCGAGAAGTCGAGCGCGTTGTCGACCAGATTGGCGACCGCACGCTGCAGCAGGAAAGCGTCGCCGTCGACGACCGGCGATTCGGCGCCTTCGATGACGATGCGCAAGCCGCGCGACTGCGCCGACGCAGCGGCGGCGTTCGCGACCTCGGCGACCAGCGTGCCGATCGGCACCGGCGCGGCGCGATCGAGACTCTTCCGCGATTCGAGCGCGGTCAGCTCGAGCATGCGGTCGACCAGCTCCTGGATGCGCAGAGCCTCGCGCGCGATGTTGGCGACGAAGCGGCTGCGGTCGGCATCGGCCATCGGCTCCTGCAGCAGTTCGGCGGCGCCACGAATCGCCGACAGCGGGCCCTTGACCTCGTGCGTCAGCGTCTGCACGTAGTCGGCCACGTAATTGCGCCCGGCCAGCGCGTCGCGCATCTCGTCGTAGGCGGCGCCGAGCGCGCCGAGGGCACGCCGGCCGAGCCGGGGCAGGCTGAACGAGCGTTGCGCCCGCACATAGGCGACGTAGTCGGCGATCAGTCCGAACGGCCGGACCAGCCAGACCGAGAGGATCATCACCAGCAACGCGACGGCGACGACCGAGGTGGCGCCAAGCAGCAGCGTCTTCCTGCGCGCTGCCTCGATGAACTGGCCGAAGCTCTGCACCGGCTTGCCGACGCTGAGGGCGCCGACGATCGCACCGCCGCCTGATGCCGACATGTCGTGGATCGGCACCCCCACGTACATCACCGACGTCCTGGCGTCGCCTTCGATGTCGGCGGTGGTGCGGGCACCATAGCGGCCGTGCAGGGCCAGGAAGACGTCGTGCCATCGGGAATGGTCGGCGCCGAGGCCGATGCCGCGCGAGTCGAAGACGACCCGGCCCCCGCGATCGACGACCGTCATGCGCAGCTCGACACGGGTCTTCTCGACGCCGTAGATGTCGGCGCTGAAGCGGCGCGCATAGAGCGTGCGGAAGACCGGCTCGAGCGCCTCGGTCCGCAGCACGCCGTCTGCGGATTGGGTCTCGACCAGCGTCGCCATCAGGTGCGCGGTTTCGACCAGCGATTCTTCCGCCGATTCGCGGTAGCGCGGGTCGATGTCGCCCAGCTGCCGGTACATCAGGAAGGCGACACCCAGCGCGTATGCAACCAGGATGCCGATGAAGACGCGGTTGCGCGTGCTGATCAACGCAACCTCGTCGCCGGCGGCTGGCGTGGCCGGCCTGTCCCTCGCAGAGATGGGGCCCGGCGAGGCCGCGGCCCAGCGCACCGGATCACGTCGGCGACGACGCGGACGACGGCGACGAAGGCAGATCCTCGGCGAACGAATAGCCGCTGCCGCGATGGGTGCGGATCGGCTCGTCGTTCGGCGCCACCCCCTTCATCTTCGCGCGGAGTGTCTTGACGTGGGCATCGACGGTGCGGTCCATGCTTTCGCTGTCGTTGCCCCAGACGCGCTCGAGCAGGGCGTCGCGCGAATAGACGTGGCCTGGCCGGGCGGCGAGTGTCTTGAGGAGGTGGAATTCGTAGCGCGAGAGCTCGAGCAGCCGCCCGAAATAGCGCGCCTGCATGCGGCTTTCATCGACGCTGAGCGGCAAGGCCGACCAGCTCGGGTTGTTGTCCGGCGGCACCGCCGACGCCGGCATCGCTGCCGAAGCCTGGGGCGCGCCGGCCCCGCTTCGGCGCAGGACCGAGCGGACCCGCGCCACCAGCTCGCGCGGCGAGAAAGGCTTGGCGATGTAGTCGTCGGCACCGAGCTCGAGGCCGACCACCCGATCGATCTCATCGCTGCGGGCGGTCAGGAACACCACGGGCAAGTCGCTCGTGGCGCGGATCCGCTTGAAGATCTCGAAGCCGCTCGCATCCGGCAGGCCGACGTCGAGGATCACCAGCGCCGGCATGTCGGCGGCGATCCGCAGCAGCGCCTCCTCGCCGGTGGCGCACCAGGCCGGCTCGAAGCCCTCGGTGCGCAGCGCGTACTGCAGCGTATCGGCGATGCCGGGCTCGTCCTCGACGATCAGGACCTTCGGTTTCAATTCAGCCGCCCGGGTGCCGGGCCGCTTCCAAGCCCAGGCTCGCCCCTCGGCGAGCGGCGAAGCGTGGGCCTCATTCCGGCAGGAAGCCGTCGATCGACAGGTAGCGCTCGCCGGTGTCGTAGTTGAAGCCCAGGATCGTCGCGCCCGCCGCGATCTCCGGCAGCTTTTGCGCGATCGCCGCCAACGTCGCGCCCGACGAGATGCCCACCAGCAAGCCCTCTTCGCGGGCCGAGCGGCGGGCCATCTCGCGCGCCGCTTCGGCCTCGACCTGGATCACCCCGTCGAGCAGCTCGACGTTCAGGTTCTTCGGGATGAAGCCGGCGCCGATGCCCTGGATCGGGTGCGGCCCCGGCTTGCCGCCGCTGATGACGGGCGATGCGACCGGCTCGACCGCATAGACCTTGAGCTTCGGCCACATTCGTTTCAGGACCTGGGCGCAGCCGGTGATGTGGCCGCCGGTGCCGACGCCGGTGATCAGCGCATCGACGCCGCTGGGGAAATCGGCGGCGATTTCCTCGGCGGTCGTGCGCACGTGCACATCGATGTTGGCTGGATTCTCGAACTGCTGCGGCATCCAGGCCCCGGCCGTCTCGGCGAGGATCTCCTGCGCCTTGGCGATCGAACCGTTCATTCCTTTTTCGCGCGGCGTCAGGACGAAGCTGGCGCCGTAGGCGAGCATCAGGCGGCGGCGCTCGACGCTCATGCTGTCAGGCATGACGAGGATCAGCTTGTACCCTTTCACCGCGGCGACCATGGCCAGCCCGACACCGGTGTTGCCGGAGGTCGGCTCGACGATCGTGGCCCCCGGCTTCAGCGCGCCGGAAGCCTCCGCGGCTTCCACCATCGCGACCGCGATCCGATCCTTGATCGAACCCCCGGGGTTCGATCGCTCGCTCTTCACATAGACGCTGTGGCTCGAGCCGAACAGACGATTGATCCGAATGTGCGGCGTGTTGCCGATGGTGTGCAGAACATCGTTGACAAGCATCGCGCTCCCTTTGCTCGACCCGGTCGCGGCCGGTCGCGGCGATTATGTTCTCGGCTCTCGCGATGCCGGCCATCGCAAGGCCGTTTGCGACAATGGCCGATGCCGCCGCCGCTCGCCAACGACAATTTCTTGCGCGCCTGCCTGTCGCAGCCGACACCGTACACACCGGTCTGGCTGATGCGGCAGGCCGGCCGCTACCTTCCCGAGTACCGGGCAACCAGGGCCCGCGCCGGAAGCTTCATGGGCCTCGCGACGAGCCCCGATTACGCGACCGAGGTGACGATGCAGCCGATCGATCGCTACGCGCTCGACGCGGCGATCCTGTTCAGCGACATCCTCACCATTCCCGACGCGATGGGTCTGGGCCTCGGCTTCGCCGACGGCGAAGGCCCGCGCTTCGCCCGACCGGTCCGCGACGAGGCCGCCGTTGCCCGCCTTGGGGTCCCCGACCTGGAAAAACTGCGCTACGTGTTCGATGCGGTCGCCTCGATCCGCAAGGCGCTGGCGGGCCGAATCCCGCTGATCGGCTTTGCCGGCAGCCCGTGGACCTTGGCCTGCTACATGGTCGAAGGGGCCGGCTCCGACGACTATCGCCTCGTCAAGACGATGCTCTACGACCGGCCCGATTTGCTGCACCGGATCCTGGCCATCAACGCCGCGGCCGTCGCCCTCTATCTGAACGCCCAGATCGACGCCGGAGCTCAGGCGGTGATGATCTTCGACAGCTGGGGCGGCGTCCTCGCCGAGGGCGCGTTCCAGGCCTTCAGTCTGGCCTACACCGAGCGGGTGCTGCGGCTCTTGAAGCGCGATGCCGAGGGCCGCAGAGTGCCGCATCTCGTCTTCACCAAGGGCGGCGGTCCCTGGCTCGAGCAGATCGCGGCGCTCGGCGCCGACGTCGTCGGGGTCGACTGGACCGTGCATCTGGGCGAGGCGCGTCGCCGCGTCGGCGATGGCGTGGCGCTGCAGGGAAATCTCGATCCTGCAGTTCTGTTCGCGCAGCCCGATGCCATCCGGGCCGAAGTCGCCTCGACGTTGCAGCGCTTCCACGCTGTGCCGGCGTCGACCCGCAACGGCCACGTGTTCAATCTGGGGCACGGCATCAGCCAGCACACGCCACCGGAGCACGTCGCGGCACTCGTCGACTCCGTGCACAGCCTGTCGCGGCCGTTTCATGGATCGGCCGGGCCCTGACTTGCCAGGAGATGATGGGATACCCGTGAGTGAGCACTCAGGGCTTGACTTATCCCCACAAACTGGAATGCAGCCCGAAATTGGTCGGGCCTGTTGCACTGCCGCACGAAGCTTCGCGGCGTCGTCTCTAAGTCATTGATTTCATTGACCTCGCCTTCGGTGCTGATCCATGCGGCAGAGAGGCGCAGCGTGAGGGCTGGCGTGCGTTTCGGAGCCTCGCGGGGGAGATCTCCACAAAGTTACCCACAGGGGCGGTGGAGAAACTCGAAAGCCCCTACCAATCATGGACTTACACCGCTATTGTGAGGTTCCACGCAGGTCGAAGCAGAGGTCAATGTTGAAGCGGCTGTTGGCTCGATGACGGTCGTCGACGTCGCGGTCGACACACCGCACCACGCAGGTCTTGACGCAGCGTTGAGCTACGAAAGCGAGCACATGCTCGCTCTCGGCAGCCTGGTGCGGGTGCCGCTGGGTCGACGCGAAGTGAGCGGAATCGTCTGGGCCACAGGCGCCGTCGAAGTTCCGGGCCTGCCGCTTCGGCCGGTGTCCGAGCTCTGCGATTCGATTCCACCGCTGAGCGATGCCTGGCGCCAGCTGATCGAGTTCACTGCCGCCTACTACCAGCGCGGTGTCGGCGAGATTGCGCTGTCGGTCCTGCCTGCGGAGCTGCGCCGACTCGACCGAGACGGTCTCGGCAATCGCGTCGCACGGCAGCGCAAACGGCCGGGGGCCGCAGCAGCAGCGGAGGCAGCGCCCGTCACCGAGCCCGATCTGTCGGCCGCCCAGGCCGACGCAGTCGCGAGGATCGCCACGGCCGCAACGCTGCCCGTTCCAGGCACCCTGTTGCTGCACGGAGCGACGGGCAGCGGCAAGACCGAGGTCTATCTTCGGGCAGCCGCCGACGCCCTGCATCGGGGCAGGCAGGCCCTGGTGCTGGTGCCGGAAATCAATCTCACGCCGCAGCTCATCGATCGGTTCGCCCAGCGCTTCCCGGGCCGCCGAATCGTCTCGATGCACAGCGGGCTGACGCCGGCCGAGCGCCTTCGCCACTGGCTGCTCGCTCACTCCGGCCAGGCCGACCTCGTTCTCGGCACCCGGCTCGCCGTCTTCGCGTCGATGCCGCGACTCGGCCTGATCGTCGTCGACGAGGAACACGACCCGTCGTACAAGCAGCAGGAAGGCGCACGTTACTCGGCCCGCGACCTGGCAGTCTGGCGCGGCCGCAACGAACGATCGCTCGTCATCCTGGGCTCCGCCACGCCTTGCCTCGAAACGTGGCACCGCGCCGCCATCGGCGGCTATGCGCGCGCCGAAATGCCGGAGCGCATCGGCAACGCCGGCTGGCCACGCGTCCGACTGTTCGACATGGGCACGCTGCCGCGCAGCCACGGCGCCGCGCCGGCCCTGGCGCCGCCCCTGCTCGCGGCGCTGCAGCAGCGCATCGGCGCCGGCGAGCAAAGCCTGGTCTTCCTCAACCGACGCGGCTACGCACCGGTACTGCACTGCGCCGAGTGCGCCTGGAAAAGTGCCTGCCCGCATTGCAGCGCCTGGCGCGTCTTCCACAAGCAGGACCGGACGCTGCGCTGTCATCACTGCGGCCTGGCCGACCCGGTGCCGCGGGCCTGCCCGGAGTGCGGCAACCCCGACATCGCTCCGATCGGTCGCGGCACCGAGCGACTCGAAGAGCAACTGGCGGTGCTGCTGCCGGGCGCCCGGATCGCCCGCATCGATGCCGACACCGTCCGGCGAAAGGGCGCGCTCGAAGCGCAGCTGGGAGCCGTCCACGCCGGCGACGTCGACGTCCTGGTCGGCACGCAGATGATCGCCAAGGGCCACGACTTCCGGCGGATCGGCCTGGTTGCCGCCATCAACCCCGACAGCTCGCTGTTCAGCAGCGACTTCCGGGCGCCGGAGCGGCTGTTCGCATTGCTCATGCAGGCAGCCGGCCGCGCCGGCCGCGACGCCGCCGCCCCTACCTCGAGCGAGATGTGGGTGCAGACATGGCATCCGGCACATCCGCTCTACGCCGCGCTGGCGAACCATGATTTCGCCGCCTTCGCAGCGCGGCAGCTCGAGGAGCGCCGTTCGGCCGGGCTGCCCCCTTATTCGCATCTGGCCGTGCTGCGTGCCGAAGCGAAGAGCGTCGAGGCGGCACGCACTTTTCTCGCCGCGGCAGCCGAGCGGGGCCGCAGCCTCGCCGAGGCCGAGGCGGTGATGATCTATGCGCCGGTGCCGCTGGGGGTGGCGCGGGTCGCCGATGTCGAGCGCATGCAGATGCTGGTCGAGTCGACCTCGCGGCTGGCTTTGCAACGGATGCTGCAGGCGTGGCTGCCGCTGCTGCAGGCGCTTCGCCAGGAACGGACGCTGCCGGAGCAGCGCCTGCTGCGCTGGGCCGTGGATGTCGACCCGTCGGCGATCTGACGGCTCGGTCTAGTCACGCTCCCGCGCGGCGTCGGCAAGCAGCAACGTGGCACGGACCAGGCCCTCGATGGCCTGGGTGAGATCGGCGACCGGGTCGAGGCTCGCGATCTCGGCGAGCAACTCGTCGGCATCCTCCAGGTCCTCAGCGTCCAGGTGCCGATAGAGCAGCGCAAGCGGCTCCAGCGTCGCCTCGGAAGGCAACCGCGTCAGCGCCGGAAAGATCTCGAAGGCGGTAGCGATCCCGGCGACCCAGGGCAGCGCCGCTTCGCTCGCCGCAGCGCGGGCCTTGATGTCTGGTGCCGCATCGCTCGTCGCCGCGCTTGCCTCACCGATGTCGGCACTGCGCTCGGCGCGAGCTGTGCCTGCGGCGCCCCCGAGCCCGGCATCGCTGCCTCTCGGCGACAGCTCGAACACCCACGGATCGAACCAGCGCCGCTCGCGGATGGCGGTGGCCAGCTCGGCATGGCGGCGCTGCACCAGCTCGTGCAGCCGCCCGGCCTGGAAGCGCGCCGAGAGCGGTCGGCCGTCGATGTCGGTGACGTGGCGCAGCCAGCGCGAGCTCGGGATCGGCGTCGGTTGAACCAGCACGCCGCAAAGAAAACCGTCGAGCATCGAGACATCGAGCGGGTCGAGCGGCGAGGGCACGCCGTCGAGCAGCGTCTGCAGCTCGCGGATCTCGGCATCGCCGAGCGGCCCGTTCGGCGACGCGCCGGCCGGGCGCCTCTGGGCACCGCCCTTGGCGCGACGGCTGCCGGGCCCGGTCACGACAGGATCATCTGGGTGCAGCGGAACAGCGCCAGCTTGCGATCGTCGGGTCCGTAGACCGTCGCCGACCAGACGTGGGTGGTCCGGCCGAGATGGTCGGCCCGACATTCGGTGCGCATCGTGCCGTCCCGGGCGGTGCCGAGGAAGTTGCTCTTCAGCTCGACCGTGGTGAAGTTCCTGGCGCCTTCAGGAAGGTGGGCCAGGCAGGCATAGCCGGCAGCCGTGTCCGCGAGCAACAGGATGCTGGCGGCGTGAAGGTAGCCATTCGGTGCGAGCATCCAGGGCAGGATCTGCAGCTCGGCGTCGAGCCGGCCTTCCTCGATCCGGGTCACGACCAGGCCGAAGCGGCCCGGCAGACAGTCGGCCTGTCGCTTGTGCAGGGCCTCGGCGGTGATGTCGGCTCGGAGCATGGTCGCTTTCGTCGATGCGGCACAGCGTGGTGCCATCGCAGCCGAGGATAGCGGCCGAACGGCGCGGCTGCTCCGTCTGCTCAACAATCGCCAACTGCCCGCGATTGCGCGAGGCCGTTCCGGGCCCGGCCGATCGGCGACGGCGCCGACGCCGTGCAACCAATTCCTTTTCTCCGAATCGAGACCACCATGGGTGCCAACGAAGCGTTCACAAGCACGGCCGAGATCGGCCATTTCGTCGGTGGCGCGCATGTCGCCGGACGCAGCGGCCGGCGCCAAGCCGTGTTCAATCCGGCAACCGGCGCGGTGGCGCGCCAGGTGGCACTCGCCGACAGCACGGAAGTGGACGCCGCGGTCGCCGCGGCGAAGGCAGCCTTTCCGGCCTGGGCCGAGACGCCGCCGCTGCGCCGGGCTCGTGTCTTGAACGCCTTTCTCGGCCTGCTGAACAAGCACCGCGACAGCCTCGCCGCGATGATCACGTCGGAGCACGGCAAGGTTTTCACCGATGCGCAGGGCGAGGTCGCGCGAGGCATCGACATCGTCGAGTTCGCCTGTGGCATCCCGCAGCTGCTGAAGGGCGACTACACCGAGCAGGTCTCGACCGGGATCGACAACTGGACCATGCGCCAGCCGCTCGGCGTCACCGCTGGCGTGACGCCGTTCAACTTCCCGTGCATGGTGCCGATGTGGATGTATCCGGTGGCGATCGCCTGCGGCAACAGCTTCATCCTGAAGCCGAGCGAGCGCGATCCGTCGGCGTCGATCCTGATGGCCGATCTGTTCAAGCAGGCAGGCCTGCCCGACGGTGTCTTCAACGTCGTGCAGGGCGACAAGGTCGCGGTCGATGCCTTGCTCGGCCATGCCGACGTCAAGGCGATCAGCTTCGTCGGCTCGACGCCGATCGCCCGCCACATCTACGAGACCGGCGCGCGCCACGGCAAGCGGGTGCAGGCGCTCGGTGGCGCCAAGAACCACATGGTCGTGATGCCCGACGCGAACCTCGAACAGGCCGTCGACGCGCTGATCGGCGCCGCCTATGGCTCGGCCGGCGAACGCTGCATGGCGATTTCGGTGGCGGTCCTGGTCGGCGACATCGCCGACCGGATCGTGCCGCTGCTCGCCGAGCGCGCCAAGGGGCTGGTGATCAAGAACGGCATGGAGCTCGATGCCGAGATGGGACCGCTCATCAACGCCGACGCGAAGACGCGGGTCGAGTCGTACATCGCCTCAGGCGTCGCCGATGGCGCGACGCTCGCCGCCGACGGCCGCGGCATCGCCATCGCGGGTCATGAGCAGGGCTTTTTCACCGGTGGCACGCTGTTCGATCACGTCACGCCGGCGATGAAGATCTACCGCGAGGAGATCTTCGGGCCCGTGCTCTCGTGCGTTCGCGTTGCCGACTTCGCTGCGGCGCTGAAGCTCGTCAACAGCCACGAGTTCGGCAATGGCGTCGCCTGCTTCACCAGCGACGGCAACGTCGCGCGCGAGTTTGCGCGGCGGGTCGAGGTCGGCATGGTCGGGATCAACGTGCCGATCCCGGTGCCGATGGCCTGGCACGGCTTCGGCGGCTGGAAGTCCAGCATGTTCGGCGACATGCATGCCTATGGCGAAGAAGGCGTCCGCTTCTACACGCGACAGAAGTCGGTGATGCAGCGCTGGCCGGCCTCGACCCCGAAGGGCGCCGAATTCACGATGCCGACCTCGAAGTGAGGCTCAGCGCCGGTCCGTCGCGAAGCTCCAGTTGACGGTGCGCAATGCAGCACCGACCTGGACCGGCCGGTGCTCGGTCTTGCCCTGGTACGTGGTGGCGATGCTGTAGGCGCCTGCCGGCAGCTTGACCATCAGCAACGGGCCGACCTCATCGAGCTCGAGCACCGGACCGGCCCGGCCCTTGATGGCGACGTGGTCGGCGACGATGTATTCGCCGCCGGATGCGCTGAACACGAGCTTGAGGTCGAAGCCCGGCTGCAGTTGCGTCAGCGCGGCCCGCGCCTCTTCGCCCGCGCCGCCGTTGACGTACTCGATGCCATTGGCATTGCGTACCTGCGGCGCCGGCGGCGCGCCCGGGTCGCCCTGGCCCAGCGCCGCGCCGCTCGCCGCAGCGCACAGGAACAGACTCAGGATCACTCGGTGGCCCGTCTCCATCACTTCTTCTCCCAGGTCAGTGCGCCGACCAGCGAACTACGCTCCGCCGACGCAAATTCCAAAGCCTGCCGCGGCCATTGCGCATTGCCATCGGCCTTCAGCGCGACATCGCGTCGGAGCGTTCCGACCCGGGGCGGCGCTCAGATCTTTTCGGTCTCGCCGGCAACGGGCTGCCAGCGCATCAGGCGCCTCTCGATCCGGCCGACCGCGAAGTCGAGGCCGAGCGCGAACACGGTCAGGACCAGGATCCCGGCCATGACCGTGTCGATGTCGAACGCGCCTTCGGCCTGCAGGATGAGATAGCCGACGCCACGCGACGAGCCGAGGTATTCGCCGACCACGGCGCCGACGAAGGCGAGCCCGACGGACGTGTGCAGCGAGCTGAAGACCCAGCTCGTGGCGCTCGGCAAATAGACGTGGCGCAGGAGATCGCGGCGCGAGGCGCCGAGCATGCGGGCGTTCGCGAGCACGACCGGGCTGACTTCCTTGACCCCCTGGTAGACGTTGAAGAAGACGATGAAAAAGACCAGCGTCACGCCGAGCGCGACCTTGCTGGCGATGCCGAGGCCGAACCAGACCGCGAAGATCGGCGCCAGGATGACGCGCGGCATGCTGTTCAAGGCCTTGATGTACGGATCGGTGATGGCGGCGGCGAGCGGGCTGAGGGCGAGCCAGAGACCGCAGCCGAGGCCGAGGACGGTGCCGATCGCGAAGGCAAGCATGGTCTCGACCAGCGTCACCCAGAGGTGCTCGTAGATGGTCCGGTTGACGACGAACCAGTTCCAGATCCGGCCGAAGATCTTCAGCGGCTCGCCGAAGAAGAACGCCGCTTGCCGGTCGTTCTCGAACATGAACGTCGGCAGCAGGCCCGGCGTCGTCAGCAGGTGCCAGACGACGAACAGGGCGACGAGCAGCCCAACTTGCCAGAGCCGCAGATTCTTCATGGTCAGCCGGCCAGCTGCTGCCGATAACCGGCCAGCACCTCTTCGCGCAGCACGTTCCAGATGGCGCGGTGCAGCTCGACGAAACGCGGCGTGGCCCGGACCTCGGTGACGTCGCGCGGCCGCGGCAGATCGATCGCGAATTCGCCGATCGGATGCGACGCCGGGCCGGCCGAGAGGCAGACCACCCGGTCGCTGAGGGCGATCGCCTCGTCGAGGTCGTGGGTGATGAAGAGAACCGCCTTCTTCTTCTCCGCCCAGAGCGCCAGCACTTCGTTTTCCATCAGCTGGCGGGTCTGCACGTCGAGCGCCGAGAACGGCTCGTCCATCAGGATGATGTCGGGGTCGAGGGCGAGGGTCTGGGCCAGGCTGACGCGCTTTCGCATGCCGCCGGAGAGCTGGTGCGGATAGCGGTCGGCAAAACCGCTCAGGCCGACCCGCTTCAGCCACTCGCGCGCCTGCCCAGTCGCGTCGGCCACGCCATGGAACTCGAGGCCTGCCGCGACATTGCCGAGCGCAGTCCGCCACGGCATTAGGCTTTCGGCCTGGAACATGTAGCCGGCGCGACGGTTGATGCCGACGAGCGGCGCACCGAACACCTCGACCGTGCCGGAGCTCGGTGCCAGCAGGCCCGCCGCGACATTGAGCAGCGTGCTCTTGCCGCAACCGGTCGGCCCGACCACCGAGACGAATTCGCCCGCACCGACGGTCAAGACCACGTCGCGGACGGCGGTGTAGCGCTGGCCCGGCTGTTCGCGGCTGACGAAGGTGCAGGTCATGCCGGCCAGCGACAACGCCGGCGCCGTCCGATCGGGCGAGACGGTCACGGCGTGCGAAGAGCCGAAGCTCAGACCTTGGCGGCCTTGGCACCGGCCCGTCTGGCGTAGTCGTTGGTCCAGATCGCCGCCAGATCGATCTTCGCCGCGGCGATCTCCGGGTCGATGCTGGCCAATGCTCGACGCGCCGTCTCGGCGCCGGCCGGCGGAAACATGCCATCCGGCGACAGCGCCGCCTTCGATGCAAGGAAGGCGTCGACGTAGACGGCACGGTCGCCGAGCAGGTAGCTCTCCGGCACGGCCTTGATGATGTCGCCTGGGCCGGCCGCCTGGATCCACTTGTCGGCACGAACGATCGCGTTCGCCAGAGCCTGCGCCGTCGCCGGGTTCTTATCGAGGAAGCTCTGCGGAGCGTACAGGCAGGCAGCCGGCATCGGCCCGCCGAAAACGCGGTCGGCTTCGGCGACGATGCGCGTGTCGGAGACGATCTTCAGGTCGCCGGAACGAACCAGCAGGGTGATGACGGGATCGAGATTCGAGATCGCGTCGATCTGGCCCGAGCGCATCGCCGCGACCGCGCCGCTGCCGGCACCGACGCCGATGATCGAGACGTCGCCCGGCTTCAGGCCGGCCTTGCCGAGCACGAAATTGGCGAGCACGTTGGTCGACGAGCCCGGCGCCGTCACGCCGAGCTTCTTGCCTTTCAGGTCGGCAACCGACTTGAAATTCGGCATGGTCTTCGGATTGAAGCCGAGGACGATCTGCGGCGCCCGACCCTGCAAGACGAAGGCGCGCAAGCGCTGGCCCTTGACCTGCATGTTGATGGTGTGCTCGAAGGCGCCCGAGACGACATCGGCGCTGCCGCCGATCATGGCCTGCAGGGCACGCGAGCCGCCGGCGAAATCGGCGATCGTCACGTCGAGGCCCTCGGCCTTGAAGTAGCCCTGCGTCTCGGCGATCGTCAGCGGCAGGTAGTACAGCAGGTTCTTGCCGCCGACGGCGATCGTCAGCTTCGCCTTTTCGAGGGCCTGGCCGCGTGCGAAGGGGGGCAGGGCCAGGGCGACCGCGCTCACGCTCAGAAGGGTACGGCGCCGCATTGGAGACTCTCCGTCGTGGTCAGGGCGCCACTGTAGCCGCTGCCGTTGCGGCACGAGCCGGTCAGCGATCAGCACGATCTCGCGGGCACTGCGCTGACTCAGCGCGCGCAAGGCGCCTCGTAGAATCCGCTTCGATGAGTTGGCGTCGGCCTTTGCTCCTGCTGGTCTCGGTCCTCATCGGCAGCGGCGCGGCGCCGGTCGAGTCGGCGCCCCGAGCCCACGCACCAAGCGCCCGGCTGGCGGCTTCGGCACCGGCCGAGACCGGACCCCCCGAATCGGCAGCGACTGCTGCTGCCGCCGCAGCGGCTGCGACAGCACCGGTCTCGCTGTCGGCGCGCAAGGTCTACGAGCAGGCCCGCTCGCAGCTCGTGCAGATCCGCACCGTCCTCAAGGGCCGGGCCAGCCAGACCTCGGTCGGCTCCGGATTCCTGGTCGGCAGCGGCGGCTTGATCATCACCAACTTCCATGTCGTCAGCCAGGCCGCCCTGACTCCGGAACGCCACGACCTGGTGTACGTCACGGCCGACGGTCGCGAGGCGCCGCTGCAGATCCTGCAGCTCGACGTGCTGCACGACCTGGCCCTGCTCAAGGCGGCCGACGCCGCCGGCCGCAGCTTCGACGCCCTCGCCTTCCGCTCCGATGCCGCGCCGCTCGCGCAAGGCGAGCGCATCTACTCGCTAGGCAATCCGCTCGACGTCGGCTTCGCGGTCACGCAGGGCACCTACAACGGAATGGTCCGGCGCAGCTTCTATCCGCAGATCTTCTTCGGCGGTGCCCTCTCGGCCGGCATGAGCGGCGGCCCGGCGCTCGACGAGCAGGGGCACGTCGTCGGCGTCAACGTCGCGCGCCGCGTCGATGGCGAGCAGGTGAGCTTTCTGGTCCCGGCCGTCTTCGCCGAAGCGCTGCTCAGCCGCGGCAAGGACGCCACGCCTTTGGTCGGCACCGCCTACGCGATCGTCGACGCGCAACTGCAGACGCACCAGGAAACACTGACGTCGCGCTTCGTCGGCCAGGGCTGGAAGGAAGCGACCCATCCGCGCTATCACGTGCCGGTGCCGCCCGATGTCTTCATGCGCTGCTGGGGCTCGAGCGAGCCATCGCGCACCGGCGGGCTCGAGTTCGAGCGCTCCGACTGCGCGATGGACACGCGGATCTTCGTCGGCGACTTCACCACCGGAACGATCAGCCTGCGCCACGAGAGCTACGACGGCTCGAAGATCGGCCCGCTTCGATTCGCGGCGCGCTACTCGCAGAGCTTTCGCAACGAGAACTTCGTTCGCTTCCCGACGACGCAGCACCAGACCAAGCCGCGCTGCAACGAAGACTTCATCGACCGCGACGGCCTGCCGCTGCGCGCCGTGGTCTGCCTTCGCGCCTACAAGAAACTGCCGCAGCTCTACGACGTCTCGGTGCTCGTGGCGACGCTCGACCAGACCCAGGCCGGCGTGCAGGGCCGCTTCGATGCCCAGGGCGTCAGCTTCGGCAACGCCCAGCGGCTCGCCCGCTACTACCTCGACGCCTACCGGTGGAGCCATTGAACGATCCGTTCGCCGGCGCGCTGCTCGAGGCCATCGATCGCGATGGCGCGGTGCGCCAGGCCTGGCGCATCGACCGCTGGCCGGTCCGGATCGGCCGCGCGCTCGACAACGACGTCGTCCTCGGCGATCCGCACGTGGCCGCACACCACGCCAGCATCGACGTGCGGCAAGACGGCAGCGCCGACGCTCCGCCGCAGTTGCTCGTGACTGCCGAAGCGACACTTAACGGCCTCGGCATCGGTCGGGAGCGGATCGCCGGCGGCCAGACGCAGGCGATCGTCGACACCGGCCGCGACCTCGAGCTGCACCTCGGCCGCACCCTGCTGCGCCTGCGCCTGCCCGGCCATGCGCTGGCCCCGGAGCTGGTGATCGCGCCGTTGCCAGCCAGGGAGCCGCGCTGGTTGCCCACGGTCGGGCTGATCGTCCTGCTGCTCGGCCTGGTCCTTGTCAACACCTTCATCGACAGCGATCCCGACAACCTGGCTCGTGCCAGCAGCGGGGCGCTCTTGATGGCGCTGGCCGGCGGCGCGGTCTGGTGCGGCCTCTGGGCCCTGCTCTCGAAGATCTTCGCGCGACAAAGCCACTTCGGCTGGCATGTGCGCGTCTTCGTCATCGCCAGTCTGGCGACGCTGGCCCTCGGCGTGCTGCCGCCATTGCTCGCGTTTGCCTTGTCGTGGCCGGCGGTCACCGACTTCAGCTTCGTCGCTCTCTATGCGACGCTGGCCACGGCGCTCTACTTTCACCTGCTCGCGGTCGAGCCGGGTCGGCAGCGCCTGATGCGCGGCGTTGCCGCCGCCGGCTTCGTCGCCGGCGTGGCGCTGGCGCTCTGGTTCAATGTGCAGCGCACCGGACGCCTCGGCGAGGAGCTCTACATGAACCACCTGTTTCCGCCGGCGGTGCGGCTCGCCAAGCCGGTGCAGGTCGATCGCTTCGTCGACGGCCTGGTGCCGTTGCAGGCGATCCTCGACAGGCAGGCCAAGGATCCGAGTGGCGCGGGCAACGATGCGCATGGGAGCGAGGACGATGACAACTGACCCGATCGCGGCGAGCCGCAGCATTCTCGTCACCGGTGGTGGCCGCGGCATCGGCGCCGCCGCCAGTCTGCTCTGCGCCGCACGCGGTTGGGCAGTCGGCGTCAACTACACCAAGGACCGGGCGGCCGCCGAGCGCATCGTCGAGACGATTCGGTCTCGCGGCGGCAGCGCCCTCGCATTGCAGGCCGACGTCGCCGACGATGCCGCGGTACGGGCGATGTTCAGCACGGTCGATCGCGAGCTGCCGCCGCTGGCTGGCCTGGTCAACAACGCCGGCGTTCTCGACACGCCCAGCCGCGTCGACGGGCTCGGCGTCGAGCGGCTGCAGCGGATGTTCGCCGTCAATGTCTTCGGCAGCTTCTACTGCGCCCGCGAGGCCGTGCTGCGCATGAAGGGCCTGCCGCCGGCCAGCAACGGCAGCCGCGGCTCGATCGTCAACCTTTCGTCGGCCGCGGCCAAGCTCGGCGGCGCCGGTCAGTACGTGGACTACGCGGCAGCCAAGGGCGCCATCGAAAGCTTCACCTTCGGCCTGGCCAAGGAAATCGCCGGCGAGGGCATCCGCGTCAACGCGGTGCGACCGGGCCTCATCGAGACCGAGATCCATGCCTCCGGCGGCTCACCGGACCGCGCCAGACAGATGGCGCCGCTGGTGCCGATGCAGCGGCCGGGGTCGGCCGAGGAGGTTGGCGAAGCGATCGTCTGGCTGCTCTCGGACGCATCGAGCTACACGACAGGATCGATCATCGAAGTGACCGGGGGGCGCTGAACTTCACGCGGGCGTCAGGCGCCCCCCGATGACGGCCGCGCGGTGGACGGACCAAGACTTCGACCGAATGTCATGGCACGACAACCACGTCCATGCGCTTCGCATGTTCGAGGGTGAGCACGGCGCTGGAGAGCTCTGGCTGGAGCTTGACTACATCCTCGAATGGCTCAAGGAGGACCAGGGTCTTCTGTTCAGAATCGTCCCGGTTCAGTTGAGGTTCGCCGATGTCTCGTCGCTCCGGGTCACTTTGGATTACGCAACGGTCACCGCAGCGATGGGTCCTTTTTCCGTCGCGTCGATCGAAAGAACTTTCGAGGTGCGTGCCCGGTACACGGCGTCGCTCTGGAAGATCATCGTCAACTGGCCAGTGGGAGAAATCGAGTTCGAGGCTAGCGGCTTTGAACAGGTCCCTATCGGCGGCGAGGTCCTCAGCCGCAGGCAGGTTCTCACTCCGCAGGAGCGGGGCGATGCCTGATCTCTTCATCCTGAGCTCGCATGCCCCGGCATACAGTCGGGAATCTGTTTTCTCCTTGGGGCCTGAGCATGCGCGTTCGCTCGTATCTGATCGTCATCTCCATGATCCTGCTGACGGGCTGCGCCGCGACCGTCAAGAGGAGCTCGACCGACGGCGCAATGACCCCGATCCCGCAGTCCGCGGCCTCGAAGCTGGTTCTGAACATCGACGGTTCCACGGCGTCCGTCGGCGCCGGTGACTGGCAGGATTTCAAGCTTGAATGGAAGGAAAGTTTCTCGGAGCAGGCAAAGGTCGCCGGCCTCTCGTTTGAAATGCAGGACGGTCCTCCAAAGCCCACCGGCGAAGACGGAACACTCCTCTCGGTGTACATCGAGGACTATCGGTTCCTGAGACCGGGGACGCGGTATGCGGTGGGGATCATGAGCGGCAACGCCTACATCGAATCGAAACTCACATTCAGCAGTCTCAAGACCGGTGCAACGTTCGGTTCACGATCCGCCAACACATCGTCCTCGGCATGGCAGGGCATCTTCTCGGCGATGACGAACAAGCAGGTCGAGGCGATCGCTGTCGATGTCGTTGGACAGCTCGCCAGCGCGAAGGCCAAGTAAGCCACCTGAGCGCGTCCCATTCATCAACAGGAGGGTTGCAGTGAACAAACGATTCTTCGTTGCCTGGGCCGTTGTTTTCGTCGTGTGGATGGTTGGCAGCTTCGTGCCGCCGTTCGTCCAGCGCACCGTCGGCTCGGTTCCGACAACGATCCTCTTTGGATTGGCCATTGCGGTCACCTTCGTGCTTCATGTGATCTTTGTCGTGATCGCTGCACGCCGAGCCAACCGTTCGCCAGGCCTTTGGGCGGCCCTCACGGTCATGTTCTTTCCGATCGGTTCGATCGTCGGCCTCGTTCTGTTCGAGTGGTTCAGCAATCGAAGCAACCGCGCCGCCCTCGAGCGGGCGGCATGACCACTGTTTCATCCCTTTATGCCCGGCCTGTGGCTTTCGTGTCTTCAACCGTCGATATCCCAAGTGTGAGAGTTGCCACTCGGACCTTCCGGCGGCTCTGCTCTACTCGGATCAAGAGCGTCAAGCCTCGCTCCAGACGGGCGGGGAGCAGCTGATCCGAAAACCGAAGCTCCGGCTTGGTCGCACGGCACACAGTGCTTTATGGGCGTCGCCGGGTTCCTCCGCGACAAGTGACCTGGTCAACGGGCCGATGGCCAGTGTCGGGGGCACGACACCTTCTTTGCCCGACGGATTCGCTTCAGGGGGTGGCGGAGTGTTCGACGGTGGTGGCGCTTCCGGCTCTTTCGGCGGAGGAGACGGAGGCGACTCGTCTGGCAGCAGCGACTGAGCTGGCGTCTCGGACCTTGCAGTTCGCTGGCGTTCATCCTCGGCGGCAGGTGGCCGACGCCTTCAGGGGACCGCCAGCGCCGCCAGCGCACCGAGCACCTCGGTCGCTGCCTTCTTTTCTGTAGCGCGCGCGACAGCGAGGTACGGCTCGATGATGAAGCGCGCATCGATGTGCACGGAGTCCCACATCACCGGCGCCGGCACCCTTGCCTTGAGGTTGCGGTAGTCATCGATCAGGGCAGTCGCGGCCTCGACGAGCCGGCCGGCGGCGACTGCCATCAACGTGCGCAGCTCGATCTGGCCGACCACCACCCAGAAGTCCGGCCGGTCAGAGGCGGCACGCTCCAGCGACTCGCGCACCGCGTCGACCCGATCGACGGCCAGTTCGGCGGGCCGGCGCTCGAGAAAGGCAAGCCGGAGATCGGCGCCGATGCCGTTCTTGGCCGGATAGAAAAGGTGCTCGGCATCGCTCGCAGCCATCAACCGCTCGGCGTTGCCGTAGTGCAGTGCCATCGCACGTAGCGCAGCGAACCGGTCGGCGGGGGCCGACGCCGGGGCGTTCCGTTTGCGACGCCGCGTCGCCGGAGCTTTGGCTGCCGGCGCCCGGTCCTCGAGCAGAACGAGCCGCTTGTACGCGGAACCGAGCAACGACTCGCGTTCGGCCGTCGGCTGCATCGCGACGAGCCGGTCGAGGATGGCGATGCCGGCCTCGATGTCGTCCCGGCCTGCGTTCGCATCGGCCCGCGCCTCGCCACGGCGCGCCAGCTGATTGCCGAGTTGCTCCGCGGCCTTGAACGACGCGCTGCCGTCGGCGGCCGCCACGGCGACGCGATACCACTCGACCGCCTTGTCGAGATCGCGGGCATCGGCGTAGGCCAGACCGAACGCCTCGGCGACGGCGCCGATCGCACCCCAGAGCGGGCCGAACGTCGTCTCGAGATAACGGATCTTGTCGTGCTGCCCTGGTTGCGATGCGTCGCGCTTCGACTCGTCGCCACCGAAGCACAAGCGGATCGAGATCGTCTCGAGCGCCAGTGCCAGGGCCGGCGCCGACGACACGGCCGCGAACTCGTCGGCCGGCGAAGCGGCCGCGCCGGGCAGCTTGCTGCCGTCGCGCTGCCAGGTCCAGCCCGGGTCGCCGTAGCACTGGTAGGCGGCCCAGGTGTTGCCCTCGCGGTTGGCGCGCCAGGCGGCCGCCCGCGCCTCGGCGACGGCGTCGATGAAGCGGCCGCCGGCGAGCAGGCTGGCGTAGAAGGTGGTCGCGAACAGCGCGGCGGGCCCGTCTTCGACAGCCCAACCCGCGGCGACGACGCAGCGCACGCCGATCTCGATCAACGCCTCGGCGATGTTGGCGGCGAAGCTCGCGCGGTCATAGGCGAGCAGCGTGCTCTGCGGATCGCGGGCGGCAAGATGGCAGCAGTTCAGAAAGACCAGCTCGGGCACGGTCCGCATCGCCTGCACTTCGGCGGCGCCCAGAAAGGTGTGGCCCGACAGGACCACGCCGCCCTTGCTGCCCGGCGCGCCGTGGCCGGCCACGTGGACGACCCGGTACGGTCGCTCGAACAGGGCGTTGATGATGGTGCGGGCGTCGTCGGCGCCGGAAACCAGGGCGCGCACGTGCCTGGCATCGAGGCCAGCCGGGTCGGCGGTGAGGCGCGCGACCACCGCGGTCGCTTCGGCAAGGGCGCCGGGCAAGGCCGGGTACAGCGTCGGGTCCACCATCGGCGCGCCGATGACGAGAACGCTGCCATCGGCATCGGCGTCCGACACCTGGGCCCGGAACGCTTCGGTGCGGAGCTTGCGCAGCAGCTTGCAGCGAATCGCCCAGGGCCGCTGGTCGCCGCCCGCGTCCTGCGCCCCGGGCGTGTCGAGCAGCTCCCACGGAATCGCCGCGGTGCCGGCGTCGAGCTCCAGCAGCATCTCGCTGGTGCCGCCGAGGAACGGTTCCATCTCGACCGGCACCAGCAGGTCGAACAGGGTCCGGCCGATCAGCGCGTCGCGGTTGGCGTCGTTGGACGCCTTGGCGACGAGCTCGCGGACCAGCGTGCCCTGGGTCTGCTGCGCCCGGACTTCGGTACGGGCCCGGCGGGTGTCGAGGTTGTAGGTGATGGTCGGCTCGCCATCGGCGCGCTGGCTGGTGACGGCGCTGATGAAGTCGTACGCTGCGCCGCGATAGCTCGAGTCGAGCGAGCGCCGCAAGGCGCCGGCGCCCGCCAGCACCGGGCCGACCACCTTCAGCTGCTGCGTCGAAGTCGCCTGCACCTGGAGCGCCCGCCAGGCGTCGCTGGCCCGGTCCAGATAGAGCTCGACGATGATCAGGCGGCCGATCTGCGGCCAGCCGTTTTCGCGCAGCTTGGCGTTGGCGTCGCAGGCGCCCTGGGCGATCAGCTGCGCCGAGCTGCCGGCGCTGACGCCGGTGCCGCCGCTGCCGATCAGCGTGGTCGCGATCTCGAATTCGGCGGGCGCACCGCCGGTCTGCTCGGCCAGCCGTTGCGCGTAGGCGAGCAGTGCCTGGCGGACTGTCCAGCTCAGATCGACGGCACGCAGCTTTCCTTCCTCGCCGAGGCCGGCGACGATGACGGCGAGCGGCCGCGCCATCGCCAGCACGTTGGCGGGATCGGGGCGGATGTTGCCGAAGACCTGGTGCGTTCCGGCCGGGTCCGGGTAGAGGCCGGCGGCGAGCGACTTGGCCATCGCCCCGCCAACCAGATGGTCGACCACCGCTTCGGTGCCGGTCAGCGCGATCGACCGGTAGTGGCCGACCATCAGCGGCTGGTGCACGAACTTGAGGTCGGCGTTGAGCACCGACACGTGCAGCGCCGCGTTGCTGCGTCGGTCGTCGCTGCCCGGCCGGACCGCCGTGCCCAGAACGTCGGCTGCGCTCGAGGGCGGCCGCGAGGCGAGCAGCCCGCGCGATGGCCGGCTGCGCGAACCGCCGGCACCGGGGGCGAGCAGCGCAGGCGCGCCGCTACCGCGCGCCGGCTGGGCCGCGGCAACGAATGGCTCGAGCAGGCTGGTCTGGCCGCTGCCGAGCAACTCGAGATACGCGGCAAAGGCATCGGCACGGCTCGGCAGATCGCCATGCGATGCGTTCAGCTTCCAAGTGGAAACGCCCGGCAACAGCGCGCTGGTCAAAGGCACCCGGCCGTCGCCGCCCCCGGGCGCGTCGAGGTATTCGAGGCCGGCGTCGCCGAAGGTGTAGCCGGCCGGTGTGAAGGCGGCATGGCCGACCACCACGACCATCTTTCGGGCATCGCTGCCGAGGCCGGCCGCCTGAGCATCGAGCTTTCGCCGCAATGCCACCGACAGGTCGAGCACGGCCTGCGGCGGCGCGCCCCATTGGTAGATGGTCCGCTGCACGCTTTCGAGATGCCAGATGCTGCGCTGCGCGAGGCTGGCCAGGTCCTGGTCGGCCAGCTTCTGCCAGCTCTCGGCCCGGTCGAGACGCGTCGCCGGATCGAGCAGGCCGGCCTGCAGCTGCAGGAAGCCGGGCATCGCCGCCATCGTCTGGCGGGCGCCCGAGTTGTCGAACAGCGAACCGAACGCGGCCAGGGCGTTGCCGAAGGTGTCGTCGCCCGAGAGCGTCTGCATCGGCGACCAAGAGCCGGCGTTCGGCGTGCCGAGCATCAGCAGTCGCGCGCCGTCGTGGCCGAGCATGCGCCGCCAGGTGGCGGGGCGCTCGATCGCCATCGTCCGCGCGACCAGGCCGCCCATCGAATGGGCGAGGATCCGCACCGGCTGCAGGCTGACGACACGCGCGTCGAGCGCCGCGTCGACGGCGTCGGCCAGCCGCTGCGCTTCGTCTTCGATCGGCCGGCGCCAGTCGAACGCGAAGGCGATGACCTCGTGGCTTTGGCCGAGTCGATCGATCAAGGCGCCGTAGACGCTGCCGATCGGCCCGTCGGGCGCGACATGGGCGGCAGTGGCCGGATCCCAGGCCAGCTGCCTCAGGCCGTTGACGAAACGGAAGCCGAGCCAGATCCGCTTGCCGTCGAGCGCGAGGTTCGAGCCGAGGATGCCGGGCAGGACGAACACCGCCGGGCGCTCGGCGTCGCCCGGCGCGCCCCCGCCGCCGCGTGCCGGGG
>JALYXU010000110.1 GCA_030946925.1 Pseudomonadota bacterium
GCCAAGGCGGCGGTGTGCGTCGCGTGTCACGGCCCCTTGGGCAAGTCGGTCGACCCGATGTATCCGATCCTGGCCGGGCAAACCTCGCGCTACCTGTATCTCGAGCTGCGCGATTTCCAGGAAGGCCGGCGCAGCGATCCGCAGATGTCGCCGATGGCAATCGGCCTGACGCGAGACGAGATGCGCGAGCTCTCCGACTATTTCGCGAAGCAAAAGCCGGCGCCGCAGACCTTTGCCGTCGACGCGGCGAAGGCCAAGCTCGGCAAGGCCAAGGCCGACGAAACGCTCTGCACGATGTGCCACCTCGGCGGATTCGCCGGCCAGAACGAGGTTCCGCGCGTCGCCGGCCAGCACTACGCCTACGTCGTCAAGCAGCTCTCCGACTTCAAGGCGAGGAAGCGCACCAACGACGCGGGCAGCATGACCAGCGTCGCCAACACGCTGAGCGCACAGGACATCGAGAACCTCGCGCACTACGTCACCGGGCTGTGATGGCGGCCCGCTGCGGCAACCACGATGGCGACGCTGACAAGACCCGCGACGGGGGCCGACCGGCACGTCTCGGCGGCTCAGGCGAGCAGGCTCCTCGTCACGCCGGGGCCCGGCCCGCGCTACGACCGCGTCTCCGCCTGGCTGCACTGGGGCATCGGCGCCATGCTGCTCGCCGAGATCGCCTTCGGCTTCGTGCTCGACGAGATCGCGCCGCGCGGCACGCCGGCGCGGGCCGGCGTCATCAACCTGCACAAGTCGTTCGGCATCGTCCTCGGCATCCTCGTCGTCGTTCGCATCGCCTGGCGCTTCGGCCACGCTCCGCCGCCCTGGCCGGAGACGATGTCGGCGCGCCGGCAGCGCGCTGCGAACCTGGGTCATGTCGCGCTCTATGCCTGCATGCTGGTCGCGCCGCTGGCCGGCTACCTCGGCTCCAATTTCAGCAAGCACGGCGTCCGCTTGTTCGGCCTGGCGCTCGCGCCATGGGGCCCCGACTGGCCCGCCGCGTATGTGTTCCTGGTCGGCCTTCACGACGCCAGCACCTATCTGCTGCTCGCACTGACGCTCGGCCACGTCGCGATGGCGCTGAAGCACGCACTGGTCGAGCACGACGGCATCTTCGCGCGCATTGCGCCCTGACCTGTCTGCGCCGCCACGGGTCCTGCCGATGAGCTTCTCGCTGCCTGCTGTTCTCGTCACTGCCGCGCTCGCGGTCGTTCCGCTCGCCGCCGCCGCCGCGCCTTTCGCCTACGTGCCGAACGAGGGTTCGGGAACGCTCAGCATCATCGACACGGCGACCGATCAGGTCGTCGCCGACGTCGCGGTCGGCCAGAAGCCGCGCGGCACCGTCATCTCGGCCGACGGCCGCACCGCCTACGTCAGCGACCAGCCGAACAACGCGCTCGTCGTCGTCGACCTGGCGACGCGCAAGCGCTCCGGCACGATCGGCGTCGGCGCTTCGCCGGAAGGGGTCGGCATTTCGCCTGACGGCCGCTGGGTGGTCACCGCGGTCGAGGAGACCAACGAGATCGTGTTCGTCGACACGCGCACGAGTGCCAAGTCGTTCGTCGTCAAGGTGCGCGGCAAGAATCCAGAGCATGCCGTCTTCACCCCCGACGGCCGCTATGTGTTCGTGAGCGCGGAGGATGGCGAGGCCGTCGACATCATCGAAGTCGCGCAACGCGCCCAGGTGGCGCAGATCCCGGTGGGGGTCCGGCCGCGCGGCATCGCCTTTTCCGCAGACAGCACGCGCGCCTACGTCGCGGCCGAGAGCTCGAACGAGGTCTACGTGATCGACGCCCGGGCGTTCACCGTGCTCGCCAGGATCAAGGCCGGCCTGCGCAGCAACGGCGTCGTCCTCCACCCCGACGGCAGATGGCTGTACGTGTCCAACGGCGGCGACGCGACGGTGTCGGTGATCGACGTCGCCGCCAACGTCGCGGTCGCGACCGTCGCGGTCGGCCAGCGGCCCTGGAACATGGCGATGACCCCGGACGGCGGCAAGCTCTACGTCGCCTGCGGCCGCTCCGGCAGCGTCTCGGTGATCGACACGCAGAAGAACGAGAAGATCGCCGACATCGCCGTCGGCAAGCTGCCATGGGGCGTCGCCATCCGGTGATCAGGCATCGCGGCGCAACGCTGGTCGCCTGCGCAGCGCTCGTTCCCGCACTGGCCTGCGCCGACGAGCCGGTCCCGGCGCCGACGATGCTGGCGCCGGTCAGCGTGATCGGCGCGACGCCGCTGCCGGGGCTCGACCTGCCGCGCGATCGCGTGCCGGCGCCGGTGCAGACAGCGACCGGGGCCGACATCGCCAGGAGCGGCGCGCTCTCGCTCGGCGACTTCATGAACCGCCGCTTCGGCAGCGTCCACATCAACGAGATCCAGGGCAACCCGTTCCAGCCCAACGTCAGCTTCCGCGGCTACACCGCGTCGCCGTTGCTCGGCACGCCGCAGGGACTCTCGCTCTATGTCGACGGCGTCCGCTTCAATCAGCCGTTCGGCGACATCGTCAGCTGGGACCTGCTGCCGATGGCGGCGATCGCCTCGATCACCCTGATGCCGGGGTCGAATCCGCTGTTCGGCCTCAACACCCTCGGCGGCGCCCTGTCGGTGCAGACCAAGGACGGCACGACCCATCCCGGCAGCTCGGCCCAGACGACGATCGGTGCGCATGGCCGCAGCCAGATCGAGGTCGAGAGCGGCGGCATCGACGCGCGCGGCCTCGAATGGTTCGGCGCAGCGAGCGTCTTTCGCGACAGAGGCTGGCGCGACGACTCGGCGTCGCGGCTCGGCCAAGCCTTCGGCAAGCTCGGCTGGCGCTCCGGCGCGACCCGTCTCGCGCTTTCGGCAAGCGCAGCGTCGACCGCGCTGCACGGCAACGGGCTGCAGGACGGCCAGCTGCTCGCCCAGCGCGACGCGAGTGTCTACACGCGCCCCGACGAGACGCGCAACCGGTCGGGGCTTCTGAGCGTCGCGGCGACGCACGACCGCGCCGATGGCTGGGGCGTCTCGGCACAGGCCTACCTGCGCCGCATCGACACGCGCACCGTCAACGGCGATCTCAACGACGCCTCGCTCGACCAGCCGCTCTACGCACTGAGCGATGCCGATCGCAGCGCGCTGGCCGGCGCCGGCATCGCCGCGCCCGCAGTCGTCGATGCGACGACGACGCCGTTCCCGTTCCTGCGCTGTGTCGCGCAGGCGCTGCAGGACGGGGACACCGAGCTCGCCTGCAACGGCGTGCTCCGTCGCAGCCACAACGCGCAGGCGCAGGCCGGCGTGACGGCGCAAGCGTCGGGCAAGCTGCAGCTCGGCACGACGACGCATCGGATCGTCGTCGGCGCCGCATTCGACACCAGCAGGACGCGCTTCGCCCAGATCGCTGCGCCGGGGTTCGTTCTTGCCGACCGCAGCGTGCAGACCGTGACCGACTTCCTCGGCGACCGCGGGGTCGGCGCCGCCGAGACGGCGGTGAGCCTGTCCGCACGGACCGCGACGGCAAGCGTTTTCAGCGCCGACAGCATCGCCCTCGGCGCCGACTGGCACGTCACCGTGGCAGCGCGGTACGACCGCACGACGGTGCGCAACCGCGATGCCCTGCGCCCCGCGCCCGACCCGGCTTCGCTGGACGGCGACGATCTGTTTGCCCGGCTCAACCCGGCGCTCGGCCTGAACTGGAATCCGCGCCGCGCCGTCCAGCTCTACGCCGGCTACAACGAGGGCAGCCGGACGCCGACGGCAATCGAGCTCGGCTGTGCCAACCCGGCGCAACCGTGCCGGCTGCCGAACGCGCTGGCCGGCGATCCGCCGCTCAAGCAGGTCGTGGCGCGAACGCTCGAGGCCGGCCTGCGCGGCGATCTCGCGCCGTTGGCGACCTGGCGAGCCGGCGTCTTTCGCGCCGACAACCGCGACGATCTTCTGTTCGTCAGCAGCGACGCCTCCGGCCAGGGTTACTTCCGCAACTTCGGCCGGACCCGACGGCAAGGCGTCGAGCTAGGCGCCTCGGCGAAAGCCGCGGGCGTATCGGCCGACTTCGCCTGGACCCTGCTCGATGCGCGCTTTCGCAGCGCCGAACGCGTCAACGGCGCGGGCAACAGCAGCAACGACCAAGGCCCGGGCTTCGCCGGCTCGATCGACATCGCTCCCGGCGATCGCCTGCCGCTCGTGCCGCGACAGATCTTCAAGGCCTCGCTCGAGCTCGCGGCCGAGGCTGGAACGACCCTCGCACTCGATCTCGTCGCGACATCGGGGGCGCTGGCGCGCGGCAACGAAAACGGCAGCCACGTCGCCGACGGCGTGTTCTATCTCGGGCCGGGAAGATCGCCGGGCTACGCCGTCCTCAACCTTGGCGCGACAAGGCAGGCGACCCGTTCGCTCACCGTGTTCGCCCGTGTCGGCAACCTGCTCGACCGACGCTACGCCACCGCGGCGCAGCTCGGCGCAACTGGCTTCGACGCCACTGGCCGCTTCGTCGCCCAGCCCTTGCCACGGGACGGCCAGGGACGCTATCCGGTGCGCAGCTCGACATTCTTCGCGCCCGGTGCACCGCGCCTGTTCTCAGCCGGCATGCGCTATGCCTTCGACTGATTGCCCGCCCGAGGCGACCGCCGTCGCGCCGGCCGAACGCAAGACGCGTCCGGCTGCAACGTTATTCTCCTGGCCATGTACACACGCTTCTTCGGGCTGAAGCACGAGCCGTTTTCGCTCGCCCCCGATCCGCGCTATCTCTACATGAGCAAGCGCCATCGCGAGGCGCTCGCGCACCTGCTCTACGGCGTCGGCGGCGGCGGCGGCTTCGTGCTGCTGTCGGGCGAGATCGGCGCCGGCAAGACCACCGTCTGCCGCTGCTTCCTCGAGCAGATCCCGAAGCGCTGCAACGTCGCCTACATCTTCAATCCGAAGCTGACGGTGATGGAGCTGGTGAAGTCGATCTGCGACGAGTTCCGGATCCCGCCGCGGCCGGACGACGGCATGCCGCCGACCGTGAAGACCTACGTCGACACGCTCAACGAGTTCCTGCTGAAGACGCACGCGGTCGGCCAGAACAACGTCCTCATCATCGACGAGGCGCAGATGCTCTCGGTCGAGGTGCTCGAGCAATTGCGCCTGCTGACCAACCTCGAGACCAGCGAGAAGAAGCTGCTGCAGATCGTCCTGATCGGCCAGCCCGAGCTGCGGACCATGCTGGAGCGGCCCGACCTCGAGCAGCTGGCGCAACGCGTGATCGCGCGCTTTCACCTGAAGGCGCTGTCGCAGAAGGAGACCGAGCACTACATCCGGCATCGCCTGTCGGTGGCCGGCATGTCGCGGGCGCTTCCCTTCGATGACAAGGCGCTGCAGCGGATCTTCGAGATCGC
>JALYXU010000116.1 GCA_030946925.1 Pseudomonadota bacterium
GCGCCGGTGATCATGTTCTTGACGTAGTCGGCGTGCCCGGGGCAGTCGACGTGGGCGTAGTGCCGGTTCTTGGTCTCGTACTCGACGTGGGCGGTGTTGATGGTGATGCCGCGCGCCTTCTCCTCGGGCGCCGCGTCGATCTGGTCGTAGGCCTTGGCCTCGCCACCGAAGAGTTTGCTCAAGACCGTGGTGATGGCCGCGGTCAAGGTGGTCTTGCCATGGTCGACGTGGCCAATGGTCCCGACGTTGACGTGCGGCTTGGTCCGCTCGAATTTGCTCTTTGCCATTTGCTTCTTGCTCCGAAAAACCTGCTGGTCGTGATTCCTTGAAGGGCCGCTTGCGACCCGCCACCCGTGTCCGCGAAGCGTCTGGTGCCCATGGCGCGGATCGAACGCGCGACCTCTCCCTTACCAAGGGAGTGCTCTACCACTGAGCCACATGGGCCGAACCGCGACGCGGGACGCGCGCAGTCTGAAAAAAGCTCGGCGCCCGACGCGCTTTTCAGACTGGAGCGGGAGACGGGAATCGAACCCGCGTCATTAGCTTGGAAGGCTAGGGTTCTACCATTGAACTACTCCCGCCCGGGGAAGCTCGCGGCGCCGCCGGCCACGCGTGAAACCGCCTGAATGGATTCTGAAAAAACCGGTGATTGCTGGTGGAGGAGGCTGGATTCGAACCAGCGTAGGCGTAAGCCAACAGATTTACAGTCTGCCCCCTTTAGCCACTCGGGCACCCCTCCGAGACGAACCGAAGACTATAGCACGGGCGACTCTCTTTTGCCGACCGCCCACCAGTCGACGCGCTCCGCGGTGGCCTCGAAATGGCTGCCTTCGGCCATGAAGGCGCGCCGGAAATCGTAGGCGGGGTGTCGGGTGCACAAAGCCGTGGCCTTGCCGCCGCTCACGGCATCGGCCCAGAACGCCTGCGCCTTGCTGCCCCAGAGCAAGGACACCGGCGGATCAGGGTATCGAGCAAGCACCTGCACGATCTCGGCAGTCAGCGCTTGCCATCCGCACGCATGATGGCTGCCGCTTCGGCCGACTTCGACGGTGAGGACCGGATTCAGCAGCAGCACGCCCCGGCTCGCCCAGGCGTCGAGCTTCCAGACTTCGGGCGGCTCGAACCGGCCGGGCCGGTCCGCCGCCAGAACCTCGAAGATGCGGGCCAGCGAACGCGGTCGGCCGTGCCCGGCCGAAAAGGCCAGCCCATCGGCGTGGCCCGGGCTCGGGTACGGATCCTGGCCGATGACCACGACCTTCACGTCGGCAGGCGCGACCAGACGAAGGGCTCGGAAGGGATCCTCGGGCGCGATCGGCCGGTCTGCGGAGACAGCCTCGACCCGGCGCTGCACCGCCCACAGTCGCTCGAGGGTCCAGCCCGGCAGGACGGCCGCCCAGGCCGGCGGCAGCGACGCGAACGCCGCCTCGAGATCCGCGGCCCTCACTGGCCCGGCCTTGCTGGCGCCGCCCTCGGTGCCGCCAGGCTCACCGCGGCAGCTCGACCGATGCGCTCTCGCCGATTGCCGTGCTCATTGCAGCAACCTGGCGAGAGCCATGCCCGGGTCGGCCGCCCGCATGAATGCCTCGCCGACCAGGAACGCGTGGACGCCCTCCCGGCGCAGGCGCTCGACATCGGCCGGCGCATGGATACCGCTTTCGCTGACGACGAGCCGGCCCGAGGGCAGCCGCGGCAGCATCGACACGGTGGTGTCCAGCGACACCTCGAAGGTGCGCAGGTTGCGGTTGTTGATGCCGACAAGGGGGGTTTTGAGCACCGCTGCGCGGTCGAGCTCGGCGTCGTCGTGCACTTCGACAAGCACCGCCATGCCGAGCGCGGTCGCGGTCGCCTCGAAGTCGACGAGCTGGCTGTCGTCGAGGATGGCGGCGATGAGAAGGACGCAGTCGGCGCCCATCGCCCGCGCCTCGAACAACTGATAGCTCTCGATCATGAAGTCCTTGCGCAGGACCGGCAGCGGGCAGGCCGCGCGGGCCGACTCGAGCGCCGCGGCCGAGCCCTGGAAGAAGCGCGCGTCGGTCAGGACGCTGAGCGCCGCGGCGCCGTGGCGTGCGTAGCTCTCGGCAATCTCCGCAGGCCGGAAGTCCTGGCGCAAGACGCCTTTGCTCGGACTCGCCTTCTTGATCTCGGCGATGACCGCGGCGTTGCCCTTCGCGATCGGGCCGCGCATGGCGGCGAGGAAGTCGCGCTGGCCACCGAGCGCCTCGGCATCGTCGCGGATCGAGACCAGGCTGCGATGGGCCCGGGCCTTGCCGACCTCATCGCGCTTGCACTCGACGATCTGGCGCAGGATGTCGCTCATCGGCTGTGCCTAGGCTTTGGCCGGGCGCGCGGCAAAGGCGATGAACTCGTCCATCTTGGCGCGGGCCCGGCCGTCGGCGATGGCGTTGCTCGCCATGGCGATGCCTTCGGCCATGGTCGCCGCCACGTTGGCGGCGTACAGAGCCGCACCGGCGTTGAGGGCGACGATGTCGCGCGCCGCGCCGGGCTCGTCCCCGAGCACCGATTCGATCATCGACTTCGAGTGCGCCGGACTTTCGACGCGCAACGCCCGGCTGCTCGCCATCGGCAGGCCGAAATCTTCCGGATGGATCTCGTATTCGCGGATCTCGCCGTCCTTGAGCTCGCCGACCAGGGTGCCCGCGCCGAGCGAGATTTCGTCCATGCCGTCCTTGCCGTAGACGACCAGCGCGTGCTCGGCGCCGAGCCGCTGCAGGGCGCGCACCTGAATGCCGACCAGGTCGGGATGGAACACGCCCATCAGGATGTTCGGCGCATCGGCCGGATTGGTCAGCGGGCCGAGGATGTTGAAGATGGTCCGGATGCCGAGCTCCTTGCGCACCGCGGCGACGTTCTTCATCGCCGGATGGTGGTTCGGCGCGAACATGAAGCCGATCCCGGTCGCCTCGATCGACGCGGCGATCTCCGCGGGCGTCAGGGCGAGCGAGAAGCCGAGCGCTTCGAGCACGTCGGCGCTGCCGGACTTGCTCGACACGCTTCGGTTGCCGTGCTTGCTGACCCGGGCGCCGCATGCTGCCGCGACGAACATGCTGCAGGTCGAGATGTTGAAGGTGTGCGAGCCGTCGCCGCCGGTGCCGACGATGTCGACGAGATGGGCGCGGTCCTTGACCTCGACCTTCGACGCGAACTCGCGCATCACCTGCGCCGCGGCCGTGATCTCGCCGATCGTCTCCTTCTTGACGCGCAGCCCGACCAGCACCGCCGCCATCATCACCGGCGACATCTCGCCGCCCATGATGCGGCGCACCAGCGAGAGCATCTCGTCGTGGAAGATCTCGCGGTGGTCGATCGTGCGCGACAGCGCATCGGTGTTCGAGATCTGCATCGTCGTCTCCCGGTCAGGACTGCATGAATTCGCGGGTCGCGGCGACGGCGCCATCGACACCCGACGCGTCGACATCGAGATGGGTGACGAAGCGAAGGCCGATCAATCCGGTCGCAAGCACGCCGCGCCGTTCCAGATGCGCAAGCAACGCCTCGCCGCGGCCATCTGCCAGGCTGGCGAAGACGATGTTGGTGTCGGGCGCCACGACGGCGATACCGGGGATCGCCGCCAGGCCCTCGGCCAGCCGCTTGGCGTTGGCGTGATCGTCGGCGAGCCGTTCGATGTGGTGGTCGAGCGCGTGCGAAGCCGCAGCGGCGAGCATGCCGATCTGCCGCATGCCGCCGCCCAGCATCTTGCGGATCCGGCGCGCCCGATCGATCAGCGCCCGCGAGCCGACCAGGGCCGAGCCGACCGGCGCACCGAGGCCTTTGCTGAAGCACACCGAGACGCTGTCGAAATGCGATGCGATGCGCGCCACCGGCACGCCCGATGCAACGACCGCGTTGAAGAGACGGGCGCCGTCGAGATGGCTGGCGATGCCGTGCCGGCGCGCCAGCGCGGTCGCCTTTTCGATGTAGTCGATCGACAGCACCTGGCCGTTCCAGGTGTTCTCCAGACAGAGCAGTCGGGTCGGTGCGAAGTGGTCGTCGTCGGGCTTGATCGCGGCCTCGATGTCGGCCAGCGACAAGGTCCCGTCGGCCTGCTGCGGCAGCGGCTGCGGCTGGATGCTGCCGAGCACGGCGGCGCCGCCGGCTTCGTAGCGATAGCAGTGCGCCAGCTGGCCGACGATCGCCTCCTCGCCGCGCCGGCAGTGGCTCATCTGCGCGCACAGATTGGCCTGGGTGCCGCTGCTGACGAACAGGGCTGCCTCCTTGCCGAGGAGCGCCGCGACCCGCTCCTGCAGCGCATTGACGCTCGGGTCGTCGCCGAAGACGTCGTCGCCCAGAGCGGCGCCGGCCATCGCCGCCCGCATCGCGGCGGTCGGCCGCGTCACCGTGTCGCTGCGCAGGTCGACGGTCATGACCCGCTCAGGAAATTCTTCAGCATCGCGTGACCATGCTCCGTCAGGATCGATTCGGGGTGGAACTGCACGCCCTCGAGCGGGCTGCCGGTGGCCGCGAGCTGGCGATGGCGGACGCCCATGATCTCACCGTCGTCACTGCTCGAGGTCACCTCGAGCGCTGCCGGCAGGCTCGCCCGCTCGATCGCCAGCGAGTGATAGCGGATGACGTCGAACTCGCTCGGCAGCCCGGCGTAGACACCGCGGCCGTCGGTGCTGAGGCGGCTCGCCTTGCCGTGCATCAGCCGTGCCGCCGGCACGACCTTGCCGCCGAGCGCGGCGCCGATCGCCTGATGGCCGAGACAGACACCGAGGATCGGCAGCTTGCCCATGAAAGCGCGGATCGCCTCGACGCAGATGCCGGCCTCGGCCGGTGAGCACGGCCCGGGCGAGAGCACCAGCCGCGCCGGCGCCAGGGCGGCGATGCCGTCGAGCGTGATGGCGTCGTTGCGGACGACCCGAACCTCTTCGCCCAGCTCGCCGAAGTACTGGACCAGGTTGTAGGTGAACGAGTCGTAGTTGTCGATCATCAGCAGCATCGCAGGCTCCTTGCAATGCGCTTGCGCTCTGCCCACTGCACGGCCAAGCCGATGCCGCGCATTTCGACACGCCGGCCTGCCCCGCCGACCAGCCGCGCGAGTCGCGGATGCGGCATAACCGCTGCTTCCTCCAGCGCCGCCACCATGAACGATTCACCCCCTGTCGCCGCGCCATCGCCCGATGCACGCACTCTCCTGGCGCTGGCCGCCGGCCTGGCCATGGGCCACGTCGTCCGGGCGATGGCAACGACCGATGCGGCATCGACCGTTGCGCTGGGCTCGGCGATGGTGTTCCTCCTGTCCGGCTCGGCCGCCGTCGTCTGCGCGCTGGCGGCGATGCCGAGGCCGCGCTGGGCCGGGCCTCGTTTCGGGCTCTGGACTGCCGCGATCGGTGCAGGCCTGCTCGGCGCCCTGGCACCGCCGCTGCTGTTCTGAGCGGCGTCCATCAGAAGCCCGCCTCGACCAGCTCGGCGGCCCGCACGAGGGCCCGCGCCTTGGCCTCGGTCTCCTGCCATTCGAGCTCGGGCACGGAGTCGGCGACGATGCCGGCCGCGGCCTGCACGTACAGCATCTGATCCTTGACGATGCCGGTGCGGATGGCGATGGCAATGTCCATGTCGCCGGCGAAGCTGAGATAGCCGCAGGCGCCGCCGTACAGGCCGCGCTTGACCGGCTCGAGCTCGTCGATGATCTGCATCGCCCGGATTTTCGGCGCCCCGGTCAGGGTGCCGGCGGGGAAGGTCGCCCTCAGCACATCGAGGTTGCTCATGCCCTCTTTCAGCATGCCCTCGACGTTGCTGACGATGTGCATGACATGCGAGTAGCGCTCGACCATGAAGGCCTCGGTGACCTTGACGCTGCCGGTCCTGGCGATCCGGCCGATGTCGTTTCTCGCCAGGTCGATCAGCATCAGGTGCTCGGCGCGCTCCTTCGGGTCGCCCAGCAGCTCGGCCTCGAGCGCCTTGTCGAGCTCGGCCGTGGCGCCGCGCGGTCGGGTCCCCGCCAGCGGCCGGATCGTCACCTTGTCGCCCTCGGCGCTGCGCTCCTGCCGAACCAGGATCTCCGGCGACGCACCGATCACCTGGAACTCGCCCATGTCGTAGAAGAACATGTAGGGCGACGGGTTGAGCGCGCGCAGGGCCCGATAAAGGCTCAGCGGCGAGCCGGTGTAGCGCTTCCTCAGACGCTGCCCGAGCTGCACCTGCATCATGTCGCCGGCGGCGATGTAGCGCTTGGCCTCGGCCACCGCGGCGAGGTAATCGGCCTTGGCGAATTCGCGCTCGACCGGCTGCGCGGCGGTGGCAGCCACGGCCGGCGCGGTGACGCTGCGCTTCAGCTTCTCGCCCAGCTCGGCCAGGCGCTGTCGCGCCCGCGACCAGGCCCTGGGCGAGCCCGGGTCGGCGTAGACGATCAGATAGAGGCGGCCCGACAGGTTGTCGATGACCGCCAGCTCTTCGCATTGCAGCAGCAGGATGTCGGGCGTGTCGATGCCGCCGTCCTTCCAGGTCGTGGCCAGGCGGGGCTCGATGTAGCGGACCGCGTCGTAGCCGAAATAGCCGGCCAAACCACCGCAAAAGCGCGGCAGGTCGGGCCCGAGCGCCACCTTGAAACGCTTCTGCCAGGCGGCGATGAAGTCGAGCGGATTGCCGTCATGCGTCTCGACAACCGCGCCGTCGCTGACCACTTCGGTGCAGAAACGGCGGGCCCGCAGCAGCGTGCGCGCCGGCAGGCCGATGAACGAATAGCGGCCGAAGCGCTCGCCGCCGACCACCGACTCGAGCAAAAAGCTGAGGCTGCCGTCGCCAGGGCCGCCGCGGGCGAGCTTGAGATAGAGCGAGAGCGGCGTCTCGAGATCTGCGAAGGCCTCGGCGATCAGCGGGATGCGGTTGAAGCCCTGCGCAGCGAGGCGCTTGAATTCGGTTTCCGTCATGGTCGTCCTGGATCGCGGGGGCTTTCGCCTGCGCTTGTCGATGCAGACCCGGCACTCGGGAGGCATCGCGATCGGCAACGGCGGTCAGCCGACCGCCGCGTTCAACCGGGGCTCGCCTCGAGCGACGCCGGCCGGCCGCGCCTCAGCTGCGGCCGAGGCCCAGGCAGCGCCGCCAAAGCCAGGCTCCCTGGCCTTGCGACCTCGCGGCAACTGTCTCGAGCATGACCATCGCAAAAGTGTAGCAGCGCAACTAGGCCGACGCGACTACGCGGACGTCACCGGGATGCCGCGGAACTGGCCGGCCTGGGCGGCGCCTGACGGGCGCGGATAACGCAGCGGATCGAAGCGGTTGAGCAGCTCGCTCTCGCGTGCCCTGGCGATCGCCACGCTGGCCAGCTTGACGTGGCCATAGCCGCGGATCGACGCCGGCACATTGGCAATCGCGGTGGCGATCGCGACGTTGTCGGGCTGGAGCCCGCCGAGCAGCTCGGCGACCCGCGCTTCGTATTCGTCGATCAGACGCCGCTCGAGCCGGCGCTCGTCGGTGCCGCCGAACGGATCGAACCGGGTGCCGCGCAGGACCTTGCCGCGCGCCAGCAACTTCAGCAGCGGCAACATCCAGGCGCCGAAGCGGCGCTTCTTCGGCGCCGCGGCGTGGCCGCCTTTTTTCGGCCTCATCAGCGCAGGCGGCGCCATGTAGAACTCGAGCGTCGGCGCGCCGTCGAACTGCTCGGCAAGCTGCCGCGCGAAGCTGCCGTCGGTGTAGAGGCGGGCCACCTCGTACTCGTCCTTGTAGGCCATCAGCTTGCGCATCTGCTCGGCAACGGCGCGCGTGAATGGCAGCGGCGCCGCGGCGACGACGGCGCGAGGCTGAATCGCGGCGCCGACGCTGCCGCGACACGTGTTCGCCTCGTCCGCGGCGACCGAGCCGACCGAGCCGACCGAGCCGACCCACCCGAGCGACTCCTCCCGAGCCCGCGACGCCGCGACCAGGCGACGGTAGCGCCCGGCATATCGCGGGCTCTGGTAGGAAGCGACGAACGCGGCCGAGCGCTCGACCAGCGCGTCGAGCGTTTCCTCCTGAGCGGAACCCGCCCCGGGCTCGTGCAGCAGCGCCCGGCAAGCCACGGGATCGGCGGCAGCGAGCCGGCCGAGAGCCAGCGCCGTCTTGTTGCTCTCGACCGCGACGCCGTTCAGCTCGATCGCCCGCTGCAACGCCGCGAGCCCGACCGGCACCAGGCCGCTCTGCCAGGCGTAGCCCAGCGCGACGATGTTGGAGACGATCGAGTCGCCGAGGAACTGCTCGGCGAGCGACTGCGCGTCCATCGTCTCGACCCGATCCGGGCCGGCGGCGAAGACGATCTTCGCCAGCAAGGCATCGACGTGCAGGCTGGCGTCGGGATTGGAGAGCGACTCGGCGACCGGAATCTCGTGCGTGTTCGCGAGCACGCGGGTGCGACCGAGGCGCACTGTCTGCAAGGCCTGGGCGGAAGCAGCGACAACGATGTCGCAGGCCAGCATCGCATCGGCCTGCTGGGCGTCGATGCGCACCTGATTCAGCGCGGCCTTGTCCTCGGCGACGCGGACGAACGACAGCACCGAGCCGCCTTTCTGCGCAAAGCCCATGAAGTCGAGGACGCTGGCGGCGTGGCCTTCGAGATGCGCGGCCATCGCGATCACCGCGCCCACCGTGACCACGCCGGTGCCGCCGACGCCGGTCACCAGAAGATCGTACGGCCCGGTCCAGCCGTGCGGCGACGGCATCGGCAGCGCCGCGACAAGCGTCGCGAAGCGCGCCGCCCCTGGCCCGGCCAATGCGCCGGCCCGCTTCTTCAAGGTGCCGCCGATCACGCCGACGAAGCTCGGACAGAAGCCCTTGGCGCACGAGTAGTCCTTGTTGCAGCTCGATTGATCGATCTTTCGCTTGCGGCCGAGCGGCGTCTCGACCGGCACCACCGCGACGCAATTCGACTGCACCGAGCAATCGCCGCAGCCTTCGCACACCTGCGTGTTGATGACGAGCCGCCGCGACGGCTCGACCAGCTCCCCCTTCTTGCGGCGGCGGCGTTTTTCGGCGGCGCAGGTCTGTTCGTAGATCAGCACCGTCACGCCCTTCATCTCGCGCAGGCGCCGCTGCACCGCGTCGAGCGCGTCGCGGTCGTGGAACTCGGTGCCAGCGGGGAAGCGGTCGTGCGTGCCTGCGTACTTGGCGATGTCGTCGGACACCACCACGACCTTGGCCGCGCCTTCGGCCTCGACCTGGCGGGCGATGCCGTCGACGGAGATGATGCCGTCGACAGGCTGGCCGCCGGTCATCGCCACCGCATCGTTGAAGAGGATCTTGTAGGTGATGTTGGTCCTGGCGGCGATCGCCTGGCGGATGGCGAGATAGCCCGAGTGGTAGTAGGTGCCGTCACCGAGGTTCTGGAAGACGTGCGGCACCGTCGTGAATTGGGAGTGCGAGACCCAGTCGACGCCTTCGCCGCCCATTTGGATCAGGCCGGCCGTGTCGCGGTCCATCCACGAGGCCATGAAGTGACAGCCGATGCCGGCCTGCGCGCGCGATCCGTCGGGCACCCTGGTCGAGATGTTGTGCGGGCAGCCGGCGCAGAAGTACGGCACTCGTCGGACCGAGTCGCCGGCGTTCGAGAGCAGCGCCGGCAAGGTGAAGTCGACGACCAGCGTGCGCCGATCGAGTTGCGCGAAGCGCGCCGCCAGCCACTCGGCGACCAGCTCGATCAGCCGCGACGGACGCAGCTCGCCGAGCTCCGAGACGAGCGGCTTGCCGTCGGCGTCGCGCTTGCCGACGATGCGCGGCCGGACCGCGGCGTTGTAGAACAGGTCGCGCATCTGCGCCTCGACGACCGGAGCCTTTTCCTCGATGACGAGGATCTCTTCGAGGCCGGCCGCGAACGCTTCGATGCGGGTCGGCTCGAGCGGATAGGACAGGCCGACCTTGTAGATCCGCACGCCCGCAGCCGCCAGCGCATCGAGCGAGATGTCGAGCCGGCGAAAGACTTCGAGCAGGTCGAGGTGCGCCTTGCCGCACGTGACGATGCCGACCCTGGCGCCGGGCGAGACGACGATCTGTCGGTCGATCGAGTTGATGTTTGCGAACGCGCGCGCAGCCGCGAGCTTGGCATGCAGGCGCTCTTCGATCTTCAGGGACGGCAGATCGGGCCAGCGGTAATGCAGGCCGTCGCCGGGAGGCACGAAACCGGTCCGCGCCTCGACCTGGGCGCGGCCCTGCCAGGCAGCGACGCGCGCGTTGGTCTCGTCGAGGTCGACGGTGGCGCCGCTCTCGACCACTTCGGAGAGCGCGGTGAAGCCGACCCAGTTGCCGGAAAAGCGCGACAGCGCCCAGCCGTACAGACCGAACTCGAGGTACTCGGCGACGTTGGCCGGCGCCAGCACGGGCATGAGCCAGGACTGCATCGTCGGCTCGCTCTGATGCGGCATCGACGACGAGACGCAGCCGTGGTCGTCGCCGGCGACGACGAGGACGCCGCCGTGCGGCGACGAGCCGTAGGCGTTGCCGTGCTTGAGCGCGTCGCCGGCGCGGTCGACGCCGGGGCCCTTGCCGTACCACAGGGCGAAGACGCCGTCGGCGGTGCGATCGGGGTCGGACTCGACACGCTGGGTGCCGAGCACTGCGGTGGCGGCCAGCTCCTCGTTGATCGCCGGCAGGAATTTCACGCCCGCGGCGTCGAGCAGCGCCGCCGCTTTCCAGGCCTGCTGGTCGACCATGCCGAGCGGCGAGCCCCGGTAGCCGCTGATGAAGCCTTGCGTCTTGACGCCCGCCGCCGCGTCCAGCCGCGCCTGCATCAGCGGCAGGCGGATCAGCGCTTGGGTGCCGGTCAGGAAGACGGCGCCGGTCGACGCGGCGAGGTTGTCGGCGAGCCGGTAGCCAGGGCGGATCAGGGTGGCGGGCATGCCGGCAATCTACGCGCGGTCAGGGAGCTCAGGGGCGAGGCGGTCCCGTCCCTGTCGCCGGGCCCCGGCGCAGCCGCGCTTCGAGCTGCTCGATCCGCTCCAGCAGATCGAGCGCCAGCGCGACGCCGGCCGAGTTGATCTCGAGGTCGCGCGAGAGCCGCATCGCGACACGGCTGCGGCTGAGTGCGCCGCCGCTGAAGCGCCATTCCTGCGGCGAGTCGCCCTGGGCCTGCAGCACGCCTTCGCTGACCCAGAGCTCGATGTGCGATTCGGTGACGCTGCTGGCGCGGGCCAGCTCGATCGTCGTCAGGGTCAGCTCGTCATCGACGACGACGCCGCGCAAGGCAGTCGTTCTCGTGTGATCCATGGTTCAGCCTCCACGCGTCGGGCGCGGCACGAAATCCTCGAAGCTGCGGGCCATCGCCGCGTAAGCCTCGCGCGCCTTGTCGGTGTCGGCAGGCGGCAAGACGATCGCGATCACGGCATAAAGATCTCCGGCAGTCCCGGTCGTCTTGGCAGACGGCAGGCCACGCCCTTTGAGACGGAGCTTCCGACCGGCCGCCGAACCCTTGGGCACCGTCAGCTGGACCGTGCCCTCGGGTGTCGCCACCTCGACCGTCGCGCCGAGGGCGGCCTCCCACGGCGCCAGCGGCAGGTCGACATACAAGTCGGCGCCGTCGAGGCGAAACCGCGGATGCGGGTTGAACTCGATCTCCAGGTAAAGATCGCCAGCCGGGCCGCCGCCTCCCCCCGGCGTGCCCTGCCCGGCCAGACGCAGGTTCTGGCCGGCGCGGATGCCGCGCGGGATATGCACATCGAGCCGTCGCTCTTCGAGCGTGACCCGGCCGTCGGCCTCCTCCTTGGGCGCCCGCAACGAGATGCTCCGCTCGGCGCCGTGGAAGGCGTCCTCCAGATCCACCAGGACCTTGGCGTGGTGGTCCTCGCCTTGCCTGCTGGCGGCGCGCCGCGCACCGCCGCGAGAACGCCCCGCACCCGCTCGGCCGCCGAACAGCGACTCGAAGAAGTCGCTGGCATCGAAGCCCGCACCGCCAAAGTCTGCGCCGGGCTGGCCGCGATCGGCGCCACCGCGGAACTCGAATCCCGCGTCCCAGTTCGGGGGCGGCTGGAACTCCTGCCCGGCCTTGAAGCCCTTGCCGACCTGGTCGTAGGCGGCGCGCTTCTCGGCATCCTTCAGGACTTCGTTGGCTTCGTTGATGTCCTTAAAGCGGGCCTCGGCGTCGGCCAGCTTGCTGACGTCGGGGTGGTATTTGCGGGCCAGCTTGCGGTAGGCGTGCTTGATCTCGTCCTGCGATGCCGTCCGGGGCACGCCGAGTGTCTGGTAGTAGTCCTTGTATTGCATCGCGCCTCAATGCGGCAAGGCGGTGAGGGCCGCGTCGCGCTCGGCAGTTGGGGACGCCACCGGCCAGCGACAAGCTCGCATCAAGCCAGGCGCGAGCGCATCGCGTCGATGACGGCGCGGTAGTCGGGCGCGCCGAAGATGGCGCTGCCGGCGACGAAGGTGTCGCAGCCGGCGTCGGCCGCGGCGCGGATGTTGTCGACCTTGATGCCGCCGTCGACCTCGAGCCGGATGTCGCGGCCGCTCGCGTCGATGCGCTTCCTGACCTGCTCGAGCTTGCGCAAGGCCGAGTCGATGAACGACTGGCCGCCGAAGCCCGGGTTGACGCTCATGACGAGGACGTGATCGAGCTTGTCCAGGACCCAGTCGAGGACGTCGAGCGAGCTCGCCGGGTTGAAGACCAGGCCGGCCTTGCAGCCTTCGCCGCGGATCAGCTGCAGCGTCCGGTCGACGTGCCGGCTGGCCTCGGGATGAAAGCTGATCATGTCGGCGCCGGCCGCGGCGAAGGCCTGCGCCAGGGCGTCGACCGGCTCGACCATCAGGTGCACGTCGATCGGCACCTTGCTGCCGTCGGCCTTGACGGCATGCTTGCGCAGGGCGGCGCAGACCATCGGCCCAATCGTCAGGTTCGGGACGTAGTGGTTGTCCATCACGTCGAAGTGGATCCAGTCGGCGCCGGCGGCAATGACGCTGCGCACTTCCTCGCCCAGCCGCGCGAAATCGGCGGAGAGGATGCTGGGTGCGATGCGGTACGTGGCCATGCGGCGAGAGTGCAACGATTCTAGGTCTCGACCCGCGCGGCCTGAGAGAATGTGGCGATGCCGAAACCCGAGTTCACGACCAGCGTCGTGGTCCGTCACCTGCCCGAGCAATCCGACCGCGATGCCGGCCAGTACGCCTTCGCCTACACCATCACGATCAGGAACAGCGGCGACATGACCGGGCAGCTGATCGCCCGGCACTGGATCGTCACCGACGCCACCGGTCACGTCGACGAAGTGCGCGGCCTCGCCGTGGTCGGCCATCAGCCGGTGCTCAAGCCGGGCGAGAGCTTCGAGTACACCAGCTGGACCAGGCTGGCGACGCCGAACGGAACGATGCGCGGCACCTTCTTCTGCATGGGCGAAGACGCGCGCCCCTTCGATGCCGCGATCGGCGAGTTTGGCCTGACCCTCGCCTCGGCCCTGCACTAGCCGGGCTTGCTCAGCCCATCCTGCCGGGCAGCCACAGGGCGATCGCCGGGAACGAGATCAGGATGACGAGGCGCAGGATGTCGGTGACGACGAACGGCAGCACACCTTTGAAGATGGTCGTGAAGCTGACCTCCTGGACCACGCTCTTGACGACGAACACCACCATGCCGACAGGCGGATGGATGAGCCCGAGTAGACCTTGCCCACGGCGGTCAACGGCAGGGCCGGCAACACGTCGACGCGCCTGGG
>JALYXU010000134.1 GCA_030946925.1 Pseudomonadota bacterium
CGCAGAACACGGTGATCGGCGGCGCCAGCCTCTGGGTGATGTCGGGCAAGCCGGCCGATCACTACAAAGGCATCGCGACGTTCTTCAACTACCTGTCGAGTCCGGAGGTGCAATCGGCCAGCCACAAACGCACCGGTTACCTGCCGATCACGACGGCCGCCTTCAAGCTCACTGAAAACAGCGGCTTCTACAAGCAGAACCCGGGCGCCGACGTCGCGGTCAACCAGATGATCCGCAAGACCACCGACAAGACCCGCGGCATCCGGCTCGGCAACTTCCTGCAGATCCGCACGATCATCGACGAAGAGCTCGAGCAGGTCTGGGCCGGCAAGGCCGACGCCAAGACCGCGCTCGACAAGGCGGTGCAACGAGGCAACGAGCAACTCGAACGGTTTCAGGCAGCGAACAAGTCTTGATGGCCGAGCGCGCCTCGGCCCGGTGAGGCCTCGCGGTGGCGGCTGAAAAGCGGGTCGTCTTTCGCTCGGCATGGCTGCCCTGGCTGCTGATCGGGCCGCAGGCGATCGTCATCGGCGTGTTCTTCTTCTGGCCGGCGGCGCAGGCGATCCTGCAGTCGTTGCAGCAGCAAGACGCGTTCGGCACCAGCACCGAATGGGTCGGCCTGGCCAACTTCCAGCGCATCTTTGCCGACGCGAGTTACCTCGAGTCGTTTCGAACGACCGCCATCTTCTCGTCGCTCGTTGCGGTCGTCGGCATCCTCATCTCGCTGCTGCTGGCGGTGTTCGCCGACCGGGTGATCCGCGGCGCGCTCGTCTACAAGACCTTGCTGATCTGGCCCTATGCCGTCGCTCCGGCGGTGGCAGGGGTGTTGTGGTTGTTCATGTTCGCGCCGAGCATCGGCGTGGTCTCCTATGCGATTCGCCGGGCTGGCTTCGAGTGGAACCACCTGCTCAATGCCCACGACGCGATGGCGCTGATCGTGATGGCCGCGGTCTGGAAGCAGATCTCCTACAACTTCCTGTTCTTTCTTGCCGGGCTGCAATCGATCCCGAAGTCGCTGATCGAAGCGGCTGCCATCGACGGCGCCCGGCCATGGCGGCGGTTCTGGACCATCGTCTTTCCGCTGTTGTCGCCGACCACCTTCTTCCTGCTCGTGATCAACATCGTCTACGCCTTTTTCGACACCTTCGGCATCATCGACGCGGCGACCGAAGGCGGCCCCGGCAAGGACACGTCGGTGCTGGTCTACAAGGTCTACTACGACGGCTTCAAGGCCCTCGATCTCGGCGGTTCGGCGGCGCAGTCGGTGGTGCTGATGCTCATCGTCGTGACACTCACCGTCATCCAGTTTCGCTTCGTCGAGAACAAGGTGAATTACTGATGCGGCCCACATGATGGTCGAGCGCCGGCCCCTGCTCAACGCGCTGTCGCACGGCGTGCTGCTCCTCGGCGTCGTCGTCGTCGCGTTTCCGGTCTATCTGACATTCGTCGCTTCGACGCATACCGCCGCGGAGATTCTCCAGGCGCCGATGCCGCTTCTGCCCGGCAGCCACCTGGTCCACAACTACGCGGCCGCGCTGACCGGCAGCGAGCATGGCCCGGGCTCGGCAGCCCCGGTCGCCCGGATGCTGTGGGTCAGCCTGGTCTCGGCGCTCGTCATCTCGATCGGCAAGATCGCGATTTCGCTGCTGTCGGCGTTCGCGATCGTCTACTTTCGGTTCCCCTTCAAGCGGGTTGTCTTCTGGGCCATCTTCGTCACGCTGATGCTGCCGGTCGAGGTGCGGATCTTTCCGACCTACCAGGTGATCTCGGATCTCGGCATGCTGAACAGCTATGCCGGGCTGACCATCCCGCTGATCGCGTCGGCCACGGCGACCTTCCTGTTTCGCCAGTTCTTCATGACCGTGCCGGACGAGCTGGTCGAGGCGGCGCGCATGGACGGCGCCGGGCCGATGCGTTTCTTCAAGGACGTGCTGGTGCCGCTGTCGGCGACGAGCATCGCCGCGCTCTTCGTCATTCAGTTCATCTATGGCTGGAATCAGTACCTTTGGCCGTTGCTGGTGACGACCAACGAGGACATGTACCCGGTCGTGATCGGCATCAAACGCATGATCAGCGGCGGCGAGGCTCAGCAGCAATGGAACCTCGTCATGGCGACCGCGATCCTGGCGATGCTGCCGCCGGCGCTGGTCGTGGTGCTGATGCAGAAGTGGTTCGTCAAGGGCCTCGTGGACACCGAGAAATGAGCACAACCTGATATGGCCGCGATCTCGCTTCGCAACGTCGTCAAGCGCTACGGCATCGGGCCGAAGGCGAACCAGGTTATCCACGGCGTCAGCGCCGAGGTCGCGGACGGCGAGTTCGTCGTCATCGTCGGCCCCTCCGGCTGCGGCAAGTCGACCCTGCTGCGCATGGTCGCAGGGCTGGAAGAGATCACCGCCGGCGAAATCTCGATTGCCGGCCGCGTCGTCAACGACGTCGAACCGTCGGAGCGCGACATCGCGATGGTCTTTCAGAACTACGCGCTTTACCCGCACATGACGGTGTTCGACAACATGGCATACGGGCTGAAGATCGCCAAGGTGCCCGCGGCCGACATCAGGACCCGCGTCGACAAGGCTGCGAAGATCCTCGAGCTCGGCCCCTTCCTCGCGCGCAAGCCGCGCGAGCTTTCCGGCGGGCAGCGCCAGCGCGTCGCCATGGGCCGGGCGATCGTGCGCCAGCCGGCGGTGTTCCTGTTCGACGAGCCGCTGTCGAACCTCGACGCCAAGCTGCGCGCGCAGACGCGGCTCGAGATTCAGAAGCTGCACCGAGAGCTGCGCACGACATCGCTCTTCGTCACCCACGACCAGGTCGAGGCGATGACGCTGGCCGAGAGGATGATCGTCATGAACGCCGGCCGCATGGAGCAGATCGGCACGCCCGACGAGGTCTACCACCGGCCGGCGACCGTCTTCGTCGCCAGCTTCATCGGCTCACCGCCGATGAACATGATCCGCGGTCACGCCGATGCCGATGGCTTCACTTCCGCCGGACAGCGGTTTGCGTTGCCGTCGGCCCCGCCCCGCCAGGGCGAGCTGGTGCTCGGCGTGCGGCCGGAGCACGTGCAACTCAATGGCGACACCGGTGCGGCGGGTTGGCCGATGCGGGTGCAGGCGCTCGAGATGCTCGGGGCCGAACGGCTGGTCTACGGCAGCCTCGGCGAGGCGCTCTTCACCGCGCGCCTCGACGCGACGCTGCCGCATCCAAAGGTCGGCGACATCGTCGGCATCACCGCCACGGCGTCGCAGTTGCATTGGTTCGACGCGGCGACTTCGGTCCGCGTCGGCGCATGAGCAGGCCTGCTCGGCCAGCCGCCGCGACGGAGCGACGATGCTGAGGACGCCCTGGCATTTCCCGCGCTGGATCGCCCATCGTGGCGCCGGCAAGCTGGCACCGGAGAACACGCTTGCCGCGTTTCGCGTCGGCGCCGCATACGGCTATCGCGCCTTCGAGTGCGACGTCAAGCTGTCGGCCGATGGCGTGCCTTTCCTGCTTCACGATTCGACCTTGCAACGCACCACCAGCGGCCACGGCCCGGCGGCATCGCTGGATTGGGATGCGCTGTCCCGGCTCGATGCCGGCGCCTGGCACAGCCGCGCGTTTGCGGGCGAGCCGATTCCAAGCTTCGATGCCGTGGCGCGGTACTGCTTGCGCAATGCCTTCGCGCTCGACATCGAGATCAAGCCGTCGCCCGGTCGCGAGCGCGAGACGGGACTGGTGGTCGGCGCGGCGGCGGCAGCGCTCTGGTCGGGTGCCTCGATGCTGCCCCTGCTCACGTCGTTCGAGGCGAGCGCCTTGGCCGGCGCGAAGGAAAGCGCACCCAACCTGCCACGCGGCCTGTTGCTCGACTCGCTGCGCAGCGGCTGGCTCGAGGAGGCAGAGGCACTCGGCTGCGCCGCGGTCGTCACCAACTATTCAGTGCTCGATGCCGAGGTCTTGCGCCGCCTCCACGACGCCGGGGTGCGCGGCCTGGTCTACACCGTGAACGACCCGGTCGAGGCGCATCGACTCGACCGCCTGGGCATCGACGGCATCGTCACCGACGCCGTCGATCGCTTCGCACCCGCGGCAAGCGTCGCCGACTGAGCGATCGGCCGCGGCCAAGGCAGCTACGCTGCAAGCGAAGCGGAGCAGCGCGCAACCGGCCGGCGCTCACCCCGTGCTCGTGACCATCGACTCCTCGGCGCCACGTACCCTTGCATAGACACGTGAGCTGCGTGGCTGGTTGGTTCGTGTGACGGCATCGAACCGAAGCACGGCTTCGAGCGTGAAATGGGCGCGCTCGGCGACCTTCCAACTCCGCTCGTTCTCGTTGTCCGTGCGAATCTCGACACGGCGGGCATCGAGCTTGTCGAAGGCCATGCGGGCAATCGCCACCACAGCCTCCGTGGCGATGCCCCGCCCTTCGAGGCCGCTCTTTCGCCAATAGCCGATCTCGAAGCGCCGCAGCGTCCAGTCGATGCGGTGCAGGCCGATGCCGCCGACGAGCTCGCCTTCTTCGCCGGACGCATCCCGCCAGAACATCAGCATCGCGAGATCTTCGCGCAGGATGTAGCGCGCCTGCTGGCGCCGGCAATGCGCCTCCGATTCGTCGAGCGTCGGCATCGAGGCGGCCCAGGGCAGCCATGGCTCGAGCTCCAGCAACGACGCGGCAACCGCTGCGTTGAGGGCTGCGCCATCGCCACGCCCCGGGCAGCGCAGGATCAGGCGCTCGCTGTCGATGCGCTCGGGCACCTCGATCAGGACAGGTTCCATCGGCTCCTCTCGGTTCAGAACGCCTCGACCTGCCGCGCGTCGGCTTCGGCACCGACCCAGCCGTCGGCGGGCTCCGGTTGCGGCAGCTGCCTGATGTTGCGGATGACATCGAGCCGCGAGGCCGCCAGGGCAAGCAGCAGCGCGCCACCGCCGGCAACGGCAAGCGAGCTGCGCAAGCCATGGTGCTCGCCCAGCCAGCCGCCGAGCAAGGCACCGGGGCCAGCGGGTACCAGGATCAGCCAGCGCATCGTGCTCGTCATGCGGCCGAGCAAGGGCGCTGGCGTGACGGCCTGCCGCAACGCCAGGAAGTTGATGAAGATCAGCACCGCGCCGGTCGAAAACATCATCAGCGTCAGCGTGAAGACGGCGACACCCCAGGCGTCGACCGGTGCAATCGAGAGCAGCGACCAGCCCACGCCGGTGATGGCGATTCCCGCGACCAGGCTTCGGCCGGGCCCGAAGCGGCGGCTGATCCGGTTGCCGAAGACGCTGGCGATGACCGTTCCCGCACCCATTCCGGTGTAGCTGAGACCGACTGCCTGCTCCGAGAGACCGAGCGTGCGGGTTGCAAATAGGATCTGCACGACCATCGCCGCCTGGTGGCAGGCCTGCCAGCCACCGACCACCATGGCCAGTGTGACCAAGAGCCGATGCCGGGCGACGAAGCGCACGCCCGCTTTCAGATCGGTCCAGAACTGGACCGCAGGAGTGGCGTCGCCGGTCGGCTGCCACGGCCGCTCGTGGATGGCGATGCCACGCAGGATCGCTGCCGAGATCGCCAGCAGCAGCGCATCGACGAGCAGAGCAATCGGCGCCCCGACGGCCTTGATGAGCGCACCGGCGAGGCCGGGCCCGGCGACCTCTGCGCCCGAGCTGGCGAGCGCGTTCTTGGCATGTGCTTCGACCAGGCGATCGCGCGGAACGACCTGGGTCAGGACGATCTGCGCCGCGCTGCCCGCCGTCGTATACACCGTGCCGATGACGAAGCCGCACACGTACAGCCAGGGCAGCGACAGCCAGCCTGCCCACCACGCCACAGGCACGCTCGCAACGACGAGGCCGATGGTGCACTCGCCGACGACGTAGACGGGTAGCTTGCGAACGCGGTCCAGCCACACGCCTGAGGGCAGGGAGAACAAGACGAACGGGGCGATCTCCATGGCCGTGAGCCAGCCCATCTGAGTCGGGCTGGCGTGCAGCAGGAGCGCCGCTGTCAGCGGCAGCGCAAGCATGGTCACCTGGCCGCCGAACGAACTGATGACGATCGAGGTCCAGAGGCGTCGGTACGCCAGGTCGCGCAGCAGATCGGTTGCCGCAAGCCAGGGGCGCGGCGGCAACAGACTGCTGAACAATTCAAAAAGCCATCTCATGGCTGGCCTGCTCTTTCCATCTCGGCCGCCGGTGGCGGCCTTTGCGGGCCAAAGGCCCAGGCAGCGGAAAAACGGGCGATCGATTTTCCGCTGATCTCTCAGCGGAACTTCGATGCGAAGCAGGCCGAGAGGCTAGAACGGTGCCGGGGCGAGAACGCCGCCGGTGCGCTTGGTCATGCCGACACCGGCAGCCGCGCGCCCGAGGACGCCGGAAGCGCCGTGGACGATGGGGTTGCGGTTGGGTTGCATGAAGCGTGCTCTCGTTGAGCTGCGAATCCTAGCAGCGGGGGATGCGGTTCGGCAACGTCGGCATGCAGCAGTCGTTGCGTCGCGCCCACTCCCGCAACCCCTTCAGCTGCGGTAATCGGCGTTGATCTTGACGTAGTCGTAGCTCAGATCGCAGGTCCAGACGCTGGCCTCGTGCGAACCGCGATGCAGATCGACACGGACGGTGATATCGGTCTGCTGCATCACGCGCTGGCCATCCGCTTCCCGATAGTCACCGCGCCGGCCGCCCGCCTCGACGACGTGCACGTCATCGAGGAACAGGTCGATTCGGGTCTGGTCGAGATCATCGATTCCGGCATAGCCGACTGCCGCCAGGATCCGTCCGAGATTGGGGTCGCTCGCAAAGAACGCCGTCTTGACGAGGGGCGAATGGGCGATCGAGTAGGCCACCTTGCGGCATTCAGCGACGCTGGCGCCGCCGCCGACCCGGATCGTGATGAACTTGGTGGCGCCTTCGCCATCGCGAACGATTGCCTCGGCCAAGTGCCTGGCAACGCCGAACACTGCGTCGCGGAGGGCGCGGCCCTCGCCGCTGTCGAGGCTCGTGATGGGCGCGTGCCCGGCACGCTGGGTGGCGATGAGCACGAACGAATCGTTGGTCGAGGTGTCGCCGTCGATGGTGATCCGGTTGAACGATTCGTCGGCTGCCTCGCGCACCAGTTGCTGCAGCAGTGCCGGTGCAATGACGGCGTCGGTGGCGATGAAGCCGAGCATCGTCGCCATGTTCGGCCGGATCATTCCGGCGCCCTTGCCGATGCCTGTCACCGCCACGGTCTTGCCGCCGATGGACAGGCTGGTCGAGGCTGCCTTGGGGACCGTGTCCGTCGTCATGATGGCCTCGGCCGCCAGCGCCCAGTGGTCGGGCTGCAGGTCGGCCAACGCGGCCGGAAGGGCTGCCTCGATCCGTTCGTTCGGCAGCGTCTCCATGATCACGCCAGTCGAAAACGGCAGCACCTGGCTCGCCTCGCAGCCCAGCAAGGCTGCCAGCGCGGCACAGGTCGCGCGGGCCCGAGCAAGGCCGTCAGCGCCGGTCCCCGCATTGGCATTCCCGGTGTTGATGAGAATCGCCCGCACTTCGGCGCCGCCGTCGAGGTGGGCCCGACACAGCTGGACCGGCGCCGCGACGAAGCGATTCGATGTGAAGACGCCGGCGACCGCTGAGCCGGATTCCAGCGTCACGACGGTCAGGTCCCGGCGGTTCGCCTTGCGCACACCAGCCATCGCGATACCGAGTCGAACGCCCCTCACCGGATGCAACAGCGTGGGCACCGAGGGGGAAAAGTTGGAGGACATCGTGTGGATAACCGTGTGGACAAAAGGGCCGTTTCGTGCACTCTTCACAACACTCGGGCCTAAATGCCCCCGCTCGGACGGAGTTTGGGACGCGCCGAGCGACACACTGTCGCCAGACCATCGCCCTTGCTCGACGCTGGGGCGCAATCAAGACCAGGAGACCTCGTGAGCACCCTGACGCCGTCCTATTTTGGGCCTTTGAACGAAGACGCCACCTTCCAGCTCCCCTTGCCGGGGTTGTTCGCGGATCTCGATGCCGGCTCCGCCTCGATCGCACTGCCCGACGAATTCATGGAATTGCCCGCGGGCACCCGCCTCGGCATCCTTCAGCAATGGCTGCGCGGCCTGGCAGGCCACAAGGACGCTGCCCTGGTCGCGATGTTCCGGGACTTCAACAGGGATCGGCCGGGGCACACCATCGTCCGCCAGATCGAACACTTCCGCGAGCACTGCAGCAGGCGAGGTGTCGCTTGTCCCGGCGACCTGGCAGTCCTGTTGCAGCGGTACTGAGGCGCCCAGGGATGCTGCAGGACATCGCCGATCGCCTCGGCGTCCAGCTCGACCGTGAAACCAGAGAGAAGGTTGCGGACGAGCAACTGCGGATGGTCTGGTCGCACGC
>JALYXU010000142.1 GCA_030946925.1 Pseudomonadota bacterium
CCGAGCGGCGCCGGGCCCGTGGCCTGAAGCTGAACCATCCGGAAGCGATTGCCCTGATCAGCGCCGCGATCATGGAAGGCGCGCGCGACGGCAAGAGCGTCGCCGCCTTGATGAGCGAAGGCAAGCACGTGCTCGGCCGCGGCGATGTCATGGAAGGCGTGGCCGAAATGATTCCCGACATCCAGGTCGAGGCGACTTTCCCCGACGGCACCAAGCTGGTCACCGTGCACCAGCCGATCGCATGAATCGCTTCGCGTTGCTTCGATGACGCCGGGTGAGATCTTCGTCGACGCCGGCGACCTGACCTTGAACGGCGGCCGCGTCAGCGTCGCCCTGGTCGTCGATAACAGCGGCGACCGACCGATCCAGGTGGGCTCGCACTACCACTTTGCCGAGACCAATGGCGCGCTCCGCTTCGACCGTGACGCCGCCCGCGGCATGCGGCTCGACATCGCCTCGGGTACGGCAATTCGCTTCGAGCCCGGCCAGCAACGCAGCGTCGTGCTGGTCGCGTACTCCGGCGCGCGGATCGTTCACGGCTTTCGCGGCATGGTCGGCGGCAAGCTCTGACGCTCCGTTGCGCCGAACGCACCCAAGTCGATCGAGCACGATGGCCACGATTTCGCGCCGTGCCTATGCCGAGATGTTCGGCCCGACCGTCGGCGACCGGGTGCGTCTGGCCGACACCGGCCTGATCGTCGAGGTCGAAGCCGACTACACCCTGCGTGCCGGCGGCTACGGCGAGGAAGTGAAATTCGGTGGCGGCAAGACGATCCGTGACGGCATGGGACAAAGCCAACGCGTCTCAGCGCAAGTCGCCGACACCGTCGTCACCAACGCGCTCGTGATCGACCATTGGGGCATCGTCAAGGCCGACATCGCGATCAAGGCCGGCCGCATCGTCGGGCTCGGCAAGGCCGGCAATCCCGATGTGCAGCCGGGAGTCGACATCGCGATCGGTCCGGGCACCGAAATCATCGCCGGCGAAGGCTTGCTCGTCACGGCGGGCGGCGTCGATTCGCACATCCACTTCATCTGCCCGCAGCAGATCGAGGCGGCCCTCGCCAGCGGCGTGACGACGATGCTCGGCGGCGGCACGGGTCCCGCGACCGGAACCTTCGCCACGACCTGCACGCCCGGGCCGTGGCACATTCATTCGATGCTGAAGTCGGCCGATGCCTTCCCGGTGAATCTCGGTTTCATGGGCAAGGGCAACGCCAGTCTGCCCGCCCCGCTCGACGAACAGATCGAGGCCGGCGCCTGCGGCCTGAAGCTGCACGAAGACTGGGGCACGACGCCCAAGGCGATCGACACCTGCCTGGTCGTCGCCGAGCGCCACGACGTGCAGGTGGCGATCCACACCGACACGCTGAACGAATCGGGCTTCGTCGAAGACACGGTCGCCGCGTTCAAGGGCCGCACCATCGCCACCTTCCATACCGAGGGCGCCGGCGGCGGCCACGCCCCCGACATCATCAAGATCGCCGGCTTGCCGAACGTGCTGCCATCGTCGACCAACCCGACCATGCCCTACACCGTCAACACTGTTGACGAGCACCTCGACATGCTGATGGTCTGCCACCACCTCGACCCGGCCATCGCCGAGGACCTGGCATTCGCGGAAAGCCGGATCCGGCGCGAGACGATCGCCGCCGAAGACGTCCTGCACGACCTCGGCGTGTTCTCGATGATGTCGAGCGACAGCCAGGCGATGGGCCGCGTCGGCGAGGTCATCATCCGCACCTGGCAGGCGGCCGACAAGATGAAGGCCCAGCGCGGCTGGCTCGCGCCGATGCGGGGGCCGGCCAGCACCGCGGCCCAAGCCGCCGAATCCCGGGATCGGAACGACAACTTCCGGGTCAAGCGCTACATCGCGAAGTACACGATCAATCCGGCGATCGCCCACGGCATCGCCTTCGAGGTCGGTTCGATCGAGCCGGGCAAGCTCGCCGACCTGGTGCTCTGGAAGCCGGTCTTCTTCGGCGTCAAGCCGTCGCTCGTGCTGAAGGGCGGCATGATCGCGATGGCGGCGATGGGCGATCCCAGCGCCTCCATCCCGACGCCACAGCCGGTCCACTTCCGACCGATGTTCGGTGCCTACGGCGGTGCCCTCGCGATCTCGTCGGTGACCTTCATGTCGCAGGCCGCGATCGACCTCGGCGTGCCGGCGCAGCTGGGCTTGCACAAGCGAGCGGTGCCGGTGCGCCATACCCGCTCGATCGGCAAGCGCAGCATGGTGCTCAACGACGCGACGCCGATCATCGAGGTCGATGCGCAGACCTACGAGGTGCGCGCCGACGGCGTGCTGCTGACCTGCGAACCCGCGACGGTGCTGCCGATGGCGCAGCGGTACTTTCTGTTCTGACGACTTCGCGCGCCCCACGCCCGAGCTCGCGGCCATGCTCATCGCCAGCAAACTCATCGCCTCGGGCAGCGGTCTCGCGCCCGTGCTGGTCCGCCGCGCCGCCACGCTCGCGCTCGACTGGGACACGCGGCAGAAGAGCCGCTTCGAGGGCGTCGACTCGCACGGCCGCAGCGTCGCGGTGTTCCTGCCGCGCGGCCAGGTCGTTCGCGGTGGCGACGTGCTGATTGCCGAGGACGGCTCGCTCATTGCGATGACGGCCCTGCCGCAGCCAGTGCTGCGCGTCACGGCCGGTGCCGAAGGATCGCCCCTCGACCTGCTGCGTGCGGCCTATCACCTCGGAAACCGCCACGTGCCGCTCGAGGTCAAGCCGGGCCACCTGCAGCTCGAACCCGACCACGTGCTTGCCGAGATGCTGCGTCGCATGGGCCTGCACCTCGAGGCGGGGCACGCTGCATTCGAGCCGGAAGCCGGCGCCTACGACGCGGCGCAGCCGGCGCGTGGTGATGGCCATGTTGACGGCCACGGCCACGTCCACGGCCCCGCCTGCGACCATGACCCCGGTCACGGTTACGGTCACGGCTCGCACGACCACGCCAGGGCGCATCGCGACCGCGACCACGACGACGACGACGACGAAGCCCACCCGTGATCGCGTCCCGAATGAGCACAGGCCCCACGCCGCACCGAAGTCCGGGCCGCCTGCCCGCCCCGGCCCTGCTGCAACTGATGCGTCTCGCCTCGCCGAGCCTGCCGGTCGGTGGCTTCAGCTATTCCGACGGCTTCGAGGCGGCCTTCGAAGCGGGCCAGGGCAGCAGCGAACCGGCGGCGTTGGCCTGGCTTCTCGACCAGCTTCATCTCGGCCTGGCGCGCAGCGACTTGCCGGCCGTCGCCCACGCCACCCGCGCCTGGAAACGGCACGACGCTTCGCGCATCGCCGAGCTCAACGCGTGGGTGACGATGACCCGCGAGACCAGCGAAGCACGCCAGCAAGGCGAGCAGATGGGCCGCTCGATGGCGCAATGGCTGAAGCAACACGAGCCGCCCGACGCGCGATTGTCCACGCTCATCGCGCTGCGGCCGGCGCCGACCTGGCCGATCGCCTTCGCACTTGCCGGTGCAGCCGCGAACCTCCGCGTCGGCGAGGTGTTGCTGGCCTTTGCGGCCGGCTGGGCCGAGAACATGACTCAGGCGGCAATGAAGACGATCCCGCTCGGCCAGGCGGCGGGGCAGCGCCTCCTGGCGGGCCTCTCCGCGGCGATCCCGGCGGCTGTGCTCGGCGCAGCGCGTTTGCGATTCGACGGAATGCAGGCGTTCACGCCGATGCTCGCGATCCTGTCCTCTCAACACGAAGCGCAATACTCCCGACTGTTCCGCTCCTGACGCCATGGCCGCATTGCATTCGATCCCGCGCCGGACCCGCAAGCTGCCGCCGCTGCGCGTCGGCGTCGGCGGCCCGGTCGGCTCGGGCAAGACGACGCTCGTCGAGATGCTCTGCAAGGCGATGCGCGAGCGATGGGACCTCGTCGTCGTCACCAACGACATCTACACCAAGGAAGACCAGCGCTTGCTGACGGTGGCCGGCGCGCTGCCTGCGGATCGGATCATGGGCGTCGAGACCGGTGGCTGCCCGCATACCGCCATCCGTGAAGACGCGTCGATCAATCTCGAGGCGATCGACCGCATGCTGGAGAAGTATCCCGATGCCGACATCGTCTTCATCGAGAGCGGCGGCGACAACCTGGCCGCCACCTTCAGCCCCGAGCTCAGCGACCTGACGCTCTACGTGATCGACGTCGCCGCCGGCGAAAAGATTCCGCGCAAGGGCGGCCCCGGCATCACCAAGAGCGATCTCTTCATCATCAACAAGACCGACCTCGCGCCGCACGTGGGCGCGAGTCTCGACGTGATGCGCGCAGACACCCTGCGCATGCGCGGCAGCAAGCCGTTCGTGATGACCAACCTGAAGACGATGAGCGGGCTCGACGCGGTGGTCGCCTTCATCGAGAGCCGCGGCCTGCTCTCGGTCGAGCCGGCCTAAAGCCCTCGTGCACCCTCGAGACAGCTCCTAGGGCAGCGTCAGTCTGCCGATCTTGTTGCTGTCCGGCTCGGTGAGCCAGAGCGTGTTCGGGCTCGACATCGAGCCCGCGACGATCGAGTTGAGCGCCGAATTCGGAATCGCATTGCCGTACTCGGTGATCGTTCCCGACGGAGTGATCCGACCGACCACGCCGTCGTAGTAGTCGGTGAACCAGACGTTGCCGTCGGGCCCCGCGGTGATGCCGCCGAGCAAGGGCGAGTTGCCGGCGATGCCGGTGCTGAAGAAGCTGATCGCGCCGGTGCCGAGGTCGAGCTTGCCGATCGCCGTCCCGCCGATGCCGCGCTTGGTGAACCAGATGTTGCCGTCGGCCCCCGCGGTGATCCCGCCCAGGCTCTGCCCGGCCAGGAATCCGTCGGTGAACTCGGCGACGACGCCGAGCGGGGTGATCCGGCCGATCACCGGTGCCGCGCCCGAGATCGAGTTTTCGGTGAACCAGACGTTGCCATCGGGTCCCTGCGTGATCGCTGTTGCCGGACTTTTCAGCGGACCGTATTCGGTTGCCTTGCCGGTCGCGACGTCGAACTTGCCGACCCGATTGGCAACGTACTCCGTGAACCAGAGGTTGCCATCGGCGCCCTTGCTGAGCGCGAACGCCTGCGAGCCTGGCGTGATGCCGCTGCAAAGCGTTGTCGTGAAGGTGTTCCCGGCGGCCGCACCGATGAAGCTGCACGTGATCGCCGAGACAGGTGTGCTGACGGCGGTAGCGCAGGTCGTCGTCACGTAGGCGTTGCCGGCGATGCCTGCGCTCGGCGTGCAGGCGAGGATCGGTGTCGGGCCGGTCCTGTCGGTCTTGCAGCTGATGCCGTTGAGAACGCTTGGCACACAGCTTCCGGGAACCACCGGCGTGCAGGCCGCGGGCTTGGTTTGCGTCGCCGCCGTGCACGACTGGTCCTGCGAAGTGCTTTGCCGGATCTGCGAGGTCCAGGTCATGAGGGGCGTGGCGTACCTGACGGCGATGCCGCTGACGATGTCGATGGTCCCGATCGTTCCGGCGACCGTGATGCCCGCGACCGGATCGGCGAACCAGATGTTGCCGTCCGGGCCGGCGGCGATCGTGCCGACGTGCAAGGCGCCTGCTGCGGCGTCGCTGGTGACGGGGAAGCTGACCACGCCGGCGGGCGTGATCTTGCCGACCTGCGTTGCCAGCGCACCGTCGGTGAACCAGACATTGCCGTCGCGGCCGCGTGCCATGCTGCCGGCGACGAGCGAGGGCGAAGCACCGGACGCGGCGACCGCACCAGCGACGGCGAACTCGACCAGCACCGGGCTGCCGACTGCGGGTGGCGGGGGCACCGGCGCCGG
>JALYXU010000154.1 GCA_030946925.1 Pseudomonadota bacterium
GTCCGGTAGCGCGCCGCCGATGGCCGAGCCGGACCCTGCGCCGGCGCCCGCCGACAAGGCCGCCTCGCGGAAAAAAGGACGCGCTCCGGCGCCGCCACAGGCACCGAACCCCGCGGCCAGCGGCGAGCTGGCACCGATCGACTGGTCGCGCTTCGCCGCGCAGGCGGCCAAGGCGCCGGGCAAGCCGGCCGATCGGATGCAGGCCGCCTCGCAATCGGCGGTGCGGGTTCGAGCGCCGTTGCTCGACCGCCTGGTCAACCAGGCCGGCGAGGTCAGCATCACGCGCTCGCGCATCGAATCGGGGGTCGGCCAGATCAAGGGTTCGCTCGCCGACCTGACCGAAAACCTCGAGCGTCTGCGCGGCCAGCTGCGCGACATCGAGCTGCAGGGCGAGATGCAGATGAGCTCGCGGCTCGAAGCCGCCAAGGCCGCCTCGCAGAGCTTCGATCCGCTCGAGTTCGACCGCTTCACGCGCTTCCAGGAACTGACCCGGATGATGGCCGAGTCGGTCAACGACGTCGCCACCGTCCAGCGCACGCTGCAACGCTCGCTCGAGACCACCGAGGACGAGCTGGTCGCGCAAGCCCGCCTCACCCGCGACCTGCAGGACGACCTGCTGCGCACGCGCATGGTCGAATTCGAAGGCCTTTCCGATCGGCTCTATCGGGTGGTTCGCCTCGCCGCGAAGGAAACTGCCAAGCAGGTTCGCCTCGACATCGTCGGCGGCTCGATCGAGATCGACCGCGGCGTCCTCGACCGCATGACCGGCGCCTTCGAGCACCTGCTACGCAACAGCGTCAGCCACGGCATCGAGGCCCCGTCGGTGCGGACGGCCGCAGGCAAGGACCCGACCGGCACCATCGTCGTCGCCCTCTCTCACGAGGGCAACGAAGTCGGCGTCGAATTCCGCGACGACGGCGCCGGCCTCGACCTGGTGCGGATTCGCGACAAGGGCGTGGCCATGCGCCTGCTCGACCCGAACGTCCAGCAAAGCGACGCCGAGCTCGCCAACCTCATCTTCACGGCCGGCTTCACCACCGTCGAGACGGTGACCGAGCTGGCCGGCCGCGGTGTCGGCATGGACGTGGTGCGATCCGAGGTGGTGGCGATGGGCGGCCGCATCGAGACCGCCACCGCGCCCGGCCAGGGCACCTCGTTCAAGCTGATCCTGCCGCTGACGACAGCGGTGACGCAGGTCGTGATGCTGCGCTGCGGCGACAGCACCGTCGCCGTGCCGTCGACCCTGGTCGAGATCGTGCGCCGGGCGACGCCGCAGGAGATCGGCAGCGCCTACGCATCCGGCAATTACGAGTTCGGCGATCGCAGCCTGCCGTTTTTCTGGCTAGGTGCGCTGCTGCAGATCAGCCCGAAGCCTACCGACACGACCTCGCGAACCCGCGCCGTCCTGGTCGTGCGCAGCGCCCAGCAGCGCGTTGCCGTGCACGTCGACGAAGTCCTCGGCAACCACGAGGTCGTGGTCAAGAACCTCGGCCCGCAGTTGTCGCGCCTGCCCGGCCTTGCCGGGATGACGCTGCTCGCGTCCGGCGCAGTGGCGCTGATCTACAACCCGGTCGCGCTGGCCGCGTTGTACGGTGACGCGGCGCGGGCGGCAACTCAGGCGGCGATGCAGAGCAACGCGCCCGCCACCACGCTGACGCCGATGACTGGTGCATCGGTCCCGGCGGCGCCGCTGGTCCTGGTGGTCGACGATTCGCTGACGGTGCGCCGGGTGACCCAGCGTCTGCTGGTCCGCGAGGGCTACCGCGTCACGCTGGCCAAGGACGGTCTCGACGCGCTCGAGCGGCTGGCCGACGAGATCCCGAGCATCGTCCTGTCGGATATCGAGATGCCGCGCATGGACGGCTTCGACCTGGTGCGCAACCTCCGCGCCGACGCGCGCTGGCGCGATCTGCCGGTGATCATGATCACCTCGCGGATCGCCCAGAAGCACCGCGAGCACGCCGCCGAGCTCGGTGTCGACCATTACCTCGGCAAGCCCTATTCCGAAGAAGACCTGCTTGCGCTGATTGCCCGCTACACCGCGGCGCAAGTCGAGGCCTGAGCGGCCTCCCGCTCGCCTCAGGAAGCGGCGCCGCCCGAGGCCTTCCTGGTCGCGGCTGCGTAGCGGGCCAAGGTCTTGCTCCTCGCTTCGGCGTGATCGACGATCGGCCTCGGGTAGTCGCGGCCGAGCGTCACGCCTGCGGCCTCCAGCTCGATCGGTCCGGCCAGCCACGGCGTGTGGATGAGCGCATCGCCGAGCCCTGCGAGCTGCGGCAGATAGCGGCGAATGAACTTGCCTTCGGGGTCGAACTTGCGGCTCTGCGTCACCGGGTTGAAGATGCGAAACCAGGGCTGCGCGTCGCAACCGGTCGATGCCGCCCACTGCCAGCCGCCGTTGTTCGAGGCGAGCTCGTGGTCGATCAGGTGCTCCGCGAACCAGGCCTCGCCGCGTC
>JALYXU010000167.1 GCA_030946925.1 Pseudomonadota bacterium
CCAGGCCGCAAGCCTCGATGTAGCAGGAGTAGCCCAGGCCGCGCTTCTTCCCCTTCGCTTCCGATGCCGCGCGGCGCGACGGGAAGCCGGCGACGTCGGCCATCTGCATGGCCTTGTCGAGGTGCGCCGCGTAGTTGCCGGTGTCGTAGGTGAGGCCGACCGGCGTCGCGTACGGGAACGTCGTGATGAAGTTCTGCCGCCGGATCGCCGCCGGGTCCATCTTCATCTCGCGCGCGCACTGCTCGACGATGCGCTCGACCACGTAGGTCGCCTCCGGTCGGCCGGCGCCGCGGTAGGCATCGACCGGCGCGGTGTTCGTGAACACCGCCTTCACTTCGGCGTAGATCGCCGGCGTCTTGTACTGGCCGGCGAGCAGCGTCGCGTAGAGGATCGTCGGCACCGACGAGGCGAAGGTCGACAGGTACGCACCCATGTTGGCGATCGTCTTGACGCGCAGCGCAAGGAAGTTGCCTTGCCCGTCCATCGCCATCTCGGCCATCGTCGCGTGGTCGCGGCCGTGCGCGTCGGTGAGGAACGATTCGCTGCGCTCGGCGGTCCACTTGATCGGCCGGCCGACGTGCTTGCTCGCCCAGACCAGCGCCACCTCTTCGGGATAGAGAAAGATCTTCGAGCCGAAGCCGCCGCCGACATCGGGCGCGATCACCCGCACCTTCGATTCCGGCAGGCTCAGCACGAACGCGCACATCAGGAGCCGCTCGACGTGCGGGTTCTGGTTCGCGACGTAGAGCGTGTAGCTCTGGTCCGACTTGTTGTAGCTGGCGTTGGCGGCACGCGGCTCCATCGCGTTCGGGATCAGGCGGTTGTTGACGATGTCGATCGACGTCACGTGTGCGGCCTTGGCGAAGGCCGCGTCGACCGCCGCCTTGTCGCCATGGCCCCAGTCGTAGCAGACGTTGTCGGCGACCTCGTCGTGCACCGCCGAGCCGATGCTGTGCGCGGTGGCGATGTCGATCACCGCCGGCAGCTCCTCGTAGTCGACCTCGATCAGCTCGGCCGCATCCTTGGCCAGGGCGATCGAATCGGCGATCACCAAAGCGACCTGGTCGCCGACGTGGCGGACCTTGCCTTGCGCCAGCACCGGATGGGTCGGCTCCTTCATCGGCGCGCCGTCCTTGCTGTGGATCAGCCAGCCGCACGGCAGGCCGCCGACCTTGGCTTCAGCCAGGTCGGCGCCGGTGAAGATGGCGATCACCCCGGGCGCCTGCCTCGCTGCCTCGAGCCGGATCGCACCGATGCGCGCGTGCGCATGCGGCGAGCGCAGGAACACGGCGTAGCTCTGGCCCTGCATCGTCACGTCGTCGGTGAACTGGCCGTCGCCGGTCAGAAACCGCCGGTCTTCGCGGCGGCGCAGGCTCTGGCCGATCGGCCCGGCCGCGACTTCATTCATGTTGCCCATGGCGCCGCCTCAGGCCGAGACGGGCGCTGCGCCCGACTGGCAGAACTGGATCGACTTGACGATGTTCTGGTAGCCGGTGCAGCGGCAGATGTTGCCATCCAGCGCCTCGCGGATCTCGTGCTCGTCGGCCTTCGGGTTGTCGGCGAGCAGCTGCACCGCCGACATCACCATGCCGGGCGTGCAGAAGCCGCACTGCAGGCCGTGACACTCGCGGAATGCGAGCTGCATCGGATGCATCTCTGCGCCTTGGGCGAGGCCTTCGATGGTCTTGATCTCGCTGCCCTGGACCTGCAGCGCGAGCATCGAGCAGGCCTTGATGGCGCGACCGTTCATGTGCACGGTGCAGGCTCCGCACTGCGCGGTGTCACAGCCGACGTGGGTGCCGGTCAGCTGCAGGTGCTCGCGCAGGAACTGCACGAGCAGCGTGCGCGGGTCGATGGTCGCCTTGACGGCCTTGCCGTTGACGGTGAGGGAAAGCGGAACGTCCAAGCGAGTCTCCTGATGAATCGATGTTGCCGCGCCGGATCGGGCGCCAGCGTCGATCGGGCCATTGTTCGAGTCGCGCTCCGAGCCGCAAAGGATGGGCTTTCCCTAAGGTCAGACGGCGCAGCTGCGAAAACCGAAGAATCCGGCGTCGTCGTCCGGCAGCGCGAAGCGGCGCAGCTTGGCGCCGCTGAGGCGCAGGGGCGTCGCCGGCGAGGCGCCGCGCAGGACCTTGGTCGTGCCGAAAAACGGCGCCGACGCGTCCGCCCACGGTCCGGGCACATAGCCGGGGTAGGGAGCGAAGGTGGTTGCGGTCCATTCGTGGACGGCGCCGGCACGGAAACCGCGCTTCGCACCCATGTGCGCGGCGGCTTCCCATTCCACTTCGGCGGGCAAACGGCGGCCGGCCCATCGACACCAGGCCTCGGCTTCGTGATGGCTCAGATGGGTGGCGGCGGCGCCCGCCGGCAGCCGGGTCAGCTGGCCGAAGCGACGCTGCAGGACGCCGTGGCGCATCTGTTCGACGTGGCGCGGCGTGCGCCGCCCGGTGCGGCTCAGCCAGGCCTGCCCGGCGGCACTCCAGTGCGCCGGATCGTCGTAGCCGCCGTCCTCGACGAACTCTCCGTATTGGGCCCAGCTGACTGCTTGCGCGTCGATCTCGAACTCCGGCAGCAGGACCTGGTGCGCGGCGCGCTCGTGGTCGAAGGCGAAGCCGGGTCCCGAGAAGCCGAGCTGCCAGCGTGTCGCGGGAAAGAACAGCGGCGCCTGTGCCAGCGCCGGCGGCTCGCGAAGCGCCGGCATCGGGCCAGGGCCGGGCGCGACGCCGATCGTCTGCGCCAGCACCGCGAACGATTCGGCAGCCATGTCTTCGTGCAGAACGGCGAGACGATAGAAGAAGAGCGAGGGATCGTCTTCGCTCGGCTCCGCATCGAGCAACTCGAGTGTCGTCTCGAGCGTGTCGACGAGATAGCTGCGCAGCATCGGCAGGTCCGGGAGCTCGGCCGCCGACGACCAGCGTGCCTCGCGCGTGCTCGCGGCCGGATCGAACCAGCGATCGGCCTCGGGAAGGATCGAGGCCAGCCGAGGTTGGCGCGGCTTGGCGGCTTCGCCGCGGCGGCGCTGCACGTTGCGCGCGATCCAGTACTCCTGAAACCAGCCGAGATGGCCGATGCTCCAGAGCGGTGGCTCGAGCTCGTGGCGGGGCGCATCGTCGGCAAGCCAGCGAAGCGCGTCTCGGCCGAGCGTCTCGGCGAGTGCGCCGGCCCAGCGCAGGCTGCGGTTGCGCGAATCGATGAAGGCGAGCGACAGCAGGTCCTTGCCGGCCGTGCGCATCCGCTCGTAGTCGAGCTCGAGCGTCGGGGCGCCGATCACCCTGGTGCCATCGATCTGCAGTTCAACGGCAGATAGCCCAGTGCGATGTTGGTCTTGTTCAGGCCTTTGACGACCATGTTGACCGGCGGCTCGGAAAAGCCGCAGACCCAGGCCACCGGCACGATCTTCGCGTTCTGGATCACGGCCGGCCGCAAGCTCAGCGTCTTGCCTTGCAGGGCCGGATTGGCGTGATTGCCGAAAGTGACCTGGATCGCCCCCGACTCGATCGCGATCGAGCTGATGAAGTTGTTGACGATCATGGCGGCAGGCGGCAGGCCGGCGGCGCCGTTGTCCAGAGGCATCGTGCCGCTGGCCGCCCACAGCACCGCGATCGGCGCCTTGGCAACGTCCGCGAGCTTCATCGATTCGACGATCTGCTCGCGGACGAACTTATCGGAAAAGTTGGGAATGGCGATCAACGCAAGAATCGCGACGATGGCAACGACGATCATCAGCTCGAGCAGCGAGAAGCCTGCGGCAGACGCCGTCCGACAAAGGCGGTAAGGTGCTCGGCGGACAACCAAGTGGCGCATGCAGGACGAATTGAGAGCTCTCGACATGCTCGGCATCACGCTGCCGAGCCCTGCCTACATTGTCGGCGTCCTTCTCTTCAGCTTGATCGGCATGGTTGCCTACGCCGTGGGCCGACGGCGCAGCCAGAGTGCAACGAAATGGATCGGCCTGGCGTTGATGCTTTATCCGTACGTGGTCTGGAGCACGTGGGGCATGTATCTGGTCGGCGCGGCGCTGAGCATCGCCGCGTGGTTCGTCAGCCAGCGCGAGTCCGACGCCGGCGGGTAACGGACGGCCGGTCCGGAGGCGGCATCCAGCGGTGCCGTCCTACGCCTTCGGCGCTGCGTCTGAACATACTCTCCAGCTTCCGGACGCAAGGTGCGTCGCCCTTCCGGCCATCGGCCGCGATCGATCGTCGGAGACGACCATGAACCAGCTTCGTTCTTCGGGCCGTCGCCCGCTCGGCGGCCTCGCCGCCACGACCGTCCTGGCATTGGCGGCGGCATTTGCCGCGCCGAGTCATGCCGCCGATGCCAAGACCGGAGCGGCCGACGCCCAGGCGCGGCAGGAACGGGCCGACTGCGAGTCGGGCCGGACCGGTCAGGACCGTGCCACATGCCTGAAGGAAGTCGGCGCCGCACAGGCCGAGCGCAAGCGCAACCAGCTCGACAACAACGGCTCGGCCTCGCAAAACAGCGTCGAACGGTGCAACCTGGTGGCGGCCAAGGACAAGGCCGATTGCCTGGCCCGCGTCCAGGGCCCGAGCGCCGCCAATCAGCGCGTCAACATTTCGGGCAGCGTCGCCGGCGGCGGCGTCATCAAGGAAACGACGACGACCACGCGCGGCCCAGTGGTCGTCATTCCGGTCGAGCCTGCGCCGTCGGCCAGCGCGAGCAAATAACGCTTTGATCGCGCGCCAGCCGCGCTATCGGCTGGCTGTTCTTCGCTCCCGCCGACAGCCGGTCGGCTGTTATCCTCGCTTCCCCTTTCGGCGAGCTTCATGGCCGCCCTGCACATCACCGATATCGAGTCGGCCATCAACTGGTGGCGCGAGACCAGGCCTTCGCCGGATGGCATCACGGCGTGTCCCGAGGTGCTGGCCCTGGCCGAGGTCTATGCGCTGATGGTCTACTACCACGAGGCCGACTGCGAGGAGGAGTCGATGCCCGCAGCGGCGCACGCTGCCTGGCTCGGCTGGTACCGGACGACGCCCGACGCCCCCTGCATCGCGATCTGCTCGACCAGCCAGGGCGATGCCGTCTGCAAGGGCTGCGGCCGCACCTTCGACGAGGTTCAGCGCTGGACAGAGATGTCGCCCGGGCAAAAGCGCAGCACCTGGCGACGCATCACCCAGGAAGGCACCGCGTGGCGCTTCAACCGCTACGCTGAGCGGGCCCGCGAAGGCGCTGGTTCCGGTTCGACGCAAGCAGCCGCAGAACGCGCCGACCCGGCATGACGCGGGCGCGTCTGCGAGACAGCGCCGGCCGCCTGTTTCCGCTGGCCTGGCCGGTCTTCGTCGGCCAGATCGCGGTGCTCGCCTTCAGCACCGTCGACACCGTGATGGTGGCGCGCTATTCCGCGGTCGACCTGGCGGCGCTGGCGATCGGCTCGGCCGCCTACATCTCGGTCTTCGTCGGCCTCATGGGCGTGGTGCTCGCGGTCGGACCGATCGCCGGGCAGCTGTTCGGCGCCGGCAAGCTGCGCCAGAGCGGCGACGCCGCGCACCAGGCGATGTGGCTGGCACTCGGCCTCTCGGTGATCGGCTGCGCGGTCCTGCTTTTCCCGCAGCCGTTCCTGTCGCTTGCCCGGGCCGAGGGCGCGGTGGCCGGCAAGGTCCGGGCCTATCTCGACGGCCTTGCCTTCGCGCTGCCGCTTGCGCTCCTCTTCACCGCCTTTCGCGGCTTCAACATCGCCGTCTCCAGACCGAAGGCGGTCATGACATTGCAGCTCGGGGCACTGGCCTTGAAGGTGCCTCTCAACGCGCTGCTCGTCTTTGGCGTCCAGTTGCCGGCGCCGTTCGCGGCGTGGCGCATTCCGGCCTACGGCGCCGGCGGCTGCGGCGCTGCCACCGCCATCGTCATGGCGGTGCAGCTGCTGGCGATGCTGATCCTGCTGCGCCGCGACCGGTTCTATGCACCGTTCGGCCTCGGCCGGCGCTGGAGCCGGCCGAGCCGCGCCAGCCTTGCCGCGCTGCTTCGGCTCGGCGTGCCGATGGGCCTCTCGATCCTGATCGAAGTCACCGGCTTCACCTTCATGGCGTTCTTCATTTCGCGCATCGGCGCCACCGCGGTGGCCGGCCACCAGATCGCCGTCAACCTGATCTCGATGATGTTCATGCTGCCGCTGTCGATCGCCAATGCCTCGAGCGTTCTGGTGGCGCAGCGCATCGGCGCCGGCGACGCCGCCGATGCCAGGCGGATCGGCTGGGCCGGCCTCGAGATCGGTGTCCTGATCGCCGCCGCGCTCGGCGCCGGCGTCTACCTGCTGCGCAGCGAGATCGTCGGCCTGTACACGTCGAACGCGGTGATCGTCGCTGCGGCCGTGCCGCTGCTGGCCTGGGCCGGCCTCTTCCACGTCGCCGACGCGGCGCAGACGATCTCGGCGTTCGTCCTGCGGGCCTATCGCATCGCCACCGTGCCGCTCGTCATCTACGGGCTGTCGATCTGGATCGTCGGCCTGGGCGGTGGCTACCTGGTCGCATTCGGCGTCCGGGACATCGGCCCCGCGTCGTTGCGTGGTGCCCAGGGCTTCTGGGCGATGGCGACGCTAGGCGTCGGCCTCGCCGCGCTCTTCATGTCGGCCTTCCTGGCCTGGATGCTGCGCCGCCAGCACGGCGCGGCGCTGGCGTTCAAGCCGCCGGCAGCGTCAGGGTGAAGCAGCTGCCGCCGCCCTCGCGCGATTCGCAGCGGACGCTGCCGCCGTGGCGCTCGGCGATCTGCTTGACGAGCGAGAGGCCGAGGCCGACGCCGCCGGCCTGCTCGGCATGGCCGGGCTGGCGGAAGAAGGGCTCGAAGATGCGCTCGCGCAGCGCCGGATCGACGCCGGCGCCGCGGTCGCTGACGCGGACGACGGCGCCGGTGCCGGCGCTGGGGCCTTTGGGCACGCGCGAAACCGGGCCGGAGCCCGCGGGCCCGTCGCCGGCAACGGGTCGGACCTCGACCGACACCTCGTTGCCGCCGTAGCGGCGCGCGTTCTCGAGCAGGTTGCGGATGGCGCGGCGGAGCAGCCGCTCGTCGCCGCCGACGAACACATCGCCCGGCGCGTCGACGCCGGCATCGACGCGCGACGCTTCCTCCGCCGCGACGGCCAGCAGGTCGACCTTGTCGCGATGCAGCGGCTCCTGGCTGGCGTCGAGGCGGCTCGCCAGCAGCACCTCTTCGACCAGCGCGTCGAGCTCGGCGACGTTGCGATCGATCTCGCGCTTCAGCTTGTCGCGCTGCGCCGGAGCAGCGCTCTCGAGCATCGACACCGCCATCTTCATCCGGGCCAGCGGCGAGCGCAGCTCATGGCTGGCGTTGGCCAGCAGAGAACGATGCGACTGGACCAGCGCCTCGACCCGCGCCGCCGCGACGTTGAAGCTCGACGCCACCGCGGCGACCTCGTCGCTGCCGGAGACCGCGACGCGGTGACTGAGCTCGCCGGCACCGAACTGCTCGACGCCTTTCTTCAAGGTCTCGAGTCGATGCGTCAGTCGCCGCACCACCGGGTAGGCGCCGGCGGCGACGGCGATGAAGAGCACCACCAGCACCACCGCCAGGC
>JALYXU010000174.1 GCA_030946925.1 Pseudomonadota bacterium
TCGACCACGCACAAGAGCCTGCGCGGGCCGCGCGGCGGTGTCATCGTCATGAACGACGAGGCGGTTGCGAAGAAGATCAACAGCGCCGTCTTTCCGGGCCTGCAGGGCGGGCCGCTGATGCACGTCATCGCCGCCAAGGCGGTCGCGTTCAAGGAAGCGCTCGATCCGGCGTTCAAGCTCTACCAGCAGCAGGTGGTCAGGAACGCCGTGGTGCTGGCCGAGACGTTGACGAAGCGCGGCTTGCGCATCGTCAGCGGCCGCACCGAGAGTCACCTGATGCTGGTCGACCTGCGGCCGAAGGGGCTGACTGGCAAGGAAGCCGAGGCGGTGCTGCAGTCGGCGCACATGACCTGCAACAAGAACGGCATTCCCAACGACCCGCAAAAGCCGATGGTCACGAGTGGCATCCGGCTCGGCACGCCGGCGCTGACCACGCGCGGCTTCGGCGAGGCCGAGACCGAGCGGACCGGCCATCTGATCGCCGACGTGCTCGACCGCCCGACCGACGAAGCCAACCTCGCCGCGGTGCGGGCCCAGGTGGCGACGCTGACGCGCGACTTTCCCGTCTACAGGTGATCGGCTCGGATGCGTTGCCCATTCTGCAGCCACGAGGACACCCAGGTCGTCGAGACGCGTGATTCCGACGAGGGCGACGTGGTGCGGAGACGCCGCCGCTGCCAGAGCTGCGACAAGCGCTTCACCACCTACGAGCATGCCGAGATCGCCTTGCCCTCGGTGGTGAAAAAGGACGGCACCCGCGCCGAATTCGATCCGGCAAAGGTTCGTGCCTCGATGACGCTGGCCCTGCGCAAGCGGCCGGTCAGCGTCGAGCAGATCGATGCCGCTCTCGAGCGCATTCAGGACAAGCTGCTCAACAGCGGCGCCAAGGAAGTGCTCTCTTCGAAAGTCGGCGAGCACGTGATGCGCGAGCTCAAGCGCATCGACAAGGTTGCCTACGTGCGCTTCGCGTCGGTCTATCGGAGCTTCGAGGACGTCGACGAATTTCGGCAGTTGATCCGAGGCATCTGACGCGCCTCCGCTGGGGGCCGCGGTCGGCGCGTCGGCATCGTCCCCCGGACGAGCGACCTCCGGCTCACCCCCAGCTTTCACCTGTCGACGGGATCGCGCGAACGCTCAGGCGTTCCTACAGTGCAGCGCATGGAGACGACGCATTCGAGCAGCCGGCGGACCGCATCCACGGCCCGCCGAGTCGATGCCCAATCCGGCTTGACGCTGATCGAGATCGCGAGTGTCCTGGCAATCACCGCCATCCTGGCGGCGACGGCGTTGCCGAGTCTTGCCGACTTCATCGACGCACGGCGCCTCAATTCGGCAGCATCGGCGCTTGCCGCCGATGTGCAGTTCGTTCGCAGCGAAGCAGTTGCACGCAACCGGACCGTGCGTCTCAGCATTCAGGGCGACGCCAACCAGAGTTGCTGGATCGTTCACACTGGCGGCGCAGCCGGCTGCCGATGCGGCAGCAGTGGCCCAGCGGTCTGTGCGGGCGCTGCCGAGCAGATCAGGACCACCGTGCTCGGGCCGGCCGACCGCGTCAGCGTGCAGGCCAACGTCGTCTCGATCGTGTTCGATCCGCTGCACGGCACCAGCACACCGGCCGGCACCTTGCGGCTCGTCGACAGGCGCGGTCGCGCGGTGCACCACATCGTCAACATCATGGGCCGTGTCCGTTCGTGCTCGCCCGGCGGCGCAGTGCCGGGCTGGCGTGCCTGCTGAAGAGACTCGACGCATGTCGCTTCGCATCGGTTCGGCCAGCAGCAGGAGCAGCCGCGGTTTCACGCTCATCGAGACGATGATCGTTGTCGGCATCGCCGGCGTTCTGTCGAGCATTGCCTACCCGTCGTTCACTGCACACATCCAGCGGGCCCGACGCAGCGACGCGATGGTCGCGCTGATGCAGGTGCAGCTCGCGCAGGAGCGGTTCCGCTCCAGCAACCCGAGCTACGGCAGCCTCGCCGATCTCGGCCTGCCCAGCAGCTCGATGTCGGGCCACTACAGCCTG
>JALYXU010000178.1 GCA_030946925.1 Pseudomonadota bacterium
CTGAACACCTCGGCCATCTACCTCGGCCAAGTCGCGGGCGCGGCCGGGGGTGGCTGGCTGATCGCCCGCTACGGCTATGCGCCGCTGAGCCGCGCCGGTCTGGCATGGCTGGCACTGGCGCTGACGCTGAGCCTCTGGGCCGGAACAGCGGCGCGGCGCCAGCGACGTTGAGCGAAGCCGCGCCGCCGCCCCGTACTCGCCCAGAATCCGCCGGCGAGCTCTTCAGCGCCTTCAACCGGATGGCCTTGCAAGGCTTCGGCGGCGTTCTCGCGGTCGCCCAACGCGAGCTGGTCGAGCGGCTACGCTGGCTGAGCCTCGATGAGTTCGTCGAGCTTCTGGCCGTCAGCCAGGTGCTGCCCGGGCCGAACATCGTCAACATGGCGCTGCTGATCGGAGACCGCTTCCTGGGCCTGCGTGGCGCCTTCGCGGCGCTCGCCGGAATGCTCATCGTTCCCCTGGTCATCGTCATCGCCATGGCGGCGCTCTACGCCGAGTTCGCGCGCTTGCCGCTCGTCGCCGGCGCTTTACGCGGCATGGGCGCCGTGGCAGCGGGGCTGCTGCTGGCGACCGCCCTCAAGCTGGCGGCGACACTGCGTGGGCACCCCATCGGCGTCGTCGGCGGCACCATCATTACAACACTGACCTTCGTCGCCATCGCCATCTTGCGCTGGCCGCTGATCGGGGTCCTGGCAGGGCTCGGCTCGCTGGCCATCGCCTGGACCTGGCGCCGGCAATGATGTTCGACCTTTCGGCGAATTTCGCCGCCTGGCTGCATCCGCCCTTGTCGGCGACCGAGCTGTTCGGACTCTTCAGCCACTTCCTGGTCCTTAGCCTGCTCGCCGTCGGCGGCGCGATCACGACCGCGCCCGAGATGAGCCGCTACGTCGTCGCCGAGCAGCACTGGCTGAGCGACGCCCAGTTCACCTCGTCGATCGCCATCGCCCAGGCAGCGCCCGGCCCCAACGTGCTGTTCGTCGCTGTCATCGGCTGGAACGTGGCCGGCCCGATCGGTGCCCTGGCGACGATGACCGGCATCCTGCTGCCATCAACCGCGCTTTCGCTCTGGGCCAGCCGCTGGGGGACGCGGCGGCGCGAGACCCGGGGCGTGCGTGCCTTCACGATCGGCCTGACGCCGATCGTGATCGGCCTGCTGTTCTCCACCGGCTGGATTCTGGCCACGCCCTACGTCGGCGAAGCGACGCACCGCCTCGGCGCCCTGGCGCTGATCGTGCTGACGTTGCTGGCCATGCTGCTGACCCGACTCAGCCCGATGTGGCTCATCGGCGTCGGCGCCGTCGTCGGTGGCAGCGGCCTGGTCTAGCCGCCGAGCTCAGCGCGTTCCGAAGATGCGGTCGCCGGCGTCGCCGAGGCCCGGGATGATGTAGCCGATCTCGTTGAGGTGGCTGTCGATTGCCGCCGTCCAGCAGCGGACGTCGGGATGGGCCGTCGTCAGCGCGGCGATGCCCTCCGGAGCCGCGACCAGCACCAGGGCGCGGATGTCGGTGCAGCCGCGCGACTTCAGCAGCGCGATGGTCGAATTCATCGAGCCGCCGGTGGCCAGCATCGGATCGAGGATCAGCGCCGTTCGCGCCGCCAGGCCGCCGGCGAGGCGATCGACATAGGGTTCGGGCTGGAGCGTCGCGTGGTTGCGGGCAATGCCGACGACGCTGACCTTGGCGTTGGGAATGGTGTCGAGGACGCCGTCGAGCATGCCGAGGCCGGCGCGCAGGATGGGCACCAGCGTCACCTTCTTGCCGCTGATGCGCTGCACCTCGACCGGCCCGGCCCAGCCCGTGGCGGTCGCCGCCTCGAGCGGAAAGTCGGCCGTGGCCTCGTAGGCGAGCAGTCGACCGAGCTCGCTGGTGATCTCGCGAAAGCTCTTCGTCGACAGTGCCGCCTCGCGCAGCAGCCCCATCTTGTGCTTGACCAGCGGATGCGTGACTTGGGTGACGGGCATGGCGGCTAAGAAGCTTCGTTGGCGCCGAGCGCGAGGGATTCAGGATCCGTTGCCCGCGCAGCGGCGCCTTCGCGGCGCGTTCCGGGAGTCATGGCGGCGCGGCGCTGCCGCACGGCTTCATACAGGCAGATACCGGCCGCGACGGAGACGTTGAGGCTCTCCACGGCGCCCAGCATCGGCAGGTGGACGAGGACGTCGCAGGTCTTCGCCGTCAGCTGGCGCAAGCCTTTGCCCTCGGCGCCGAGCACGAAGGCCACGGGGCCGCGCAGGTCGAGCTCGTAAAGCGAGAGCGAGGCCTCGCCGCTGGTGCCGACGATGCGGATGTCGCGTTCCTTCAGCTCGCCGAGCGAGCGTGCCAGGTTCGTGACCATGAAGTAAGGCACCGTCTCCGCGGCGCCGCTCGCCACCTTGGCCACCGTCGCATTGACGCCGACGGCATGATCCTTCGGTGCCAGCGCCGCGTGCACTCCGGCGCCATCGGCGACGCGCAGGCAGGCGCCGAGGTTGTGCGGATCGGTGACGCCGTCGAGCACCAGGAGCAGCGGCGGGCCGGCCACCGCATCGAGCGTGTCGTCGAGCGAGGTTGCGCGAGGCAGCGCCTCGACGCGCGCCACCACGCCCTGGTGCCGATGCGATCCGGCCAGCTGGGCCAGTCGCTGCTCGTTGCTCTCGACCAGCTTGACGCCGGCCTCCACCGCACGGCCGACGAAGTTCTGCATGCGCGCGTCGCGCCGCGACGGATCGACATGCAGCTCGAGGATCGACTTCGCGGCCGTCTTCAGGCGGACGCCCACGGCATGAAAGCCGAACAGGATGCGCTGCGTCATCGATCGATCGTAGCCGCCGGCCTCAGGCGCTGCGGTGCATCAGCCAGGCGGCCGCCGCGACCAGGCCGAGCAGCAGTGGCTGATGCAGCATGTAGAACGTGAGGCTCCAGCGGCCGAGCGCGGCGAACGGCACGAAGCCGGGGGCGATCGGTCCGGCCAGCAGCGTTCGCCGGTGCCGGAGCAGTGCGTCGGTCGCCGCGGCCGCCCACCAGATGACGCCGAGCCACGGCAGCACCGGGACGAAGTCTTCGGTGAACGGGCCGGTGGTGACGAGGCCGATCCAGTTGGTCGAGCGCTGGTCGAAGAACGGGTCCTGCACGAGCAGCGGCAGGGCCAGGGCGATCAGGCCGAGCGGCCAGCGCAAGCGCCCCCACCACGCGGTGAAGCGAACGATCAGCAGCATCACGGCGATGCCGTGCAGCACGCCGAAGCTGATGTAGCTGGCCGGAAACATCCACCAGGAACCGAGCGTGACCAGCAAGGCGCAGCCTGCCACCTGAGCCCAGCGCCGCCAGAAGCGGGCCGCCGGCTGCTGCTGCGCGATCGCCACCGCCTGCCCGGCACCGGCGCAGACGAGAAAGAGCGTGACGATGGCGGTGCGCTGCAAGGTCCAGACCGGGTTGCGATAGAAGCTTTGCTGGATGAAGTGAAAGTGGTTCAGGTCGAACGAGAAATGAAAGGTCGCCATCCAGACGATGGCAATGCCGCGCAGGGCGTCGAGCCGGTCGAAGCGGGTGCGCCCGGTGACGCGCTCCGGCAATGGCGCGCTCACGCGGTTGCAGGCTCAGGCAGCCGCGGACTCGGCATGGTCGGGTCCGGCACCGGCCAGGCGCAGAGTCTCGGCAAGGCGCAGGGCCTCGGGGGCACAACGGGTCTTGCCGCAGACGCGGGCCCCGAACGACAGCAGCGCAGGCCAGCGCTCGAGCATCGGCCAGAGTGCCCCGATCAGCTTCGGCCGCATCGCCGCGTTCGCGAATGCCGCGGCAAGGCGCAGCCGGCCGACGAAGTGCCGTCGCCAGAGCCTTTCGTAGCGCGACCGCAGCGCTCGCTGCGCCGGGCCGGCGGTTGCCGCATCGATCAGCGCGTGCCGCGGCGTGCCGAGCAGCGAGGCCAGCACGAACGCCGACTGCAGCGCCATGCTGATGCCCTCGCCGACGATCGGATGGGCTTCGCCGGCAGCGTTGCCGACGCGAAAGACGGCGTCGCCGGCCGCGAGCCGAAGACCTGGCCGGATCGGCCCCGTGGCAAGCCATGGCCCCTCGCGGCGCGCCCCTGCGAGCGCGTCGGCGACTCCGGTGCATTCGCGGCGGAGGATCGCTTCGACGACGTCGCCGGCGCTCTGGCCGGGCTCGGCGTCGCGGCTGCGCCCGAGCCGGTCTTCGCGGATGCAGCAGGCCAGCGTGGCCAGGCCATCGTCGGCGACCACCATGCCGCCGTAGCCGCCGGCGAAGGCGAGCACCGGCAGCAGGTCGGCGGCGATCGCGGCATCCCGGAAATTGGCCTTGAAGGCAAATAGGTCGCTCGGCTTGCGAGTGGCACGGCGCATCGCCCGCTCCGACGGCAACGGCTGCCAGGAGCCGTGTGCCGCGACCACCAGCGCGGCATCGAGCCAGACCGCCGCGCCGTCGTCCTCGACCGGATCGATGCGGACCCGGAAGCGGCCCGGCCCGCCTTCGATCGTCTGCAGCGACCACGGCTGCATCAGTGTCGCTCCGGCCGCGCCGGCTTCGGTCGCGAGCAGCGTATCGAGGTGCTCGCGCCCAAGCGCGCGCCCGTAGCCATGCTGGAGCGAATTCGCTGCCGGCAAATCGGCGATGACCGTGCCCCTGCCGTGCATGAGGGCAACGCGTCGCAGCTCCGCGCCGGCGAGCCGGTCGAACGCCGTGCCGATCCCGAGCGCGTCGAGCAAGGGCAGGTTGCTGGCGGCGATGCACTCGCCGCAGACCTTGCGACGGGGGAAGCGCTGCCGCTCGACCAAGGCCACCGACCAGCCGGCCCGTGCGAGCAGGATCGCCGTGCTCGAACCGGCAGGGCCGGCGCCGACCACGACGGCATCGAAGCGGGTCTTCATTTCCGAGCGCCCATCCGCGCCGCGCAAAAGCAGTGGGTGAACAAACCGTCGTCGTATTCGTCGAGGCGCCACGGCCCTGCGTCGGCCGGCCAGGCGTCGCTCAGCTCGCGACCGACGAAGCCGGCGCGCACGCTCAGCACCGCATCCCGGCGCGTCACTGCGTTGGCTCCGAGGAACGCCACCAGGTGGCTGGCGCCGAGCGCGAAGCGGCTGCGCCGCGGCTCGCAGGCGACCAGCGCATCGGCACGCCTGCTGCAACCGGCGAGCAAGGCCGCCAGCGCCGCGCCGTCGAAGTGGTGCAGGAACAGGTTGGCGACCACCACGTCCCAGCGTGTCGGGTCATGCGGATCGCCGGCCCAGTCGAGCACGTCGGCGTTGCGCGGCTCGGCGTGCCAGCCGACGTCGGCATAGGCGGCCAGCGTGGCCGTGCTGACGAGCGATTGCCTGTCGAGAAGCGTCAGCTCGACGCTCGGGCCCCAGGCGATGCCGCCGCGGCGCGCGACGTCGAGCAGCAGCATGCCGTCGCCGCAGCCGATCTCGAGGATGCGGATCGAGGCGCGTTGCCGCGTCGGCAGGACCCGGCCGAGCGCCCGGACCAGGATCGCCCGCGCACCCATGGCCCGGTTGACGCGGCGCAGATCGCGTCGCGAGCGCTGCGCGGCCGGATCGTCGGCGGCAAGGTGATCGAGCGTCTCCGGCTCGAGCACGCGCGGCAGCATGGTCACCGCTGGCCGACGCCTGCTCAGTCGACGCGCAACAAGGCGCCATGGCAGCTGAAGCCGGCGCCGAACGACGACAGCCACCACCAGCCGCCGGGGGCCGCGTCGGCAAGGGCCGCGTCGAGCACGAAGTACACGAACGCGCTCGAGAGATTGCCGTACTCGCGGAGCATGGCGGCGCTGTGGCGAAATGCGTCGGGGCCGAGCTCGAAGCGGCGCTCGAGCGCCTGCAGCACGTCGCGGCCGCCGGCGTGCATGATCCATGCGCCGATGTCGCCACTGTGCAGCCGGGCCCGGCCGAGCACGGTCTCGAGCACCCGCTGCGCATACTCGGCGGCCAGTGCGGGAACCTCGCGCGTGAGGATGTTTCGCAGCATGCCGTCGCGCTGCTCGAACATCAGCGCCTTGCGTTGCGCCGGCTCGATCAACGAGGCGCTGTCGATCCACTCGATGCGGCGGCCGCCGGCGTGGCTTCGCGGTCGCGGGCCCGGCTCCTCGGACGGGGGTGGCGTCCGGGAGAGCACCGCCGCGCCGGCACCGTCGCCGAACAGGCAGGCGCTGATGATGACGCCGGGGTCGTTGTCCAGGTACATCGCCGCGCTGCTGACCTCGACGCAGACCGAGAGCACATGCGCCGCCGCGCCGGAGGCGAGCAAGGCGCGGCCGAGCTGCAGGTTCGGCAGCGCCGCCGCGCAGCCCTGCCCGACCAGGTCGTAGGCCTGCACGTCGGCAGGCAGGCCGAGCCGTTCGACGACGTAGCCCGAGAGACCAGGGCAGAGGTAGCCGGTGCAGGTGCTGACGACGATCGCGCCGATCGCCGACGGATCGAGGCCGGCAGCGTCGAGCGCCCGGCGCGCCGCATCGGCGGCGAGCACCGGCGCATGGGCGAGGAAGCGCCGATCGAGCGTGTCGGGGTCGATCGTGAAGACCTCGTCGAGCGAGTCGAGCGCCAGGCGCCGGGCCTCGATGCCGTTGTCGCGCTGCAGGACGGTGCGGGCGATGAGGTGGCTGCGGGTGTCGAGCCGGGCGAACCAGTCGGAGCGCCGGAAGGCGTCGAGGCACTCGGCCTTGGTGAAGCGCGTGGGCGGCGTCGCGGTGCCGATGCCGCGGAAGTACATGCGATCGAGTTGCAGAGCGGGTCGTCCTCGGAGTGTCGCGGCTCTTCGCCTAGTCGCGGTAGCCGGGCAGCTCGCGGTCGAGCACCCGCATCATCGCCTCGAAAAAGAGGCGCTCGCGATCGCCGCGTGGATGGCTGTCGTCCGGATTGGGCGCCTGGACGCGGCTCGAAATGTCGTCCGACAGGACGGCGAGGGGTCGGCCCGTGCCGAGCGCCAGGATCTGGTTGCGGCAGACGCGCTCGAGCCGGTAGAGCCTGCGGTAGGCCTGCGCCACGGTCTGGCCGGTGACGAGCACGCCGTGGTTCTTCATGAAGACGATCGGCTTGCCGGCCATCGCCGCGGCCAGCCGTTCGCCTTCTTCGAGCGTCGCGGCGAGCCCGGTGTAGTCGTCATCGTAGGCGATCTGCCCGTGGAAGAACGCGGCGGTCTGGCTGGCCGGCAGCAAGCGGTTGTCCTGCAGCATGTTGAGCGCCATCGTCCAGGTCTGGTGCGTATGCAGCACCGCCCGGGCGCCCGTGATCCGGTGGATCGGCGCGTGGATGCAGCGCGCCGAGAGCTCGAGCGTGCCGCTGCCTTCGAGGACGTTGCCTGGCTCGTCGAACACGATCAGGTTGCTCGCCGACGCCTCCGACCAGTGCAGGCCGTAGGGCAGCACCAGATACTGGTCGTCACGGCCCGGCACCGTCATCGTGAAGTGGTTGTCGATGCCTTCTTCGAGCTCGTGCAGGACCGCCAGCCGATGCGCGGCGGCGAGATGGATCCGGGCCTCGGCCACGGCATCGGCGGTGCGCGGCGAAATCAACGGACTGACTGACATGCTTGAACTCCTCTGGGCGACGGCATCGAGCTTACGCGCTCGGGGTCGACGCTGCTCGGCCCGGTACGATCCAGCCTGGATTGGAATGATGAGCGCGTCCTCGACCACCGTGCCCCTCGGCGCCTTGCGCGAATTCATCGCCCGCGCCTTCGTCGCCGTCGGCATGCCGGAAGGCGATGCCGACACGGTCGCGGCGCTGATGGCCGAGGCCGATCTGCAGGGCTCGGACGGGCACGGCGTGATCCGGCTGGCGCCATACACCAAGCGCATCAAGGCAGGCGGCATCAACCTTCGCCCGACCATCCGCGTCGTCGAAGAGCGGGCCGCGACGGCGCTGCTCGACGGCGACAACGGCATGGGCCATCTGGTGATGTCGCGGGCCGCCGAGCTTGCGGCGGAAAAGGCGCGTGCATCGGGGATCGGCTGGGTCGGCGCGCGGTTCAGCAACCACGCCGGGCCGGCGTCGCTCTACGCCCGCATGGCCCTGCCTCACGACATGGTCGGCCTCTACTTCGCGGTCGGCAACGCCAACCACCTGCCGCCCTGGGGCGGGCTCGAAATGCTGCTGTCGACGAACCCGATCGCCGTGGCGATCCCGGCGGAGAGCGAGACGCCGGTCGTGCTCGACATGGCGACGACCGTCGCCGCCTACGGCAAGGTCAAGGCCAAGGCGCAGCGCGGCGAGATGATGCCGGAGGGCTGGATGATCGACCGCGCCGGCAAGCCCTTGCTCGATCCGAAGCGCGCCGACGAAGGCTTCCTGTTGCCGATCGGCGGCTACAAGGGCTATGGGCTGTCGCTGGTCGTCGGCCTGCTTGCCGGCACGCTCAACGGCGCAGCGATGGGCCGGGCGGTGATCGACTTCAACCACGACTTCGAGGGCGCCACCAACACCGGCCAGGCGATCGCCATGATCGACCTGGCGGCGTTCGGCGAACCGACCGCATTCAAGCAGCGCGTCGACGCGGTCGTGCGCGACCTGCGCGGCAGCGCGCGGATGCCCGAGGTCGACCGCATCTGGCTGCCCGGCGAGCAGAGCCAGGCCCGGCGGGTCGCCTACGGGCGCGACGGCATTCCCCTCGGCACCGTGTTGCGGAAGAGCCTCGACACGCTGGCCGCCGAACTCGGCATCGCGCCGCTCGCTTGAGGCCGCCCGACCTCCATGTTTCGATCCACGAACCCAACGCCATGACATCGACGTACCCGACCCGCCTGCTTGCTCTTCTCATCGCCGTCGCGCCGCTGCTCGCTCCACCGGCGGCCGCGGCGCAGAGCAACTACCCGGCCAAGGCCATCGTGATGGTGGTCCCGCTCGCCGCGGGCAGCGCCGTCGACGTCGCGGCGCGCATCGTCGCGCAGAAGATGTCCGCGTCGATGGGCCAGGCGATCGTCGTCGAGAACCTGCCGGGCGC
>JALYXU010000200.1 GCA_030946925.1 Pseudomonadota bacterium
TCGTCGAGCAGCGTCAGCAGGCGGCCGATCGCGCGTCGGTCGCCCTCGAGCGCGCGCTCGACGAGCCCGGCCGCCGCTGACGCTCGTGTCGCCACGCCTCAGACGACGGCGAGCGGCTGGCCGAAGCCGAGGTCGCGGCGCAGCCGACCGCAGATCTCCTCGTTGCTCAAGCCCGCGCGAGCGCCGTCGACGACAGCGGCGAAGACGTTGCCGTCCTTGCTTCCGGCGGCGCGCGTCAGGGCGTCGAGCGCTGCATGGACGGCTGCAGGCGACCGCCCGGCCTTCCAGGTGGCGAAGGCATCGAGATGGCGCCGCATCGCCGCCGGATCGGGCCGCTGCACCGCCGGCCGGCTCGACGCCTCTTCGTCGGCCCGATAGGCGTTGACGCCGACGACGGTCTGCTCGCCGCGCTCGATCCGCTGCTGGAAGCGCATCGCCGAGGCGCCGATCATGCGTTGCACCAGGCCGGCCTCGACCGCCTTGTACATGCCGCCGGCGTCGTCGATCGTCTGCATGACGGCGAGGATCTTTTCTTCCATCTTGTCGGTCAGCGACTCGACGTAGAAGGAGCCGCCGAGCGGATCGATGACGTCGGTGAGATGGGCTTCTTCGCGCAGGATGTTCTGCGTCGCCACGGCGATCCGCGCCGCGGCTTCGCTCGGAACCTGAAAGACCTCGTCGTACGAATCGGTGTGAAGCGACTGCAGGCCGCCGAAGATGCCGGCGATCGCCTGCGCCGTGACCCGGGCGATGTTGTTGAGCGGCTGCTGCCGCGTCAGGTCGACGCCGGAGGTCTGCGCGTGGAACTTGAAGCGCCAGGCGCGCGGGTCCTTGGCGCCGAGCCGCTCGCGCGCCAGTCGGGCCCAGATCCGCCGGCCGGCGCGGAACTTGGCGATCTCCTCGAAGAAGCTCAGCGAGATGTCGAAGAAGAAGGTGAAGCGCGGCAGGAACTGGTCCGGGTCCATGCCGCGGCCGACGCAGTCCTCGGCGTTCTGCACCGCGGCCGCGAGCGTGAAGGCCATCGCCTCGGCCGGCGTCGCGCCGGCCTGCTGGGTGTGCTGGCCGACCACCGACATCGGGTTCCAGCGCGGCACCCGTTCGTTGCAGAAGGCGATGTGGTCGATCAGCACGCGTCGCGCTCCCGGCAGCGCCAGCCGATAGAACATGTGGTTGGCGACGTAGTGCGAGAGGTAGTCGCTCTGGTTCGAGGTGCCGGTGACGTTGTTCCAGTCGACGCCGCGTCGCTCGGCCGCGACCAGCATGAAGGCGAGCAGCGTGAACGGCGACGGATCGTTGAGCGCGCACGAGATCCGGTTCAGGTCGACGCCTTGCAGGCAGCGGTCCATGTGATCGGCGTTGTCGACGACGACGCCGCAGGTGCCGAGCAGCTCCGGCTCGACCGAGTCCATGTCGAAGCCGCGGTAGACCGAGTTGCACGGGATCAGCGAAACCGCCGTGGCGCCGCGGGCCATGATGGCGAGCAGCCGGGCGTTGTAGTCCTCGGGCGTGCCGAGGCCGATCAGCTGGCGCTGCGTCCAGGTGCGGCCGCGGTGCATCGTCGCGTAGATGCCGCGCGTGTAGTCGGGCTGGCCGGGGAAGCCGAGCGGCTCGGCCTGGCCGTAGGCAGGCCAGTCGGCGGGACCGTACAGCGGCGCGATCGGAATGCCCGAGACGTTGGCGACCGGCTTGTCGGTGCCGATCGTCGCCCGGTACTCGCGCTGCCATTCGGCTTCGCCCAGCGATGTCGTGCCGTCGGCGAGAAGGGTCGGCTCGAGAGGCTTGTTCATCGGTCGGTTCCCTGGTCGGCTCGCGCGCCGGCAGTGCGTGCTTCACGGGCATAGGCGCGGATGGCGGCAGTGATGTCGTCCATCGTGCTGCCCGGATGGAAGACCTGGCGGACGCCGTGCTCGAGCAGCTGCGCTTCCTCGTTGTCGGGAACGATGCCGCCGACGACGACGCACATGTGGCCGAGCCCGGCCTCGGCGAGCGCATGCATCAGCTTGGGCACGATCAGGTGGTCGGTGGCGAGCGACGAGATGCCGATCACGTCGACGTCCTCCTCGAGCGCGAGCTTGACCACCGCCGGGATGCTCTGCCACGGCGGCGTGTAGATCACCTCCATGCCGGCGTCGCGACAGGCGGCGGCGACGATGCGGCTGCCGCGGTCGTGGCCGTCGAGGCCGATCTTGGTGACCAGCACGCGCGGCCGGAACGCGATCTCGTTGCCGCCCATCGCTGGATCTTTCGGCTCGCCATTCGGCTCGTCGCCATCCGGCTCGGACGGGCTCATGCCGCTTCCTTCATTCGCTGGCTCATGCTCGCTTTCATGAGGCCGACGAAGCGCCTGGCGATCCGCGTCGGCGACATTCCGCCCTCGGCCCGGTACCAGGTCTGGCTCCAGTTGAGGGCGCCGAGCAGGAACAGACGCAGGTCGCCGCGGTGCACGCTGCGCTCGAGCGGCAGGCCGGCGATCAGGTGGTTCCAGCGCGCCTCGTAGGAATCGCGGAGCGCCGTGAGCTCGGCGGCGACGGCGGGCGCGTCGCTCGGCCGAATTCGGATGACGACCTGCGAGTAGTCGGTCTGGTCGAGCAGCGAGACCAGGTGGGCGATGCAGGCCGCCTCGAGCCGTGCCCACGGCTCGGCGACCGGCGCACTTGCCGCGTCGACGGCAGCCGAAATGCGCTCGACGCCCTCGGTGTAGACGGCCAGCAGCAAGGCCTCCTTGGTGGCGAAGTGGCAGTACAGCGAGCCCGGCAGCATGCCGATCGGACCGACGATCTCGCGCACCGAAGCGGCCGCGAAACCATGCTCGGCGAAGGCCCGCGCCGCCTGGTCGAGCAGTTGCGGCAGGCGGCTGTGGGCGCGCTTCCGGGTCGCTTCCATCCACAGATTAAACAGACAAACACTTGTTTGGTCAAGAGGCGAACCGACAATGCGCCGGCCACGAACCATCCTCGACCTTGCCGATGAAGCGCCTCCTCGCCCTCCTCTGTGTTGCCATTTGCCTCGCTGCGCGGGGCGCTGCGCCGGCCGCGCCGCCGAGCGTCTTCCTCGAAGAGATGACGTGGACCGAGGTGCGCGACGCGATTGCCGCCGGCCGGACCACGGTCATCGTGCCGGTCGGCGGCACCGAGCAGAACGGGCCGCACATGGCTCTCGGCAAGCACAACGTGCGGGCCCAGGTGCTGGCGGGCCGCATCGCCACGCAGCTCGGCAACGCGCTGGTCGCGCCGGTGGTCAGCTATGTGCCGGAGGGCCGGATCGAGCCGGCCGCCGGGCACATGCAGTTCGCCGGCACCATCTCCATTTCCGACGACGCCTTCAAGGCCGTGCTCGACGGTGCCGCGCGGAGCCTGCGCCATGCCGGCTTTCGCGACGTCGTCCTGATCGGCGACCACGGCGGCTACCAGGGCGACCTGGCCGCCGTCGCGGCCCGGCTCGACCGAGAGTGGGCAGCCGGTCCGACCAGGGTCCACTTCATCGCCGAGTACTACCGGGCCAGCGCCGACGACTATGCGCAGCTCCTGCGCGAGCGCGGCATCACGGCGGCGCAGATCGGCAGCCATGCCGGAACCGCTGACACGTCGCTGGCGCTGGCCGTCGATGCCCGGCTCGTCCGCGCCGATCGGCTCGGCCGTGCGCCGACTGCCGGAGACGGCCTGGCCGGCGATCCGCGCCCGGCCACCGCCGCGCTCGGCCAGCTCGGCGTCGATCTGATCGTCGCGCGCAGCGTGGCCGCGATCCGCCGCGCCGTCGGCCGATAAAATCGACGCTTTCCATCCACGACCTCGCATGCGCAAGAAGATTCGGTTCGGCCTGGCCTCGGGCGTCTTTGCCGGCCTCGGCCTCGCGGCCTGGTGGGCAGTGGCGCAGACCGGCGCGGCGTCGAGCCCGGCCGTTGCTGCGGCGCCGCTGCGCCCGGCGAGCGGTCCGGTCGTGACCGTGCCCGGCATGCCGGCGGTCGTCGATCGCGACAACCTCTACAGCGAGACCGGCAGCGGCCACATGAGCCCGCAGGTCGGCAACGCCCTGGTCCGTGTCTACGTGCCGAACCGGAGCGCCAACACGGTGTCGGTGATCGACCCGGCGACGCTCAAGGTCGTCGACACCTTCAAGGTCGGCGTCAATCCGCAGCACATCGTTCCGGCCTGGGATCTGCGCACGCTCTGGGTCGCCAACAACGCCGAAGGCCGGCACGACGGCAGCCTGACGCCGATCGACCCGACGACCGGAAAGCCGGGGCCGTCCATCGCCGTCGAGGACCCGTACAACATGTACTGGACCCCCGACGGCAAGCAGGCCATCGTCGTTGCCGAGTTCTATCGGCGGCTCGACTTTCGCGACCCGGCGACGATGCGGCTCGACCATTCCATCCTGACCCCGCAATGCGCCGGCATCAACCACGCCGACTTCTCGATCGATGGTCGCTTCGCCATCTTCACCTGCGAGTTCTCGGGCTCGGTGACGAAGATCGACCTGGTCGAGGGCCGCGTCGTCGGCACGATCAAGCTGAGCCGCTACTTCGCCCGGCCCGACGTGCTCGCGCTGATCGCCAAGCCCGGCAAGAAGCCCGTCAAGGTCGCCGACCCGGCCGGCGGCGGCGCCGAGATCTGCACCACGCCCGGCATGCCGCAAGACATTCGCGCATCCCCAGACGGCAAGCGCTTCTACGTCGCCGACATGATGGCCGACGGCGTCCACGTCGTCGACGGCGACAGCTTCCAGCAGGTCGGCTTCGTGCCGACCGGCGTCGGCACGCACGGCCTTTATCCGAGCCGGGACGGCAAGCGCCTCTACGTCGCGAATCGGGGCAGCAACGAGATCCACGGCAAGCGGGCCGGCCCCGGCAGCGTCGCCGTGATCGACTTCGCGACCGGCAAGGTGGTGCAGACCTGGCCGATCCCGGGCGGCGGCAGTCCCGACATGGGCAACGTCAGCGCCGACGGCAAGTACCTCTGGCTGTCCGGCCGCTTCGACGATGTCGTCTATCGCATCGACACCAACAGCGGCGCGGTCGACAAGATCAAGGTCGGCAAGGAGCCGCACGGACTCGCCGTCTGGCCGCAGCCGGGCCGCTACTCGCTAGGGCATACCGGAAACCTTCGCTGACCCGCAGCAACCACGCGGATCGGCTGCGCTCACGACACGATCGTGATGCACGCTAGATCGCTCTCTGCATCAAGTTGCCGAAACGATCGTATCCGGTGACGAGGAGCAGTAGCTCTGGTCGAAGACCACGGAGTGGTCGATCAAGGTCGTGGATGTCACCATTAGCCAGCGGACTCCCGTCACGACTAACGGTGAAGCTGGCAGCGGCCGGGTCATCGCTCCAATCCACCTGGACGGTTTCAGGGCCAGTGCGGGTCAGCACAATGCCGAGCGCAGTAAGTGGGTGGCGGCGTAGCCCCCACGACGACCGGCAGCGAAGTCGGCGTTCTGGGAACGCCGAGTCTCGTCGGCGGCAACGTCCTTCGATCGTTCAACGGCTGGACGAACGAAAATGGCGATCCGAGCTTTGAATCACCTTCGCGGGCGCGATCAATTTCTTCAGTGCCGACTTCGCAGGCGTCGACACGCCGGCCGATGTCCGTCTGTTCGCCTTCGACGGCAGCAGCTTGCTCAACACGGTCGTCGGCTCGTCGATTGGCCAGTCCACCTTGTCGTTCGCCGCCCCCCGGATCACGAGCCTCGTGATCACGCCGGGCGATTTCCTCGACTATGTCGGCGTGGACAATATTCACTATGAGACCGCGGCGCCTGCGGCGGTGCGTGAACCCGGCACGTTCGGGTTGATGGGCTTGGGCATCGGCGCACTTGCCCTGGGCTCGGCGCAGCCAGAAGGAGCGGCGCTAAGAAAGCTCCGTTCGGAGCTCCCCAGGCGCCGCGCTCAGGAGCCGAAACTGTCGAGGCAGGCGGTCAGCGCTCGAAACTGAGCTGCGTCGCAGCGGTGGAAAGCTTCGGCGAAATCCACCCGGTGTTGCATGCCGCGGTAACGGTTCAGGCCAAGGATGGCAGCGGCATAGTCTCGATCGCCCATCTGCGACGCATACATGCGGATCAACCGTGTCTTTTCCTCGGCGAGCAAACCGATGTCGACCGCCATGTTCGGCCAAAGCGTCGACCAGACTTCGTAGGCCAGCACTTCGCCTTGCCAGCCTGCCAGCCGGGCGGCGACGCCGAACGCCAGCGCACTTGCCTGGTGATCGGCGTGGCCGTCGGCCGGAAATGGACAGAGCACCTGGCTGGGCCGAAATGTGTGCAGCTCGTCTGCCAAGCGGCTTGCGATCGCGTGCTCATGCTTCAGCAGCGAACCGTCGGGAAAGCACAGCTCGACGACCGACCCCAGCGCCAGCACGT
>JALYXU010000214.1 GCA_030946925.1 Pseudomonadota bacterium
CTCGGGTTGTTGCTGGTGCGCAGCGCGCTGTCGCAGATGGACGTGCCGACCCGCACGGCCTACGTGATGGCGGTGGTGACGCCAGCCGAGCGGCCGGCGGCTGCCAGCTTCACGGCGGTGCCGCGCAGCCTCGCCGGCGCCATCAGCCCGACCCTCAGCGGCCTGCTTTTCGCAGCCGGCTGGATCTCGGCGCCCTTGATCGCCTGCGGCCTGATCAAGATCGCCTACGACCTGACCCTTTGGCGCGCCTGCCGAGGCGATGTCCTCGAAGACCGCCAAGGTTGATGCCTTCGCAAGTCGACGGCGAGCGGCGCGAACGCGTCGCGCCTCAGGTCGGCGCTGTTTCGGTTCGCGATGCCGGCTCCGACTCGACCCGAAGCAGCAGCAGGGCCGCGAAGGCCAGCAGACCGACGCCGGCCGAAAGCCAGACCGCGCGTCTGCCCCAACCGTCGAGGACGATGCCGAAGAGCCATGGCGCAAGCGCCTGCGCGATGCGCGCTGGAACCATCAGCCAGCCCTGCCGTTGGCCATAGCCCTGCGGTCCGAACAGCACCAGCGTCAGCGTCCCCTTGGCGATCGTCAGGATGCCGTTGCCGGCGCCGTGCAGCAGCGCAAAGACGGCAGCCGCCGGGCCGCCGACGCTGAAGAGCACGGCAGCGCCGAGCGGATGCAGCGATGCGGCCAGACGCGCCGAGATCAGGGGATGGAGATGGCGAAGGACGCCGAACTCGAGCAGCCGGCCGGCCACCTGCGCCGGCCCGACCAGGGCGCCGACCGCGACCGCGACGCCGAGCGTCGCGCCGCTTGCCTGCAGCAGCTGCGGCAGGTGCGTCGCCATGGCCGTGCTGACGAACCAGGTCGCCGCGAAGACGATCGCGAGCAGGACCGCAGGCCGATTGCTCTCGGCCGACGCCACATTCGTCGACGCGGCGGCGCTGGCCCGGCCGGCGGTCAGCGGACTCGCGTGCGGCAGCAAGGCGTTCAGGGGAATGCCGACGACGAGGTGCAGGGCGGCCCAACTGAAGCAGGCGCCGCGCCAGCCGATGTGCGCCTCGAGCAACGCCGAGAGCGGCCAGCCGACCGTGCTGGCGAAACCGGCGATGAGCGTGATGCCCGTGATGGCACTGCGCGAGTCGGCTCCGTACAGGCGCACCAGCGCGGCGAAGGCCGCTTCGTAGAGGCCGCTGCCCATGCCGATGCCGAGGATCGCCCAGGCCGCGAAGAGGCCCCACGGCCCCTGGGCCAGACCGAGCGCGAGCAGCCCCGTCGCAAAGACCAGGTTGGTGGCGATCAGCACGGGCCGACCGCCCCAGCGATCGATCGCCGCGCCGGCGTGCGGACCGAGCGCGGCAGAGAGGAGCAGTGCCGCCGAGAAGGCGGCGAAGACGGTCGGCGTCGACACGCCGACGTCGCGCGCCATCGGCGCTGCCAGCACCGCCGGGAGGTAATAGGACGAGGCCCAGGCAAGGGTCTGCGCTGCACCGAGCGCGCCGATCGTTGCCGCCGTTCGCATCCGCGGATCTTGAGTTTCGGCTTCTCGCATGCGCGCTATGCTGGCATCTCCGGGCGACTCGCACCTGCCGCATCCGCGACATCGCTGCCTCGATTTCAACTCCGCCGATTCTCCGAGCCCGACCGTCATGACGATTGCAGCCGACACCCGCGGGGTCTACCCGATCGCACCGACGCCGTTCTTCGATGACGGCGCGGTCGACCATGGTTCGATCGACCGGCTCGCCGATTTCTATCTCGCATGCGGCGCCACCGGCATCACCGTGCTCGGCCAGCTCGGCGAGGCGCCGAAGCTCGAGCACGGCGAAAGCGTCGAGGTCGCCGCACGGATGATCCGTCGCGCCGGATCGCTGCCGGTGATCGTCGGCGTCTCGGCACCGGGCTTCGCGGCGATGCGGGCGCTGACGCGCGAGGTGATGGAGCTCGGCGCCGCGGGCGTCATGATCGCGCCACCCAACACGCTGCGCAGCGACGACCAGATCGTCGGCTACTACCGGCAGGCCGTCGAGGCCATCGGCGACAGCGTCCCGTTCGTGATCCAGGACTATCCGTTGACGTTCACGGTGCAGATGACGCCGGGGGTGATCCGCCGCATCGTCGGCGAGCTGCCGTCGTGCGCGATGCTCAAGCACGAGGACTGGCCGGGGCTCGAAAAGATCAGCACGCTGCGCGGCTGGGAACGCGACGGCTCGATGCGCCACATCCCGATCCTCTGCGGCAACAACGGCCTGTTCCTCGACTACGAGATGGAGCGCGGCGCCGACGGCGCCAACACCGGCTACGCCTTTCCCGACATGCTGTGCGACGTCGTGCGCCTGTCGGCTTCGGGCAACCGTGAGGAGGCGCACGACCTGTTCGACGCGCATCTGCCGCTGCTGCGCTACGAGCAGCAGCCGGGTGTCGGCCTGAGCGTGCGCAAGTACCTGCTGCAGCGGCGCGGCCTGTTGCGGAGCGCCGCCCTGCGGGCGCCGACCGCGCCGCTGACCGCTGCAGCGCGCGCCGAGGTGGAACACCTGCTGACACGGCTGGCGCGGCACGATCCGCGTGCGGCGTCCGACCGGCTGGTGGCGCGGCCCTGACCGGCGCGCGTTGACGATGGCGGTAGAGACGCCACGCCGCCGCGATCGGCTGGTGCTGACTTGCGAGCATGCCGGCAACGTCGTGCCGCCGGAATACGCGGAGCTGTTCGTCGAGCACGGCCATTTGCTGCCGACGCACCGCGGTTGGGATCCCGGTGCTTTGCTTCTGGCCCGCGAAATGGCGGCGCGTTTCGCGGCGCCGCTCTACTTCGAGGAGACGACCCGTCTCCTGGTCGACCTGAATCGCTCGGTCCGCACGCCCGACCTGCACTCCGAGGCGACCCGGCATCTGCGGTTGCCCGAGCGGCGACGCATCCTCGAGCGCTTCTATCACCCGCATCGGCAGAGGGTCGACGCGGCGATCGACGCAGCCGTGGCGGGCGGCGACCGCGTCGTGCACATCGCCTCGCACAGCTTCACGCCTGAACTGCACGGCCACGTTCGGACCGCCGACATCGGGCTGCTCTACGACCCGGGGCGATCCGGCGAGGTCGCGTTCTGTAAGAGGTGGCTCGAGGCCCTGCGCCGGGCCGATCCGACGCTCAGGCTGCGCCGCAACTATCCCTACCTGGGTAGGAGCGACGGCGTGGCCCAGTCATTGCGCCGGAGGCACCCGGCGGACGCTTACGTCGGCATCGAGCTCGAGGTCAACCAGCGCTATGCCGAGGCGGGCGGTCCCGTCTGGCCGGCCTTGCGACGGACGCTGGTCGACAGCCTCGGCGAGACGCTGGGCGAGCGCTTCAGCTGCGCGGCGGCACCGGCCCCGACTGCGGATAGACCGGAGTCGGCTGCGGTGCCGGGTAGGGGGCGGGGTAGCCCTGCGGCGCCGGATAGCCCTGCGGTGCCGGATAGCCCTGCGGTGCCGGCTGGTAGGCCTGCGGCGCGCGCGCCACGTGGGTCCGGCCGCCGGTCATGACGAGGATGACGGGCTCGCCGACCGACCAGCTCTCGTTGCCCAGGCCTTGGACCACGGCGCGGCGCTCGCCGTTGCGAAGCTGGACCAGGATCTCGACGGCCCTCTCCTGGGTCGCGCCGCGTTCGACGGCGTTGCCGATGACGCCGCCGACGACCGCGCCGAGGACGCCGCCGACGATCGAGTCGCGGTGGCCGCCGATGGTCGAGCCGGCGACGCCGCCGGCGATCGCACCGGCGCCGGTACCGATGCCGCTCTGGCTGCCTTCGACCGTGACAGGACGAATCGACAGGACAGTCGCGTCGTAGACCTGCGACATGCGCTGGCTGTCGTAGCGGCGCACGACATCGGGGTTCGAGGTGGCGCAGGCGGCGAGCGAGGCGACGGCCAGCGCAGACAGGATTCGTTTCATGGGTTCTCCTTGGGATTCGTACCCAACGCCGTGAATCCCGCCGAGTTGACCACAAGCAACGAGCCCGGGACAACGCCCGGGGATTAAGCCGGCGCAAAGAAACGTGAAGGCCTGCTCAGCCGTGCAGGCGACTGTTCCGCGGCACGCTGGCGAGGAGGAATTCCATCTGGTCGGCGAGGATGCGGCGGCCGCGCAGGATCATGTCTTCGTGCAGGCTCGGCACGTACGGCATGTAGTGCAGCGACAAGCGTGCTTCTTCGGGCATGCGGTTGCCCTTGTGGCCGTTGCACGGCCGGCATGCGGTGATGCAGTTCATCCAGGTGTCGGCGCCGCCCCGCGAGGTCGGAACGATGTGCTCGCGGGTCAGGTCGTCGAGGCCGAACTGGCCGCCGCAGTAGGCGCAGACGCGTCGGTCGCGCGCGAACAGCTTCGGGTTGCTGAGGGCCGGCGTGCGCCGCCAGGCCCGGCTCGGCACGGCGCCGCGCACGGCGATGATCGGATGCACCTCGATCCGCGACTGCAGCCCGGTGCGGCGCTGCATGCCGCCGCGCAGCACGTGAAACGTTTCGCCGAGCGTCCAGGCGACGCCGTCGCTGGCGTAGATCACGGCGGCTTCCTTGGCCGAGATCCACGACTGCGGGCGACCGGACATGTCGAGCTGCAGGACTTCCATGGAGCCCCGAGCGTAATGCATGGCGCAGGACCGCTCAAGACGGCGATGCGCCGGCGCGACGCCGGGCGTGACATACGGTCGAGCGGCGGCGCCGCTACGTCGGGTAGAGGCCGCGGCCGCGCGCCATCAGCCGGGTCAGGCCGAGCAGCGCAGCGATGTGCGGCGAATCGACACCGACGCGCGCCGCGATCTCATGCACCGCCGTCACCAGCGCATCGAGCTCGATCGCGCGACCGGCATCGACGTCCTGCAGCATCGAGGTGCGAAAGCCGCCGAGCTCGCGAGTCAGGTCGAGCCGCTCCCTGCCCGATTGCGCGATCGGGCAGCCGATGCGGGCACCGATCGCCGCGGCCTCGGCCATGCAGCACAGGACGAAATCGCGCACCAGCGGATCGTCGAGGATCGCGTCGGTCGCCGCGCCGGTGAGGGCGGAGACCGGGTTGATCGTCATGTTGCCCCAGAGCTTGTACCAGACGTCGAGGCGCACGTCGGCGCTCGCCTCGGCCTTGAATCCGGCGCTCGCGAGCGCCGCGCACACGGCGTCGACGCGGGCCGAAGTGCCGCCGGACGGCTCGCCGACGATGAGCCGCTCGCCGACGGTGTGGCGGACGGTTCCCGGTGCCGGGCTCGACGCCGCAAGATGGACGACGCAGCCGAGCACGCGCGCGAGCGGCAGTTTGGCAAGCAGCCGACCACCGGGGTCGACGCTGGCGAGCGGCGCCTGTTCGGGCAGCGCCGCGGGCAAAAACCACCACGGCACACCGTTCATCGCCGGCAGCAGCAGCGTCGTCGGGCCGAGCAGCGGCGCGATCGCATCGGCGACGCCGGCCAGCGCCGGCGCCTTGACGGCGATGACGACGAGCTCGTGCGGGCCGAGCACGGTGGCGTCGTCGCTCGCCCTGAGCGGCACCGAGAAGGGCTCTTGCTTGCTCTCGACCTGCAAGCCGGCGGCGCGAACCCGGTCCAGCGTCGCGCCGCGCGCGAGCGCCGAGACCTCGTGGCCGGCGCGGACGAGGCGCGCGGCAATCAGGCCGCCGATGGCGCCGAGACCGACGACCGCAACCTTCATCGCCGGGTCCGGCCCGAATCGCTACGAATGCGCACGATTAAAGCTCTCGGGCGTGGCCGGAACGCGTGCTTCCGGCAAAATAGCACGATCGTTCGATTTCATGGATCACGGCCCCCGCTCTTGAATTCGCTGCTCGACGTCGACGACACCGCCGCCGCTGGCTCCGCCGGGGCGGCGCCCGCGCGCCCGCTGCTGAAGGGCCAGCAGACGCGCGCCGCCATTTTGGACGCAGCGCTTGCGCTCGCCTCGCACATCGGCCTCGAGGGCCTGTCGATCGGCGCGCTCGCCGAGGTGACCGGCATGAGCAAGTCGGGCGTCTTCGCCCACTTCGGCTCGCGCGAGGAATTGCAGATCTCGGTCGTCCGCGAATACCACGCCAAGTTCGAGGACGAGGTCTTTCGCCCGGCGATGAGCGCGGCGCGCGGCCTGCCGCGCCTGCGCGCCCTCTTCGACCGCTGGGTGCGCCGCGTCTCGGTCGAGATCGACTCCGGCTGCATCTACATCAGCGGCGCGGTCGAGTTCGACGACCGGCCCGGCCCGGTGCGCGACGCGCTCGTCAGCATGGTGCAAACATGGCACGCCGCGCTCGAACGCGCCATTCGGATCGCGATAGCCTGCGGTCATCTGCGCGGCGACACCGACCCGCAACAAATGCTGTTCGAGGTCCACGGCCTGATCCTCGCGCTGCATCACGACGCGCGCTTCCTGCGCCGCCCCGGCGCCGATGCGCGTGCGCGCGCCGGCTTCGAGAACGTGCTCTCTCAC
>JALYXU010000215.1 GCA_030946925.1 Pseudomonadota bacterium
AGCCTGGCTGCCCGCCTTCCTGGCCTTCTACAACGCCAGACGCCCACACTCAGCGCTTGGCTACAGGCCTCCTGCTTCCAGACTCGGCGGGAACAACCTATTGCAACTCAACAACTAGACTCGATCGCCGCTGGAGCGGTCAGCGGACCGTGACTCGAATCCGCCCCGAAACCCGACGCCTGGCGCGTCCTATTGGAGCTTCGCTGCATGTTTTCTCACATCATGGTCGGCACGAACAATCTGGAGCGGGCCCGGTCCTACTACGACGCGCTCCTCGGCACGCTCGGCGTACCGGCGGGCGCCCTGGACCGCCATCGCATCTTCTGGCGCACGCCCACCGGTGTCTTTTCGGTGTCGCTGCCGATCGACGGCCAGCCGGCGACGCCGGGCAATGGCAGCACCATCGGCTTCACCTGCCAGTCGGCCGAACAGGTCGATGCCTGGCACACGGCCGGGGTCGCCCTAGGCGGGTCGAGTTGTGAAGAGCCGCCCGGCCTGCGCGACGGAGCCAACGGCAAGCTCTACCTCGCCTACCTGCGCGACCCCGATGGCAACAAGCTCTGCGGTCTCTACCGGATGCCGCGGGTTTGAGGATGTCGCGCATGCAAGCGGGCGTCGTGCCCGCCGACAGCAGCAAGTTGTTGAAAGGCGCGCACGTGTTCGTCGCCACGAAAAAGGACGCGCCGAACAGCGCCGCGTTCGTCGCCGTGGGCATCGACGGGACCGTGCCGCCGATGTGAGTGAACCCGCGAGCGGTCCCGATCACGCCGTTGGGCAGATCGGGACTTCGCCCGCCACTAGCCGCCCAGCAATTGCCCGCCGTCGACGGCGAGGACCTGTCCGGTCATCCAGCGCGCGTGGGGCGATGCGAGGAACAGGGCGACCTCGGCGACATCGTCCGGCGCTCCCATTCGGCCGAACAGGATGCTCTTGAGCGTACGCGCGTAGAGCTCGGGATTGCCGGTGCGGCGCTCGGCCCAGAGGCCGCCCGGAAACTCGATCGAGCCGGGGGCGATGGCGTTCACGCGAATGCGGTGCGGGCTCAGCATCGCCGCCTGGCTGGCGGTGTAGCTGTTCATGGCGGCCTTGACCGCCGCGTATGCCGGCGCCCGCATCGATGGGCGGAACGCGGCGATCGACGAGACGTGGATGATGCTGGATCCGGTCGAGGCACCGGCTTTTTGCAGCCACGGAAGCGCGGCACGCGAGCTCCGCACCATCGCCATCACGTCGACGGCGAGGCCGGCAGTCCAGCCTTCCTCGTCGTCGCCCATGCCCAGGCCGGAGGCGTTGTTGACGAGCACGTCGATGCCGCCGAGGGCCTCCGCCGCAGCCGGCACCCATGCGGCGATGGCGGCAGCATCGGCCAGGTCGCAAGCCATGGCGTGGACCGGATGGCCGTGGCCGGCGATCTCTTTGCGTGCCGTCTCCAGCGCTGCGGCGCCGCGGGCGCACACCGCCACGCTGGCCCCGGCTGCCGCAAAGTTGAGGGCGATGGCACGGCCGATGCCGCGGCTGCCGCCTGCGACGAGAACGCGCTTTCCGTTGAATTCGAAGGGCATGAAGTCTCCAGGAAGGTGCGGTGACGATCTCTCAAGCTTCGTCGTCGGCTAGCGCGCGGCCGAAAGCTTTCGCACCAGCTCCAGAGTGCGGGCGACGTTTTCTTCCGGCGAGACGCCGCCAACCGCCGCGAGCACGGTGCCGTCGCGCTTGACGACGAAGGTCGTCCGCTCGGTGAAGCCGTGGTCGATCTCCTTGCCGCGCGTGTCGGTGGCGCCGGGCTGCGCGCCGCTCACGCGCAGGCCGAAGGCGCGGGCGATCTTGCCGTCGCCGTCGGACGCGACCGCGAGCTTGCCGGCGCAATAGTCGGGGTCGGCGGAGAACTGGTTGAGCCGTTCGATGCTGTCCAGCGAGACGCCGATCACCGACGCGCCGGCCGCCGCGAACTGGGGGGCCTTGGTCGAGAACTCGTGTGCCTGGATGTTGCACCCGTCGGTGTAGGCCGAGGGATAGAAGTACACGACGACCGGGCCCTTGGCGAGGCCGTCCTTCAGCGAGTAGGTGAAAGGCTTGCCTGCCAGCGACGCAGCCGCGCTGAATGCAGGCGCCGGATCGCCCGCCTTCAACGCGGCAAGGGCGGCGGTGGTCGCCATCAGGGCGAGCGTGCAGACGATCGTGCGCAGTGTCATTGGAAGCCCGTTGTGAATCGTGCGTGAATCATGCAGGTGCGCGCTTCATGCTGCGACCGGCCGGCGGGCGGCCATTTTCGTCGCCGCCGCCGAAGCAGTCGAGGCCAGGGTCAACCGAGCTCGGCCCGGCCTCGGGCCGACTGCGCCACATACATCGCGCGCACCGTCTCGATCGTGTCTGCCGCCTCGGCGGTCTTGTCGCTGCGGTATCCCTTGACCCGCGCGAACCGGAGCGCGAGCCCGCCCGGATACTGCGGGCTCTCCTGCAGATCGTTGAAGGCGATCTCGACGACGAGCTCCGGCCTTACCCACACGGTGGCGCCGTCGCGCCGGATCGCGCGCTCCAGCAGCTCGCCCGTCTGCCATTCGAGCAGCGCATCGGTCATGCCCTTGAACGTCTTGCCGAGCATCACCCAGCCGCTGGCTGAGTGCGTGTGCGGCGGGTCGCGCGCGCCGAGGTGCAGGTTCGAGAGCCAGCCCTTGCGCCGGCCGTGGCCCCATTCGGCGGCGAGGACGACGAGGTCGAGCGTGTGCGCGCGCTTGACCTTCAGCCAGCTGGCGCCGCGCCGGCCCGCCTCGTAGCGCGCGTCCAGCGCTTTCGCCATCACGCCCTCGTGACCGCGCGCCAGCGCGTCGGCGTAGAAGTCTTCGGCGGCGCCGACGCTGGCCGTGACGATGCGCGGGATCACGAGCGTCGCCGGCAGTGCGGCAGCGAGCGCCGCGAAGCGCTCGTGCGCCGGCCGGTCGAGCAGCGACGTGCCATCGACGTGCAGGCAATCGAAGAAGAACACCGCAAGCGGCAGATCGGCGCGCATGCGCTCGACATCGAGCTTCCGGCCGAAGCGGCGCATCGTCACCTGGAACGGCTGCGGCGAGCCGTCGGCAGCAAGCGCCACGGCCTCGCCGTCGAGGATCAGCTCCTGCGCGGCCACGGCGAGAAGGGCCTCGACGATCTCGGGCGCCGACGCAGTCACGTCCTTCAGGGCGCGTGTGTAGACCTTCACCTCGCCGCCTGCCTTGTGCACCTGGACGCGTGCGCCGTCGACCTTCCATTCGACGGCGGCCGTGCCGAGCGCTGCCATCGCGCCGGCGATGTCGTCGGCGGGCGTGGCGAGCATCGGCTGCACCGGCCGGTGCAGTGCCACGGCGAAGCGCGCCAGGCCGGCCGCGCCATGGCCCGCGCCTTCGGACATCGCGATGCGAGCGACCTCGCCGAGGCGACCGGTGACCATGGCGGCACGGCGCACGTCCACGACCGGCAGGCCCGACGCGACGGCGACCGCATCGAGCATCACGCCTTCGAGCGCGCCTTGGCGCAGCTCGCCGACGAGCAGGCGGAAGAGAAAATCCTGTTCTGCGGCGGTGGCGCGCTCGATGAGGGCGCGCAGGGTCGCGCTGTGCGCCGCGGCCGAGCCCTTGCCGGCCGTGGCGGCGACGGCGCCGAGCGCGGCGTCGGCTTCAGAGAGCGTCAACGTCGGCTCGGCGGCAGGGGTGCCGCGCAGCGCCGCCAGCGTCGCCCAGCCGACGCCGATCCGGCCCTGCCGGATGTCGCCCGAGAGCCAGGCGACCGCGATCTCGATCTCGTCCGGCGCCGCACCTCGCAGGACCGCGGCGATCGCATCGCGCTTGGCGAGCCGGCTCGACGTCTCGGCCACGCGGCCGGAGGCGTCGACGAGGGTGGCGAGCCTGGTCGACATGCGTGCATTCTGGGCGCGGCCACGGGATGTGTCGTGGCCGCACACGTCGTTCCGGGTATTCGTGCGTGTCGGCGCATCCACCTCGCTCAGGGGTACGCCGCCGGCCAAGACCGCCCGACATAAAATCGATCTGTCTCAAAGGAACCGCCATGCCACTCGTCTCCATGCGCCAGCTGCTCGACCACGCCGCCGAGAACGGCTATGGCATTCCTGCCTTCAACGTCAACAACCTCGAGCAGGTGCAAGCCGTGATGACGGCGGCCGACGAGGTCGGCGCGCCGGTGATCCTGCAGGCCAGCGCCGGCGCGCGGAAGTACGCCGGTGAGCCTTTCATCAAGCACCTGATCGAGGCGGCGATCGAGAGCTGGCCGAAGGTGCCGCTGGTGATGCACCAGGACCACGGCCAGAGCCCCGACATCTGCCGCTCGGCGATCGACCTCGGCTTCAGCTCGGTGATGATGGACGGCTCGCTCGAGGCCGACGGCAAGTCGATCGCCTCCTACGACTACAACGTCGAGGTGACGCGCAAGGTCGTCGACATGGCGCACGCCCGCGGCGTCACGGTCGAGGGCGAGCTCGGTTGTCTCGGCTCGCTCGAGACCATGCGCGGCGACAAGGAAGACGGCCATGGCACCGATGCGACGATGACCCGCGAGCAGCTGCTGACCGACCCGGAGCAGGCCGCCGACTTCGTTAAGCGCACCCAGCTCGACGCCCTGGCGATCGCCATCGGCACCAGCCACGGCGCCTACAAGTTCAGCCGCAAGCCGACCGGCGACATCCTGGCGATCGACCGGATCAAGGCGATCCACAAGCGCATTCCGAACACGCATCTGGTGATGCACGGCTCGTCGAGCGTGCCGCAAGACCTGCTCGCGGTGATCCGCGAGTTCGGTGGCGACCTGAAGGAAACCTACGGCGTGCCGGTCGAGGAGATCCAGGAGGCGATCAAGCACGGCGTGCGCAAGATCAACATCGATACCGACATCCGGCTGGCGATGACCGCGGCGGTCCGCAGGTACCTGGCCGAGAACCCCGACAAGTTCGACCCGCGCGACTATCTGAAGCCGGCCCGCGAGGCAGCGAAGAAGATCTGCCGCGAGCGGTATGTGCAGTTCGGCTGCGAAGGCCAGGCGGGCAAGATCACTGCGCAGTCGCTGAGCCAGGTCGCGAAGCGCTATGCCCAGGGCGAGCTGGCACCGATGGTGATGTGATGCCGCTGGCCCCCGGTGCCGACGACTCGCTCGCCGAATCGCCGCCGCTGCTGCGAAGCCACCTGCATTCGCTGCCGTTGATCGCGCGGGGCAAGGTTCGCGACAACTACGCCGTCGGCAGCGACCGCTTGTTGATGGTCGCGACCGACCGGCTCAGCGCCTTCGATGTCGTGATGGGCGAGCCGATCCCCGGCAAGGGCCGGGTCCTGACGCAGACGGCGCTGTTCTGGTTTCACAAGCTCGCGCACATCGTTCCGCATCACCTCACCGGCGACGATCCCGAGAGCGTCGTTGCCGTCGACGAGCGCGAGCAGGTGCGCGGCCGCTCGATGCTGGTCAAGCGCCTGCAGCCGCTGCCGATCGAGGCGGTCGTGCGCGGCTACCTGGCCGGCAGCGCCTGGAAGGAATACCAGCAGAGCGGCTCGGTCTGCGGCGTGCCGCTGCCGCCCGGCCTCTGCAACGCGTCGAAGCTGCCGGCACCGATCTTCACGCCGGCGACCAAGGCGGAAGCGGGCCACCACGACGAGAACATCGAGTTCGACAAGGCGTGTGACCTGATCGGCCCCGAGCGCGCCGTCAAAGTGCGCGACATCGCGATCCGGCTCTACGTCGAGGCCGCGGCGATCGCCCTTCGCAAGGGAATCATCATCGCCGACACCAAGTTCGAATTCGGGCTCGATCGTGCCGGCACCCTGACCTTGATGGACGAGATCCTGACGCCGGACTCGTCACGGTTCTGGCCGGTCGAGGGCTACGTCGAGGGCAGCAATCCGCCGAGCTTCGACAAGCAGTTC
>JALYXU010000242.1 GCA_030946925.1 Pseudomonadota bacterium
AGCTCGCCAAGGACCTGGCGTCGCTCGCCGACGCGCAACGGCAGCTCGCGCGCAGCCGCGACCTGATGGCGCAGAACTTCATCTCGCAGGGCGCCGTCGACACCAACCAGACGCTGGTCGATTCGCAGCAGGCGGTGATCGCCTCGGATCGCGCGGCGATCCAGGCGGCCCAGGTCGGCCTGTCCTATAGCCGCATCACTGCGCCGGCGGCGGGCCGGGCCGGTGCCATCAACGTCTTTGCCGGCAGCCTGGTGCAGCCGACCGGAGCGCCTCTCGTGACGATCACCCAGCTCGATCCGATCGCGATCGCCTTCAGCCTGCCGCAGCGCAATCTGGGCGCCGCACTGGCGTCGATGCGCGCCGGCGGCGGCCAGGTCATGGCGCTGCTGCCCGAGGCCGGTGGCACCGTCCGCGGCAAGCTGCAGTTCGTCGACAACACCGTCGATGCGGGTTCGGGAACGGTTCGCGTCAAGGCCGAGTTCGCGAACAAGGACGACCGGCTCTGGCCAGGCGCGTTTGTGCCGGTTCGGCTTGCCGTGCAAAAGCTCGTGGCAGCAGCCGTGGTGCCGTTGGCGGCGGTGATCCAGGGCCCGCGCGGCAAGCTCGTCTACGTCGTCGACACGGCGACGGGCAAGGTCGCGGCGCGGCCGGTCGAGGTTGTCTACGCCACCGGCGAAGATGCAGCGGTCAAGGGTGTCAGCGCCGGCGAACGGATCGTCCTCGAAGGCCGACAGAATCTTCGCCCCGGTGCCAGCATCATCGAGCGGGCCGCGACTGATGCCGGGCGTTCCCGCCGTGCCGTCGACGCCGCCCCGGCAGCCAGCGCCGCGATGCGCGCCGCGTCGACGGCTCCCAGCGGAGCGGCGATGGCCGCGAGCGATGCGCTGGCGACTCGGCCGCGCGGCGAAACCGGTGTGCGCCCTGCGGGGGGCGGGCCGTCGGCCTGAAGCCGCAGGCAGGTCATGAACCTTTCCGAGCTCTTCATCCGCCGGCCGGTGCTGACGGTGCTGCTCAACGCGGCCATCGTCGTCGCCGGCCTGATCGCCTTCAACAAGATCCCGGTCGCAGCGCTGCCGAGCTACAACACGCCCGTCATCAACGTCTCGGCGCAGTTGCCCGGCGCCAGCCCCGAGACGATGGCGACGTCGGTGGCGCTGCAGCTCGAAAAGCAGTTCCAGACCATTCCTGGGCTGGCTCTCATCAGCTCGAGCAACACGCTCGGCGTGACCTCGGTGACGCTCGAGTTCGATCAGGGTCGCGACATCGACGCCGCGGCGGTCGACGTCCAGGCGGCACTGCTGCGCGCCTCGCGCACGCTGCCGGTCGAGATGACGGTGCCGCCGGCCTATCGCAAGGTCAACCCGGCCGACGCGCCGGTGCTGTTCGTCGCCCTGACATCGCCGTCGATGAGCCTGTCGGACCTCAATGACTACGCCGAGCACCTGATCTCGCCGACCCTGTCGACGCTCGACGGCGTCGCCCAGGTGAGCATCTTCGGCCAGAAGCGCTTCGCGGTGCGGATCCGGGTCCAGCCCGATGCCCTGGCGGCCCGGAACATCAGCCTCGACGAGCTGACGAAGGCACTGACGGCGGCCAACGCCAACACCCCCGTCGGCACGCTCGAAGGGCCGGCGCAGACGCTCACCCTGCAGGCCAACCGGCAGCTCCGCAACGCCGCCGACTTCGCGGCGCTGATCGTCAGCAACCGCAACGGCAACCCGGTGCGCCTGCGCGAGGTCGCGCTCGTCGACGACAGCTACGAGTCGGTGAAGACGGCGGCCACCTTCAACGGTGAGATCTCGATCTCGCTGGCCGTCTATCGCCAGCCCGACGCCAACACCGTGAAGGTCGTCGATGCGGTTCGCGCGGCGATGCCGGGCTTCCAGTCGCAGCTGCCGCAATCGGTCCGGATCAACGCCGTCAACGACCGCTCGGTCTCAATCCGCGCCGCCTTGCACGACGTCTCGCTGACGATGCTCGGCACGATCGTCCTGGTGGTGCTCGTCATCTTCCTGTTCCTGCGCCGCTTCGTCGCGACAGTCATCCCGACCCTGTCGTTGCCGGTCTCGCTGGTCGGCGCGGTGTCGATGCTGTGGGCCTTCGGCTACACCATCGACAACATCTCGCTGCTCGGGCTGACGCTGGCGGTCGGCCTGGTCGTCGACGACGCGATCGTCATGCTCGAGAACATCATGCGCCACGTCGA
>JALYXU010000246.1 GCA_030946925.1 Pseudomonadota bacterium
GCCGACCGCCTCGATCGGATAGACGACCTCGCTGTTCCAGTAGCGGTCGAAGATGGCCGACATGTCGGCGACGACGGCGCCCATCACGAAGGCGTCCATGTCGACGAAATTCGATTCCGAGCTGCGCAGGAAATACTCGTCTGCGATATTGCGTCCGCCGGCCACCGCCATCACGCCGTCGGCGATGAAGAGCTTGTTGTGCATGCGGTGGTTGAGCCGGCCGAAGTCGAAGAGCGATGCGGCATACCGGCCGCCGGCGTTGCTCGAGCGGGCGCAGCAGAACGGGTTGAACAAGCGCACTTCGAAGTTGGGAAAGGCAGCCAGGCCGCGCAGCAGCGAATCGGTGTGCGCGGTATAGAGGTCGTCGACCAGCAAGCGCACCCGAACGCCGCGCACGGCAGCGTCGCGCAGTGCCGACATCAGCAGCCGGCCGGTGCTGTCGTTCTCGAACTGGTAATACTGGACATCGAGCGAACTCGACGCGCGCTGGGCCAGCTGCAAGCGGGTGTCGAGCGAAAAGGCACCGAGCGGCATCAGCCGCACACCGCTCTGGTCGGGCCCCGGCGACGACGCCCGGGCGATCTTGACGAGGTTGCTGGCGGGATCGAGCGGCAGGCTGAGCGTGTCCGACTTGCCGACATTGCTCGGCAGCGTGCCGCAACCGGACAGCGCGAGCAGGATGGAAGCGACGGCGACGATGGCGCGCCCCCGCCTGCGGGCGCCGGGTTTGCGTTGCCGATTCTCGTAAGATGAAGAGCGCATCAGACCGGAGCCCGCCATGAAGAAAATCCCAGCGTTGACGATGATGTTGCTGCTGGCGGCCACATCGTCGTCATACGCAGCCTTGGATGTCGGAGATGCAGCGCCGAACTTTACAGCGCAGGCGGCGCTTGCCGGCAAGGTGTTCAAGTTCTCGCTGGCCGATTCGCTTGCGAAAGGGCCGGTTGTGCTCTATTTCTTTCCGGCCGCGTTCTCGGTGGGCTGTTCGATCGAAGCCCATGAGTTCGCCGAATCGATCACCAAGTTCGAAGCGCTCGGCGCGACCGTGATCGGTGTCTCGAGCGACGACATCGATACGCTCGGCAAGTTCTCCGTGCAAGCCTGCCAGGGCCGCTTTCCGGTCGCTTCCGACAACTCGCAGAGCATCATGAAGTCGTACGACGCGGTGATGATGCTGCGCCCTGACTACGCGAATCGCCTGTCCTACGTGATCGCTCCGAATGGCAAGGTCATCTACAACTACCAGAGCCTGAACCCGAGTCGCCACGTCGAGAAGACGCTGGCTGCCCTGAAGGACTGGAGCCAGACCAAGGCCAAGCCCTGATCGGCGCGGGCCCGCTCAGCGCGAGGCCAGCGCCGGCTGCGCGGCCGTCACCCGCCAGATGGTGTTGCCGACATCGTCGGCCACGAGCAGGGCGCCGGTCTTGTCGAGGGCCACTCCCACGGGCCTGCCGAACGCCTTGCCGTCGGCACTGAGGAAGCCGCTCAGCACGTCGATCGGCTCGCCCTGCGGGCGGCCGCCGGCGAACGGAACGAACACCACCTTGTAGCCGCTGTGCGGCTTCCTGTTCCAGGAGCCGTGCTGGCCGATGAACATGCCGCTGGCGAAGGTGCCGGGCAGGCTGGTCCCGGTCGCCGAGGCCAGGCCGAGCGAGGCGGTGTGCGGCCCGAGCGCGTAGTCGGGCGCGATCGCCTTGGCGACCAGCTCGGGGTTCTGCGGCTTGACCCGCACGTCGACGTGCTGGCCGTAGTAGCTGAACGGCCAGCCGTAGAAGCCGCCGTCGCGCACCGAGGTGAGGTAGTCCGGCACCAGGTCGCTGCCGATCTCGTCGCGCTCGTTGGCGACGGTCCACAAGGTCCGGTCGGGGCCCCAGGCCATGCCGTTCGGATTGCGCAGGCCCGAAGCGAAGATGCGGTGCGCGCCGCTGGCGCGATCGATCTCCCAGATCGCGGCACGGCCTTCCTCGGCGGCCAGGCCGTTCTCGCCGACGTTGCTGTTCGAGCCGACCGTCGCATAGAGCTTGCTGCCGTCCGGGCTGGCGATCAGGTTCTTGGTCCAGTGGTGGTTGATCGGGCCGGCTGGCAGGTCGACGACCTTCTCGCCCGCCCCATCCAGCTTGGTCTGGCCGTCGGCATAGGCGAAGTGCAGCACCGCATCGGAGTCGGCGACGTAGAAATCGTGACCGACCAGGGCCATGCCGAACGGTGAATTGAGGCCCTCGGCGAAGACCGTCTTCAATGCCGCGCTGCCGTCGGCCCGCAACCCGCGCAGCAAGACGATCCGGTTCGCGCTCGGCGTCCCGGCACCGGCCTTCTTCATGACCATGCGCATCACGAAGCCCTTGATGCCCTTGCCGTCTTCCGGCTTCGGCGGGGCGTTGGTCTCGGCGACCAGCACATCGCCATTCGGCAACACGTAGATCCAGCGCGGATGGTCGAGCCCCGACGCATAGGCGGCGACGGCAGTGCCCGCTGCGCCGGTCGGCATCGCGCCGTTGCTCCAGCCGATCGCCGGCGCGATGTTCACCGTCGGCAGCAGCGTCTTGTGCGGCTCGGGCAGTTGTGGCCGCGGGCCGGTGCCTGCCGCGAGGGGCAGGGTCGCGCTGTCGCCGCACCCGACGAGGGCAGCAGCGGCGACCAGCGACAGGACGATAGAAGCTTGCATGCGAGATGTCTCCGGTGTCTTCGTGGCTTCGATGCTCGATGCCGACGGCGCATGGGCCCGGCCTCACCGTCATCGAATCGGTGTGTCAGGCGCACGGGCAAATGGCGTGCGCGACGTCGCGAGCGGGTCTATCGGTAGGGGTTCGCTGCGCGCGCGGGAATGAGGCTCAATGCGGCTTGATCTCGAGCAGCTCGATCTCGAAGTGCAGGGTCGCGTTGGGCGGGATCGAGGCGCCGGCGCCGCGTTCTCCATAGGCGATCTGCGGCGGGCAGACGAGCTGCGCCTTGGCACCGGCCTTCATCAGCTGCACGCCTTCGGTCCAGCATTTGATGACGCGGTTGAGCGGGAAGCTGGTCGGTTCGTTGCGCGAATACGAGCTGTCGAATTCGCGGCCATCCGGAAAGGTGCCGCGGTAGTTGACCTTGACCGTGTCGGTGGGCAACGGGCTCGGGCCCTTGCCTTCGCGAAGCGAGCGGAAGACCAGTCCGCTCGCTGTCGTCACAGCGCTCGCCGGTCTGGCGGCGCTCCCGGCCGACGCCGCCGGCACCACCACCGCGGTCTGCGCCATCGCCACGGCGCTCAAACAGACGAAGAGCGCGACCGCAGAGGGACGGCGCAAGGAACGGGTCATGGATGTCATGTCGATCTCTAGGTTCTCGGTCAAGGCGTTCGTGCCCAAGTGTCCCTGAGCGAGGCGATCCGGTTGAACACCGGCTGCAGGGGAGTGTGGTCGTACCGGTCGGTGACGAAATAGCCGTGGCGCTCGAACTGGACCCGCGTCTCGGCGCCGACGCCGGCAAGCGACGGCTCGACGAAGCCGCGCACGACCTGCTTGCTGCCGGGGTTCAGGCTGGCCATGAAATCCTTGCCGCCGGCATCGGGATGCGGCTCGCTGAACAACCGGTCGTAGAGGCGCACCTCGGCGGCAATCGCATCGTCGGCACCGACCCAGGTGATCGTGCCCTTGACCTTGACCGCATCGGCACCCGGTGTGCCGCTTCTGGTATCGGGGACGAGCTTCGCGCTGACCTTGACGATCCGGTCCGAGGCGTCTTTCTGGAAGCCCGTGCACTCGACGATGTAGCCGTATTTGAGGCGGACCCGGTTGCCGGGAAAGAGGCGGAAGAAGCCCTTCGCCGGCACCTCGGCGAAGTCGTCGCGCTCGATCCAGAGCATCGGGCCGAGCATGAAGCTTCGCTCGCCCAGCTCCGGCTTGTTCGGATGCATCGCGGCGCGGCACGGCTCGCGATAAGAGTCGCTGCCGAACACCTCGGCCCAGTTGACCAACTCGAGCCGAACCGGATCGAGCACCGCCATCGCGCGTGCGGCCTTGCCTTCGAGATCGTCGCGCAGGGCGATGTCGAGGCTGGCGTAGTCGGTCCAGCCGCCGGCCTTGCTGGTGCCGGCGCGCTCGCACAGCATGCGGATCGACTCCGGCGTGTAGCCGCGCCGGCGCAGGCCGGCGAGGGTCGGCATCCGCGGGTCGTCCCAGCCGGCGACGCGTTTCTCGTCGACGAGCTGGCGGAGCTTCCGTTTGCTGGTGATCAGGTAGCTGACATTGAGGCGCGCGAATTCGTACTGATGCGGCCGCGGCAAGGACAGCACGCCGAGCCCGCAGAGCGTGTCGAGCAGCCAGTCGTAGAAGGGCCGCTGGTCCTCGAACTCGAGCGTGCAGATCGAATGCGTGATGTTCTCGAGTGCATCCTCGATCGGATGCGCAAAGGTGTACATCGGATAGATGCACCACGCATCGCCGGTGCGGTGGTGGGTTGCCCGCTTGATCCGGTAGAGAGCCGGATCGCGCAAGTTGATGTTCGGGCTCGCCATGTCGATTCTTGCGCGCAGCACCGCGGCGCCGTCGGCGAGCTTGCCGGCTTTCATCTGGCGCAGGCGGGCGAGGTTTTCGGCCGGCGCGCGGTCGCGGAACGGGCTGTTCGTGCCGGGAGTCGCGTAGTCGCCGCGGCTGGCCCGCATCGCCTCGGCGCTCTGCTCGTCGACATAGGCCTTGCCGGCCTCGACCAGCGCCTCGGCAGCACCGTACATCAGGTCGAAATAGTCGCTCGCGAAGTAGAGATGGCTGGTCGACGCTTCGCCGGGTCGCGCCGGCTCGGGCGCATGCCAGTCGAAGCCGAGCCATTGCACCGCGTCGACGATCGCGTCGACGTATTCCTGTTCTTCCTGTTCGGGGTTGGTGTCGTCGAAGCGAAGGTGGCAGATACCGCCGTAGTCCTCGGCCAGGCCGAAGTTGAGGCAGATGCTTTTGGCATGGCCGATGTGCAGATAACCGTTCGGCTCGGGCGGAAAGCGGGTGCGGATGCGGGCCGGGTCGGGCGGCGCAGACGCGTGGTGCGCGGCGTCGCCCGGGTCGCCGGCGAAACGCCGCGCTGCATAGGTGCCGTCGGCGAGATCGCGCTCGACGATGTGACGCAAGAAGTTGCTGCCGCGGGCGGGGTCGGTGTCGGAACTCATGCGCTGCGAAGTCACCGCGCGGGGCGGCGCCGTGATTCTAGGTGTGCGAGCCGGACCGACCGCCCGGGCCTTTACCTTTCGACATGTTGTGCGAGTCAACGCCGCGGGGTTGGCGCACCGTTATCGATGCAAGCACGCTGGATTGCGTGAGCCATTCGGAGATGGAAATGAATCGAAACCTCGTCCTTGCGATCGCCGCCGGCGCGGCGCTCCTCGGTACCGGTGCTGCACATGCGGCGCGGGTCGACTGGTCGGTCGGCATCGCGGTGCCGCCGGTTGCCGCTGTCATCGGCAATGGCCCCGGCTATGGCGGCTATGGCGGCTATGGCGGCTATGGCGGCTACGGCGGCTACGGCGGCTACCCCTCGGCGGTGTACGCGCCGCAACCTCGGCTGGTCGTCGAGCCGGCTCGGTATGAGGCGCCGGAAGTCGTCTATGCGCCGCGTTATCGCCAGCCCGAGGTGGTTTACGCCCCGCGCTACGAAGCGCCCGAGGTCGTCTATCAGTCGCGTCCGCACATCTGGCTGCCGCCCCTGCCGCCGCTGCCGCGTCTGCCGCCCCCGCCGTGGGCCTGGCACCACGACGGCGGCCACCAGGTGGGCTGGCGTGGGGACGACCCGGGGGACGACAGACAGAACGGCCGGAACGACCATCGCGACGACAGCCGTCACGACGGCGACCATCGCGAGCACCGCGGGCACTGACCGCCGTGCGTCACCCGTCGCGGCGACGCGGCGAGTGACGTGGCGCACACAACGGTACAAATGATCCTGGCGGCGCCGGCTATATTGGCCGAGCCGCGCCGCATCCTGGTGCGCAGGAGCGGGGATGGGGGCAATCGTTCGATCGGCGCGCTGGGCATCGCGGGCCGCTGCCGCCACGGCACTGCTCGCTCTCGTTGCCTGCGCCCTGCCGCAGCGCCTGATCGGCGGCATGGGCGGAGCGTCATCGGCCAGCACCCCGTCTCCGCCGTCGCGTCCGACTGCCAATCAGGCGCCTGCCTCGACGTCGCAAACGACGCCGCCTTTCGCCAGCTTGCCGTCACCGGCCGCCGCCAGGCCGCTGCTGGTGACGCCTCCGGTCCTTGCCGGGCCACCGGTGCCGCCGCAGATCGCCGCGAATTTTCCCGAGCCTCCGCTTGATTTCGCGACCCCTGCGTTCGCCGCCGGCCGGACCGCCTACACCACCAACGACGAGCTGCACGCGATCCTGAGGGGTCTGCGACGCAGCGGCGCCGCAGGCCAGCAGGACGTCGAGATCGCGCTGTTGCCGCTCGGCAGTTCGCAGAGCGGAGTGCCGATCGAAGCTCTTGCGTTCACGCGGGCGTCGGCGGCCATCGCCTCGCCGGTCGCCACCTCGGCTCCCCCACCCCAGTCCTCGGCCGCGGCCCAGACGACGACGATCGCGTCGCTCGCCGCCGAAGCGCCGGCTCGGCGACCGTCGGTGCTGCTGCTCGCCGGCCAGCATGGCGACGAGCCTGCCGGAACCGAGACGCTGATCGTCATCGCCCAGGACATCGCCGCGGGCCGCTTCGACCGCCTGCTGGAACAGATCGACATCTACATCCTGCCGCGGGTCAATCCCGACGGCGCCGCGCTCGGCCAGCGCGACGCCGTCGACGGCACCGACGTCAATCGCGATCATCTTCTGCTGCATACGCCGGAGGCTGCCGCAGTGGCGCAGCTTGTTCGCGATGTCGCGCCGCTGGTCGTTCTCGACCTGCATGAATACGCGGTCGACGCCGGTTTCGCGGCCCGCTTCGGCGCCGTGCAACGCTTCGACGCGCTGCTGCAGTACGCGACCGTCGCCAACGAGCCGGCATTCGTCACCAAGGCGGCCGAGGAATGGTTCCGCGTGCCGCTGCTGGCCAGCCTCTCCGCGAGTCGGCTCGCTGCCGAGTGGTACTACACGGTCTCCGAGGACCTGGCCGATCGGAAGCTGACGATGGGCGGCGTCGGCCCCGCCGTCGGCCGCAACGCCCAAGGATTGAAGAACGTCGTCAGCCTGCTGGTCGAGACACGAGGCCGTGGCATCGGCCGGACCGATCTGAAGCGGCGGGTCCAGACCGGCGTCGTCGCCGTCGGCAGCGTCCTCGGCAATGCCGCGGCACACGCCGGCGATCTGCTCAAGCTGCGCCAGTTCGTCGAGCGCGACGTCGCCGCGCAAGCCTGCCGCGGCGAGGCCGTCCTCGACGCCGCGCCGACATCGAGCGAGCACGCCCTCGCCATGATCGACGCCAACACCGGCGCGATCCGCCGTGTCACGGTGGCCTGGGAATCGGCGCTCGAGCTGCGCGTCCTGAAGAGCCGGCCGCGGCCGTGCGGTTACTGGCTTGCGGCGAGCGAGAGCGACGCGGTCCGGCGGCTGCGCCAGCTCGGTGTGGAGGTGCAACAGATCGACGAGCCCGGCGAGGTGCGCGGCGAGACGTATCGGCCGATCGCCTTCGACGCCAGCGCCCCGGGGCCCGCCGGACAGCCGCGGTTGCGCGTGCAGACCCAGCCGGTGCTGCTCGACATGCCCGCAGGCGGCTACTTCGTCTCGCTGGCCCAGCCGCTGGCCAACCTGGCGATCGCCGCGCTCGAGCCCGAATCGGTCGATGGCTATGCCGCGAACCGGGTCATTGCCGATGTCCGAGCCGAGGCGCGCGTGCTCGGTCGCCCGGCGATGCGGACGATCGCCGTGCCGTAGTCAGCCGGGGCGGTGACCGCGACGGGTCGCATGCAAATGTCCCGCGCTGCCCGTGCATTCATGTAAGGAAGTACCGTGGACGCTGACGAATCGGCACGCGAGCGATCGCGAATCCGCACGATTGGCCGTGCGCATGTCGCATCATTGCGCCTCTGCGCACGTCTGCCACCGCGCTGTGCGTGGCACAAGGGAGCCCATGGACACCGAAGCAACGATGCCCTCAGTACCGGTCTCAGCGATGCCCGCAACGACCCCGACGGCGACGCGGTTCTATCGGCATCGGCTGCCGGTGCGCGTCATGCACTGGATCAACGTCCTCTGCCTGACGGTGCTGCTAATGAGCGGCCTCAACATCTTCAACGCCCATCCCGAGCTGTATTGGGGCCAGGACTCGACGAGCAGGCCATGGCTGTCGCTGCGTGCCGTCGACACCGCCGCCGGTCCCGCCGGCCGGACCCAGCTCGGCAGGCTTGAATTCACGACCACCGGCGTGCTCGGCGTCTCGCAGGTCGATGGCCAGGCGACTGCGCGCGGCTTTCCGAGCTGGGCGACGATTCCGGGCCCGCAGTGGCTGGCGATGGCGCGGCACTGGCACCTGTTCTTCGCCTGGCTGTTCGTCGTCAATGGCGTCGCCTACGTGCTCTACATCATCGTCAGCCGGCACCTCAGCCGCGATCTGGTGCCGACGAGTGTGGAGCTGAAAAACATCGGTCGCTCGATCGTCGACCACATCAAGTTCAAGCATCCGACCGGCGACGCCGCTCGCCGCTACAACGTCCTGCAGAGCCTGACTTATCTGATCGTCATCTTCGGACTGCTGCCGCTGGTGGTGCTCGCCGGCATGGCGATGTCGCCGCGCATCGACTCGGTCTTCACCGGCTGGGTCGAGCTGCTCGGCGGCCGCCAGTCCGCCCGCTCGCTGCACTTCCTTGCCGCGATGGGCCTGCTGCTGTTCGTTCTGATCCACGTCTTCGAGGTGATCGTCGCCGGCGTCTGGAACGAGATCCGCTCGATGCTGACCGGCTGGTACGTGCTGCCGGCCGATCACGCCAAGAAAGAGGTGCAGCCATGACCAGGACCTACACGCTGATGCGCGCCGCCCAGCGCAGCCGCCGGCGCTTTTTCGGCGGTGCGATCGCGGCCGCCGGCTCTGCGGTGCTGGCGGGCTGCGACAAGCTGTCGAACAACGACGCCTTCGTCGAGACCTTGAAGAGCGCGCAGAACCTGAGCCACGCCGCCGCGAAGGTCGTGGCGCCGAGGGCGGCGATGGCCCAGGAGTTCAGCCAGGCAGACGTCCCGGCGACCTTTCGCGGCAACGGCACGCTCAACCCGATGGACGCCGACTACCAGGCCTTGCACCAAGCCAACTTCGCCGGCTACAAGCTGATGGTGACGGGACTGGTCGAGAAGCCACTGGAGCTCGGGCTCGACGAGCTGCGAGCGATGCCGTCGCGAACCCAGATCACGCGCCACGACTGCGTCGAGGGCTGGAGCTGCATCGGCAAGTGGAAGGGCGTGCAGCTCAGCCACATCCTCGATCAGGCCAAGCCGCTGGCGCAGGCCAGGTTCGTCGTCTTCCGCTGCTTCGATTCGATGGACGGTCCGACGCTCGATGGTCGCGACTCGCGCTACTACGAAAGCATCGATCTCGACGAGGCCCATCATGCCCAGACCATCCTTGCCTACGACCTGAACGATCACCCGCTTCCGGTCATCAACGGCGCGCCGATTCGCTGCCGCGTCGAGCGACAGCTCGGCTACAAGCAGGCCAAGTACGTGCGCGGGATCGAGCTGGTCGACAGCTTCGCCAAGATCCGCGGTGGCAAGGGCGGCTATTGGGAGGACCAGGGCTACGAGTGGTACGGCGGGATCTGAGTTAGCGAGTGCGGGCTGGCTGGGCGCGCAGGGTCGTGCGTGGGAAGTCGAACGCGATGGTCGCCCGTGCGATGGTCGAGCGTGCGAAGGTAGGGCGCGCAAAGCCGTGGTCGCATGGCTGGCTGCGCTTCGCTGCGGCGGTCGTCGCTGGCGCGCCGACTGCCCTGCGGTGCTCGGAGCCTGCGGGCTCGCGCAGAACTCAGCCTGCTGCATGGCCGTCGCGCGCTTGCAGCGCGTGCCTATGCTCGGTGCTCAAACAGGCTGCGCTCGGCGCCTCGCCTTGGGGCGATGCGCAACCCGAAGGCACGGTCGAGCGAAGGTGTTTGAGTCCCCGTTCGCGGCGCAGCCGCGAGAAGGGCGAGTTATTCGCTCGCCCCCGAGACCCGAGCACCGGAGGGAAGTCGGCCCACAGGGCCGACCGCCGCAGTCGAAGCGGAGCCCGCTGCCCGGCCGCGGCTTTGCCCGCTCGGTATCGCCTCGGCCGATGCAGACCTCGCCGCCCGCCTGTCACCTGGCGCTTGACGCCAGATCGTGTGCCCGCTTGATGGGGCTCGTTAAGATCGCGGTCAGTTCGTGGAACGTCGAGGCCAGCTCGTCCATGGACAACGCCCAACGGGGAGCCTCATGGCCGGTCATTCCAAGTGGGCCAACATCCAGCACCGGAAAGGCCGGCAGGACGAAAAGCGCGGCAAGGTCTGGACCCGCCTGATCCGCGAGATCGTCGTTGCCGCCCGGCATGGCGGCGGCGACCTGGCGATGAATCCGCGCCTGCGCCTGGCTGTCGAGAAGGCCAAGGGCTCCAACATGCCGGCTGACACGATCAAGAAGAACATCGACAAGGCCACCGGCAACCTCGAAGGCATCCACTACGAGGAGATCCGCTACGAAGGTTACGGCATCGGCGGCGCGGCGATCATCGTCGACTGCATGACCGACAACCGCGTGCGCACCGTCGCGGAGGTGCGCCATGCCTTCAGCAAGCACGGCGGCAACCTCGGCGCCGAAGGCTCGGTCGCGTTCCAGTTCAAGCACTGCGGCCAGTTCATCTTCGCTCCCGGCACGAGCGAGGACAAGGTCATGGAGGTCGCGCTCGAGGCCGGCGCCGACGATGTCGTCAGCGACGCCGACGGCACCCTCGAAGTGCTCTCGGCGCCGTTCGAGTTCGAGGCGGTGCAGAACGCCTTGCGGGCGGCGGGGCTCAAGCCCGATCACGCCGAAGTGACGATGCGGCCCGAGAACACGATTCCCCTCGAGGGCGACGAGGCCGAGCGGATGCAGAAACTGCTCGACGTCATCGAAGACCTCGACGACGTCCAGGCGCTCCATCACAACGCCGCGCTGGCATGACGGGGCCAGGCGCCGCCGCGAGATGAAGGTCCTGGTCATCGGCGGCGGCGGCCGCGAGCATGCGCTGGCCTGGAAGCTGGCGGCCTCGCCGCGGGTTGAGACGGTGTATGTGGCGCCCGGCAACGCCGGCACGGGGGCAGAGCCGAAGGTTCGAAACCTCGGCCTCAACGACCTCGGCAAGCTTGCCGATTTCGCGCTTGCGGAAAAGATCGCGTTGACCGTCGTCGGGCCGGAGGCAGCGCTCGCCGCCGGCGCGGTCGACATCTTCCGCGCCAAGGGCTTGCGCATCTTCGGCCCGACCAGGGCCGCGGCCAGGCTCGAGAGCTCGAAGGCGTTCGCCAAGGCCTTCATGCAGCGGCACGCGATCCCGACCGCCGGCTACGCGGTCTTCGATGACGCCGCGTCGGCGCATGGCCACGTCGACGCTGCGCCTCTGCCGATCGTCGTCAAGGCCGACGGGCTCGCCGCCGGCAAGGGCGTGGTCGTGGCTGCGACCCGCGACGAAGCGCATGCGGCGATCGATGCGATGCTGGGCGCCGAGAAGGCGGCCCGCGGCAACCGCGTCGTCATCGAGGAATTCCTGGCCGGCGAAGAGGCCAGCTTCATGGTCGTGTGCGACGGCTACAGCGTCCTGTCGCTGGCGACCAGCCAGGACCACAAGCGCATCGGCGACGGCGACACCGGCCCCAACACCGGCGGCATGGGCGCCTATTCGCCGGCGCCGGTCGTGACGCCGAACGTCCATGCCCGCGTCATGCACGAGATCGTCGTGCCGACCGTCGAGGGCATGGCGGCCGACGGCGTTCCCTTCAGCGGCTTTCTCTACGTCGGCCTCATGATCGACGCGCATGGCGCGCCGAAGACGGTCGAATTCAACTGCCGGCTCGGCGACCCGGAGACGCAGCCGATCCTGATGCGCCTGAAGAGCGACCTGTTCGAGTTGCTCATGCACGCGACGGCGCCCGACCCGGTCGAGCCGCTCGCCGACTTCCCACTGCAATGGGACCGGCGCGTCGCCCTGGGCGTGGTCATGGCGGCGAGCGGGTACCCCGGCGATCCGCAGCACGGCGACCCGATTGCCGGCCTGCCTGCCGACAGCGAGGACGTCAAGGTGTTCCACGGCGGAACGGCGGCCGGGGAGGGCATGCCGGTGACGGCGGGCGGCCGCGTACTTTGCGTCACCGCCCTCGGCGACTCGACACGGCTTGCGCAGCAGCGCGCCTACGAGATCGTCCGCGGCATCTCGTTCGCCGGCGCCCAGTACCGGCGCGACATCGGTCAGCGGGCCTTGAAGCGATGAGCGGGGCCCAGGTCCGCGACTATCTGCTCGGGCTGCAGTCGCGCATCGTCACGGCGCTCGAGGCCGAGACCGGCGACTCGTTCCTGAGCGACCGCTGGCAGCGCGAGCCGGGCGGCAAGCTCGAAGGCGAAGGTCTCTCGCGTCTCGTCGAAGGCGGCCGCCTGCTCGAACGCGCCGGCTGCAGTTTTTCGCACGTCAAGGGCCAGGCGTTGCCGGCGGCGGCGACGCAGCACCGAAGCGAGCTTGCCGGCGCGCCATTCGAGGCGATGGGTGTCTCGCTCGTCTTCCATCCGCGCAATCCCTACGTGCCGACCGTGCACATGAACGTCCGCATGCTGAGCGCGACGCCGGCGGGCGGGGTGCCGGCGGTCTGGTTCGGCGGCGGCATGGATCTGACGCCGTACTACGGCTTCGAGGACGATGCCCGTCACTTCCACGCCATCAACCGGGACGCCCTCGCGTCGTTCGGCGCCGATGTCTACCCGCGCTACAAGCGCTGGTGCGACGCGTACTTTTTTCTGAAGCACAGGAACGAGCCGCGAGGCATCGGCGGCGTCTTCTTCGACGATGTCGGCGGCAGCTTCGACGCCGGCTTCGCATTGATGCGCGCCGTCGGCGACGCCTTCCTGCCGGCGTACCTGCCGATCCTGCAGCGGCGCCGCGACACCCCCTTCGCCGAGCGCGAGCGCGACTTTCAGGCCTACCGGCGCGGCCGCTACGTCGAGTTCAACCTGGTGTTCGACCGCGGCACGTTGTTCGGTCTGCAGTCGGGCGGCCGCACCGAGAGCATCCTGATGTCGATGCCGCCGGCCGCGACCTGGCGCTACGACTGGCAGCCCGAGCCGGGCACGCCCGAAGCGCTCCTGTACCGGGATTTCCTGCGCCCGCGCGACTGGGCCGACGAGGCCGCGACATGAAGCGGGTGGGCCTCTTCGGCGGCAGTTTCGATCCGGTCCACAACGCCCATCTCGCGCTCGCGCAAACCGCGCTCGGGCAGCTCCAGCTCGACGAGCTGCGCTGGATTCCGGTCGGCCAGCCCTGGCAGAAATCACGGCAGCTCGCCGACCCTGCCGACCGCGAAGCGATGGTCCGCCTGGCGATCGACGGCGAGCCCCGTTTCGTGCTCGACCGCATCGAGCTGCGCCGGCGCGGCATCAGCTACACGCTCGACACCATCCGCGAGCTGGCCGCTGCCGAGCCGGCCGACGAACGCGTCCTGATCCTCGGCCAGGACCAATACGCGAGCCTGCACACCTGGCGCGACTGGCGCGAGCTGCTCGGTCTGGTGAGCCTGGCGATCGCCAACCGCCCCGGCGCGCTCCTCAGCGTCGATCCGCAAGTGGCCTTGAGCGCACAGCAGGCGGTGCAGCTGCCGATGATGGACATCTCGTCGACGGAGGTCCGCCGCCGGGTCGGCGCGGGCGAGTCGATTGCCGGGCTCGTGCCCGATGCGGTCGCAAGTTATATTGAGCAGCACCGGCTCTACCGATAACGGGAGCGAGCGCAACGCCCGCCGAGGGGCCGATCACACCAGGAGCTGAATGGACATTCGCAAGCTGCAGCGCGTCATCGTCGATGGTCTGGAGGACGTCAAGGCCCAGAACATCGTGGTCTTCAACACCGAGCATCTGTCTGCGCTCTTCGAGCGTGTGATCGTTGCCTCGGGAACGAGCAACCGGCAGACGAAGTCGCTCGCAGCGAGTGTCCGCGACGCCGTCAAGGCGGCGGGTGCGCCGCCGCCTCGCACGGAAGGCGAAGCCAATGGCGAATGGATCATCGTCGACTGCGGCGCCGCGGTCGTGCACGTGATGCAGCCGGCGATCCGCGAGTACTACCACCTCGAGGAGCTCTGGGGTGAAAAGCCGGTCAAGATGAAGATCGATTCGGCGACGCTGCGGCTGGTCAAGGCGGCGCCGCGGGCCCGTGACGCCGCGGCCGCGCGGGACGCCGGTGGCAGCCGTCCAGCGGCGCGGCAACCGGCGGCCACCAAGCAGGCGAGCGCAGCCAGAAAGGCCGCACCGTCGAGGCCGGCGACGCCGGTCAGGAAGTTGGCGGGGGCCGGCAACGACGCACCGTCGAAACGGCAGGCACCGGCCAAGCGAATCGGCATCCTTCGCGTCCGCGAAGCCAGAGGCGTGGTTCGCAGCGCCGGCGTCAAGAAAGGCAGCAGCGAAGCGAAGGGGCTCGGCTCGTCGAAGGGGGCCCGGCCGGTGGCGAAGCGGTCGGTCGCAAAGCGAGCGGCAGTCAAGCGCGCGGCACCCAAGCGCTGAGGCGGGCACGGCCCTCGGCATCTCGACGACCGCTCGATGAAGCTGGTCCTGGTCAGTGTCGGGACGCGGCTGCCGGCGTGGGCTGATGCTGCCTTCGAGGAGTACGCGAAACGCTTCCCGCCGGAGTTGCGTCTCGAGCTGAAGGCGATCAAGGCCGAGGCCCGAGACTCGCGCAGCGCCGCCCAGCTGATGGCCGCCGAGGCCAGGCGAATCGACGCGGCGCTGCCGCGCGGCGCACGACTCGTGGGCCTCGACGAGCATGGCGAGCGGGCCACCACCCGGCAGCTGGCCGAGCGGCTGGCGCACTGGCAGGGCGATGGCCGCGATGTCGCCTTCGTCATCGGTGGTCCCGACGGGCTCGATCCGGCGCTGAAGGCGCGCTGCGAGGAAAGCCTGCGCCTGTCCGACCTGACGCTGCCGCACGCCTTCGTGCGGGTGTTGCTGGCCGAGGCGCTGTATCGGGCCTGGTCGGTCACCGTGAACCACCCGTACCACCGCGAATGACATGATGCCCCCACGCTCACTTCGTTCACTGCCCCCCGAGGGGGTGTGGCCGGCCTTGGGGCGGTCCGGCGGCCGGCCGCTGCCCCCACGCTCACTTCACCTTGACCATGGCGTTCGAGTTCATCTACCTCGCCTCGCAAAGCCCGCGGCGGGCCGAGCTGCTGGCGCAGATCGGCGTTCGCCAGCGTCTGCTGCTCGCCGACGCGAGCGAAGACGCCGAAGCGCTCGAAGCGGCACGGCCAGGTGAGTTGCCGGCGGCCTACGTCGAGCGGGTGACGTTGGCGAAGCTGGCCGCCGCCAAGCGCCGCCTCGTCGCGCGCGGGCTCGAACCGGCGCCGATCCTTTGCGCCGACACGACGGTCGCGCTCGGCCCGCGCATCCTCGGCAAGCCCGTCGATGGCGCCGACGCGGCGCGGACGCTCGGCCTCCTGGCGGGCCGCACGCATCGGGTCCTGAGCGCTGTCGCGGTGGCGACGGCATCGCGGCGCGACCAGCTGCTGCTGAGCGTCTCCCGGGTCCGCTTCGCACCGATCGGCGCTGCCGAAATCGATCGCTACGTCGCCAGCGGCGAGCCGTTCGGCAAGGCCGGCGCCTATGCGATCCAGAGTGCGGCGGCGAGCTGGATCGCCCGAATCGAGGGCAGCTACACCGCTATCATGGGCCTGCCGCTGCACGAGACGGCGACGCTGCTGAAGCGAGCCGGCGTCAACGTCGCGCCCTGATCGTCGTGGAGCGGCCCACGCCCACGATGCAAGACATCCTGATCAACTGGGCTCCGCAGGAAACGCGCGTCGCCATCGTCGAGAACGGTGCGGTGCAGGAGCTGCACTTCGAGCGCGAGCTGGAGCGCGGCCGGGTCGGCAACATCTATACCGGCAAGGTCGTGCGGGTGCTCCCCGGCATGCAGTCGGCGTTCGTCGACATCGGCCTCGAGCGCGCCGCCTTCCTGCACATCGCCGATGTGCTGGTCGGCAACGGCACGCCGCGCAACGACCATGGGCCCGGCACGGTGCCGCCGCCGCCGATCGAGCGGCTGATCTTCGAGGGCCAGACGCTGACGGTCCAGGTCATCAAGGATCCGATCGGCAGCAAAGGTGCGCGCCTGTCGACCCAGATCTCGATCGCCGGACGGCTGCTGGTCTTCCTGCCGCAGGACACGCATATCGGCATCTCGCAGAAGATCGGTTCGCAAGAATTGCGCGAGCAGCTGCGGACCCGGATGACGGCGCTGTCGCAGCCAGCCGAAGGGAGTGGCGACGAGACAGGCGGCGGCTTCATCCTGCGCACCAACGCCGCCGAGGCCAGCGACGTCGAGCTCGGCGACGACATCCGCTACCTGCGCAAGACCTGGACCCGGGTCCACGAGCGCGCCTTGAAGTCGCCGCCCGGAACGCTGCTGCACCAGGACCTGAGCCTCGGCGAACGGGTCCTGCGCGATCTGGTCGACGACCGCACCCAGACGATCCGGATCGATTCCCGGATGCAGTTCGAGGCACTCTCGAAGTTCGGCCGCGAGTTCACCCCCGGCGCCGTCGGCAAGCTGCAGCACTATGCCGGCGAGCGGCCGATCTTCGACCTGTTCAACATCGACGAGGAGATCGCGAAGGCCCTGATGCGGCGGGTCGATCTCAAGTCCGGCGGCTACCTGATCATCGACCAGACCGAAGCGCTGACCACCGTCGACATCAACACCGGCGGCTTCGTCGGCGGCCGCAACTTCGACGACACGATCTTCAAGACCAACCTCGAAGCCGGACAGGCGATCGCCAGGCAGCTGCGGCTGCGCAATCTCGGCGGCATCATCATCATCGACTTCATCGACATGGGCCCCGAGGAGCACCGCGCCGCGGTGCTGGCGGAGCTGAAGAAGCAGCTCGGCCGCGACCGCACCCGCGTGACCGTCAGCGGCTTCACGCAGCTCGGGCTCGTCGAGATGACGAGGAAGCGCACCCGCGAATCGCTGTCCCACATGCTGTGCGAACCGTGCCCGACCTGCAAAGGCCGCGGCGAGACGAAGACCGCACGCAGCGTCTGTCACGACATCCTGCGCGAGATCCTGCGCGAAGCGCGGCAATTCAACCCGCGCGAGTTCCGCGTCATCGCTTGCGCCTCGGTGGTCGAAATGCTGCTCGACGAAGAGAGTCAGCATCTGGCCGGCTTGTCCGACTTCATCGGCAAGCCGGTCTCGCTTCAGGCCGAACCGTTCGCCTCACCGGAGCAGTACGACATCGTCCTGCTGTGAGTTGCCGCCGCCGGCGTGGGGCCGGCCGAGCATCGCCATTGCCGCTGCGGCGACGGTGGCCGGGGCGATGGCGCTGACGTCGCGCACGTCGGCACGAAGCGCGGTGACGGTTGCGTCGATCGGCAGGCGCCAGGCCGGATCGATGCTCGAGTCGAACAGGGCCAGGATCGACCGCGACGTCGTGCAGGCGAGGTGCAGCAGACCGCCATCGGCGCAGACGACGAGCGCGCATCGCGCCATCGCCTGCTGGCTGCCGTGCAGGTCGGTCGTGGCGACGAGGTCGAGCACGTCGGCGCTGCCAATCGCAGCTTTCACGGCGGCGGCCATCGCCGCGCCGTTGTCGCTGCCGACCAGGGCGAAGCGAGTGTGGCCTGCGCCGCAGAGCGCCTGCGCCACGTCCGGCCAGTGCCGATAGGTGCGCTCGATGCGGACACCTCCGAGCGCCAGTGCCACCCGCGGCGGCTCGTCGCAGGCCGGCAGGTCGGCAACGCCGAGCTGCAGCTTCTGCCGCGCGTGCCAGCGCTCGGCGGCCGGCTCGAGCGGCATCTGCAGCAAGGCGGCGAGCCGGCGC
>JALYXU010000103.1 GCA_030946925.1 Pseudomonadota bacterium
CCGATCTCAAGGCCAAGGGCGTCACTTTCGTCGTCGCCGACAAGGCCGCCTTCTACAAGGCGACGCAGCCGGTCCGCGACAAGTACGGCGTGAAATACGCGGCCCTGCTGAAGCGCATCGACGAGACGAAGTAGGTGGGGGTGCAGAAACCCTCACCCCGGCCCTCTCCCGCGGGCGGGAGAGGGAGCAGAGCGCTGTATGCGGCGGCGATGGAGCGGCTTTATCTGGGCTGCATCGTCGTGTCGGCAACGGCGCTGGTGGCGATCACGCTCGTCATTCCGTATGGCGTGTTCATGCGCTATGCAATGAACTCGGCGTCGAGCTGGCCGGAGCCATTCTCGGTGCTGGCAATGGTGCTGTTCTCGTTCGTCGGCGGCGCTGCTGCATACCGCGCCAACGTCCACATCTGCGTGCAGATGCTCACCGACGCAATCGGCCCGCACGCTCGCGCCGCACTGCTCAAGCTTGCCGATCTGGCGATGACCGCGACGGCGCTGTTCATGCTGATCGACGGCACGCAGCTCGTCCGCGTGACATGGGGTCAGACCATCGGCGAGTTTCCGGGCCTCTCGGTCGGCGTCACCTACCTGCCGATTCCGCTCGGTGGCCTGTTCACGCTGCTCTTCATCATCGAGCGGCTCTGGCTCGGCATGCCGCCGGCGAGCTCGATCATGCACCGCGACCAGCCCCTGGCCGACTGACATGTCGCGGCCGGGCTCACGCCGTTCGCTGTCCCTCGAGGGACCGCTCGCGGCCCTTCGGGCGGCCGGGCGGGTCGCAGCATGATCGAGGTCCTGATCCTGCTCGGCTCCTTCGTCGTGCTGTGCATGGTCGGCATGCCGGTCGCCTATGCGCTCGGCCTGGCCGCCCTGCTCGGCTCGCTCTGGATCGACGTGCCGCTCGAAGCGGTGATGATTCAGATCTCGAGCGGCGTCAACAGCTTCTCGTTGCTGGCGATTCCGTTCTTCGTGCTGGCCGGCGCGATCATGGCCGAGGGCGGCATGGCGGTGCGCCTGGTCAATCTGGCGCGCATCTTCGTCGGCGCCATCCGCGGCGGCCTGGCCGTCGTCAACGTCATCGCCTCGACCTTCTTCAGCGGCGTCTCGGGCTCGTCGGTCGCCGACACCGCGTCGATCGGCTCGGTGCTGATTCCGCAGATGGTCAGGCAGGGCTACCCGAAGGTGTTCGCGACCAACGTCACCATCTGCGGCTCGGTGCAGGCGGTGTTGATCCCGCCGTCGCACAACGCCGTGCTCTATTCGCTGGCGGCCGGCGGCACGATCTCGGTGGCGCAGCTGTTCCTCGCCGGCGTCCTGCCCGGCATCCTGTTCGGCGCCTGCGTGATCGGCCTGTGCCTGATCCTTTCCTACCGGCGCGGCTATCCGAAAGGCGAGCCGGTGACGCTGCGCCAGGCCGGCAAGATCGCCATCGACGCGCTCTGGGGCCTGGTGACCGTCATCATCATCCTCGGCGGCATCCTGAGCGGCGTCTTCACGCCGACCGAGTCGGCTGCGGTGGCCTGCCTGTACGCCTTCTGCGTGACGATGTTCGTCTACCGCGACTACCGCTGGGCCGAGTTGCCGATGCTGCTGCATCGCGTGACCAAGATGGTGGCGATGGTGATGATGCTGATCGGCTTCTCGGCCGCCTTCGGCTACATGATGGCGCTGATGCAGGTGCCGGCCAAGGCGACCCATTTCTTCGTCACGATCGCCAGCAACAAGTACGAGTTGCTGATGATGATCAACATCCTGCTGATCGCGCTCGGCACCTTCATGGACATGGCGCCGATGATCCTCATCTGCACGCCGATCCTGCTGCCGGTGATCCTCAAGTTCGGCATCGACCCGATCCACTTCGGCATGATCCTGCTCGTCAATTCCGGCATCGGCCTGATCACGCCGCCGGTCGGGCCGACCCTCTTCGTCGGCTGCGCCATCGGCAAGGTGACGATGGAGGAGGTGTCGCGCGAGCTGTGGCCGTTCTACGCCGCGATGTGCCTGGCGCTGCTGGTCGTGACCTACGTGCCGGCGATCTCGCTTTGGCTGCCGCACCTGCTCGGCAGGTAGGTTCGCCCGGGCACTGGCTTCGCTGCGCGTCCAGCCCGGTTGCGATGCCCTCGGCGCTAAGCGTGGTGCGGCCTCTGGCCGAGGGCGAGGTCGACGTACTGCCAGAATTGGTAGCCGTATAGCGGAGCGCGATAGCCAAGCAGCCACGGCTGGATCAGGTAAGTGACGATCCGGTGCACGTTGTACTTCTGCGGCATGTAGGCGGTGACCAGCTTGAGCGCGTCATGCAGCGCCGCAAGCCGCTCGGCCCCATCGGGCAAGGCCTGCAGGCGGCGGTAGAGCTGGTCGTACCGGGCATCCTTGAATCGGGCGAGGTTCTGACCGCCGGCAGCGGGCCCGTAGAGGATCTGAAGCGCGTCCTGCACGTCTGGTGATGAGTTGGTGCTGCCGAGCTGCCAGACCATGAGCTTGCCGGCACGAGCGGCTTTGAGCTGCTCAGGCCACTGCGCTGTCTTGATGCGAAGACGGATGCCGATCGCATCCATGTTCCTCTTCCATAGCTCGTCGAACTGGCGCGAAATCGCATCGGGCGTGCTGGCGTACTCGATCACGAGCGGCTCACCCCCCGGCAACTCGCGCCAGCCGTCGCCGTCGCGGTCGACGTAGCCGTACATGTCGAGCAAGGCCTTGGCGCGCGGCACGTCGTACTCGCTGTTCTCGCTTCGGTAGCCTGGGTCGTAGCCGTAGCCGCCGGGCGCGACCATCGATTGCGCGGCGATCGCTTGGCCGCGGCGAACGCCGTTGATCTCCCGGTCGACGTCGGTTGCAAGGCCGATCGCGCGGCGCAGCGCCACCTTGTCGGCCGACATTCCGCCGACGACCGGATCTTCCATGTTGAAGAAAAAATAGGTGCGGTCAGGGTTGGCGAAGCGGTCCATGCGGACGCCGCGCTTGGCCAGATTCGGCGCGAGCTGGCCGCCCGGCACCGCTTGGCCAGCAAACTCGAGTGGCACCGAGATCAGGTCGAAGTCGCCATTCAGGAACGACAGCCAGCGCGGCTGGCTCTCCTCGATCACCGAGATCTCGACCCGATCGATCAGCGGCAATCTCCTGCCTTTGAATTCGCGTAGCAGCGCCCGACCGCGGGCATCGTCGGCGGCCGGGTCGCCGTCGTAGCGGACATCGCGATAGCCGGGGTTGCGCTCGAGCACCATGAGCGAACTGCGCCGCCACTCGACCAGCCGGAAGGCACCGGTCCCGATCGGGTGCTCGCCGATCCGGTCGCCCTGCGCTTCCACGACTTCGCGCGCGACGGCGCCGAACAAGCTGCTGTCGGCGATCGTGTAGAGGAAACGCGGCCGTGGATCGGCGAGCCTGAATTGCAGCGTGTAGCGGTCGACGGCACGGACGCCTTCGACATCGTGGTCGTAGTCGAACGGGCGCTTGGTCGCAAGTGCTCTTTCGCGCAGGGCGTTGACGCCGATCGCGCCCTCCTCGTTGAAGCCGGCATAGTTCGGGCTCTTGTTACGGGCGTCGAAAAATCGCTTCCACGCGTACACGTAGTCCGCGGCGATGAGCTCGCGCGGCTTGCCGTTGAAGGCGGCGTCTTCAGCGAAGAAGATGCCGGGCTTGATCGGCACCGTCCAGACGCGAAAGTCGTCGCTCACCGTCGGCAACGCCGCGGCGGTGTGCGGCACCACCTTGACCGGACGCGCCAGATAGTCAAACCGGTACGGCGCCTCGAAAATGTGCGCGGTCACGATACGCGAGTAGAGGTCGTTGATCTGCGCCGGATCGAAGCTCGTTTCGGCAGCGACGAACGCGTAGCGCAGCACCTTGAGCGCTGCGCCAGCAGCGCCGGCCGGGGCCGGCACCGCCGAGCTCGCGAGGCCCGCGTCGAGCAGCAGCGACGCGGCGGCGATCGCGTCGCGGCGCCTCATGCCGTCGTCGCCCTCATGCCGTCGCCTTCCGTTGCATCGCCGCATCGATGTCGACGAACTGCCACCAGTCGATCCAGAAGGGCGCGCGGCGATAGCCGATCAGCCAGGGGTAGCTGAAGTCGGTGACGATGCGGTGCACGTGGA
>JALYXU010000280.1 GCA_030946925.1 Pseudomonadota bacterium
GAGCTGTTCCAGCTCGACCGCGACTTCACGTGGGCCGATGCGTCCGCGCTGCCGACGCGGGTCGCCCCCTACCAGCATCTGATGCAACGGGTCGATCCGAAGCAGCTCGATGCGCTGTTCCAGATGACACCTCCAATCCCCGAGACGAACCGGTCCGCCGAGCCGATCGCCTTGCCCCTGCCCGGCGGCGAAGCGTTCGCGCCGACGATCACGATCGACGACTTCGCCAAGCTCGATCTGCGCATCGCCAGGATCGTCGCCTGCAGCTTGGTCGACGGCTCGACCAAGCTGCTGCGCCTGACGCTCGACGTCGGCGAGCCGCGCACCCGCACCGTCTTCAGCGGCATCCAGTCCGCCTATGCGCCCGAGCAGCTGCTCGGCAAGCTGACCGTGATGGTCGCCAACCTGGCGCCGCGGAAGATGAAGTTCGGCCTCAGCGAAGGCATGGTTCTGGCCGCTTCGCACAGCGACGAGAAGGCGCATCCGGGACTGTTCCTGCTCGAGCCGCACGCCGGAGCGGTGCCCGGCCTGCGCATCCGTTGAAGCAGCCGCACCTCCTGAATGACTGACGACGCCGGTGCCGGCCAGGCGGGCGCAGTGGTCGAGTACGCCGATCGCAGCTGGGCCGAGGACGGTCCGACCCGTGGCGTCGAAGCCGTCGTCGAAGCCGGCCAGGTGCTGGCCTTTCCGCACCTGCCGTTCATCCTCGACGGCAGCGAGCGGCGCTTTCTCGATCCGCGCTGGGCCGATGCCAAGGCGAAGAACGTGTCGCTGCGCTGGCCAGGCGGCGAGCTGCGCGGTGCTGCCGGCGCCGACGAGGACCTGGTGGAACTGCAACGCATGATCGCGCGCTATGCGCAACAAAGCGAAGCCTTGGCGCTGCGCCTCTTTCCGCATTACGTGGGCAAGCTACGCCGGGGCAACACGTCGTTTCGGCCGCTCGACGTCAGCGGCCAGCCGCGCAGCTGGCGCCAGGACGACAGCCGGCTGCACGTCGACGCCTTCCCCTCCAACCCGATGCACGGAACCCGGCTGCTGCGGGTCTTTTGCAACGTCAACCCGCACGGCGAGCCTCGCCGCTGGCGCGTCGGCGAGCCGTTCGAGGCCCATGCGCGTCGCTATCTCGGCAGCCTCGGCAGGCCGTGGCCCGGCTCGGCCTGGCTGCTCGCGGCACTGCGCATCACCAAGCGGCGCCGCACCGGCTACGACCATCTGATGCTGCAGCTGCACGACCGGGCCAAGGCCGACATCGCGTTCCAGAAGGCGTCGCCGCAGCAGCGGCTCGACTTCGCACCCGGCACCACCTGGGTTTGCTTCAGCGACCAGGTCGTGCATGCGGCGATGGGCGGCCAGCACATGATGGAGCAGACGTTCTATCTCGATGCCGCCGACCTGAAGCACCCAGGCAGCGCACCGCTCGCCATCCTGGAGCGGCTCACCGGGCGCGCCCTGCTCGCATGAAGTGGCCCCGGCTGCACCCGTTCCGGCCTCGCCTGCTCGATGTGCTTGCCGACTACGACAGGCGCCGCTTCGCTGCCGACCTGGGCGCCGGCATCACGGTCGGCATCGTCGCGCTGCCGCTGGCCATGGCCTTCGCGATCGCCAGCGGCGTCAAGCCGGAGCAGGGCATCTTCACCGCGATCATTGCCGGCTTCCTGATTTCTGTGTTCGGCGGCTCGAGCGTGCAGATCGGCGGCCCCGCCGGCGCCTTCATCGTCATCGTCTACGGCATCGTCCAGCGCTATGGCGTCGCCGGGTTGCTGATCTCGACGGTGCTGGCCGGCGTCATGCTGTTCGTGCTCGGCTGGCTCAGGCTCGGCGCGCTGGTGCGCTACATCCCGGTCTCGATCGTGATCGGCTTCACCAACGGAATCGCGGTGCTGATCGCGGTGTCGCAGATCAAGGACCTGCTCGGCCTGGAGGTCGGCCGCCTGCCTGCCGATTTCTTCTCGCAAGGTCACGCCATCCTTATCCACGCCCGCGAAGCGAACCTCCGGGCGATGGCACTCGGACTGACCTGCTTCGTCGGCCTGCTGCTGTGGGCCCGAATTGCCGCCTCGCCGTCTCACGCCGCCGCTGTCGCCGGGACGCGGCCATCGGCTGCGGCGCTGCGCAACTCGGAGCGGGCGCGCGGCGCGTTCCGGATCCTGGCGCGCGTGCCCGGGCCGATCGTCGCGCTGGTCACGCTCTCTGCCTTCGCGGCATATATGCATTGGCCGGTCGAGACCATCGGCACGCGCTTCGGCGGCATCCCGCAGACGCTTCCGGCATTCGCCTGGCCCGATTTCGACTGGGCCGCGGTGCAGCGACTGTTCGTGCCGACGGTGACGATCGCGCTGCTCGGCGCGGTCGAATCGCTGCTCTGCGCGCGCGTTGCCGACGGCATGTCGGCGCAGAAGCGCCACGATCCGAATCAGGAGCTGATGGCGCAGGGGATCGCCAACATCGTCGCGCCCTTTTTCGGCGGCATTCCCGCGACCGGCACCATCGCGCGCACCGTGACCAACCTGCGTGCCGGCGCGACCAGTCCGGTCGCCGGCATCGTCCACGCGATCACGCTGCTGGTGATCGTCGTGGTCGCGGCGCCGCTGGCAGCGAGCGTGCCGCTCGCGGTGCTCGCCGGCATCCTCCTCTTCGTCGCCTGGAACATGGGCGAGTGGCGCGAGTTCGCGCGGCTTCGCGCCTTCTCGTTCGAGCACCGCGCCAAGCTGATCGGCACCTTCTTGTTGACGGTGATGGTCGATCTCACCGTGGCGATGGAGGTCGGGCTGGCGATCGCCTGCATCGTCTTCGTCTATCGAATGGGCGCGCTGTTCCGGGTCGAGCCCGACCCGGCGCCGGCGGCACACCCGCCCGGCGTCCTTACCTACCGCCTGTACGGCCCGCTCTTCTTCGCCGCGGTGGCCAAGCTCGAGGCCCTGCCCGACGAGCTCGCCCCCGGCACGTCGACGCTGGTTCTCGATGCGCATCAGATGGTCTCGATCGACGCGTCGGGCCTGGCCGCGATCGAAAACGTGCACCGGGCCCTGGGCAGAATGAGGATCCGGATGGTCGTCACCGGCCTCAACGAGCAGCCGCTCGCGGCGCTCCGCAAGGCCGGCCTCGATACCACCCTCGGCGCGGCCAACCTGTTTTCGGACCGGGCGTCGGCCTTCGCCGCGCTGGCCGGACGGCCGCATTAGTCCACGAATCGCTGCCCCGCCTGCGCCGATCGCTGCGATATGCTTTGCCGACACGAACGAGGCCGCAGTGGGATATCTCGACGAACTGAAGCGTCAGGCGGATGCGGCCAAGGCAATGGTGAGCGTCGACGGCGGCGCCTTCGAGCGCAACGCGCTGGTGACGGATGCGGCGTGCCGGTCGACGTTTCGCTACTTCACGACGCTGGCCCAGCAGCTCAACATTCTGCAACCGGCCGCGAAGGCCGAATACCGGCTCGATGCCAGCACTGCCTTCAAGGGCTTGCGCTTCACCGATTTCCGTGCCGATTCGCGGCAGCGAAAACTGCGCGACGCCGAGGTCTTCGACCACGTCGTGCTGGCCTTTCGCATGAAGAGCGGGACCAGCATCACGCTGGCCAAGGACTTTCCGCCGGCAATCGAGAAGCTCGAGTCGAGACTGACCCAGTGCGGCGCCAGTTACCAGAGCGACAACGTGCGCGACCCCGACACCGGCAAGTTCGTCGAACGGCGCTTTGCCATCGCCGCCGATTTTCGCGGCACGGTCCGCCTCGTCCCCGACCACGACAGCGGCTGGATCCAGTTCCAGATCGCCAACCTCGACGGCTTCGAGACCGTCAGCGTCGAGTTTCCCGCCTTCGAAGTCGGCTCGGCCCGCCTCGACGACCTGGCCCGCTGGATCGTCGGCGAGCCCAACGCCTTCCTGCGCGACGGCGAGCGCTTGCGCCGGGTCGAGGCCTGACCGACGCCGGGCCGTCGTCGACCCGCCCGTTAGACTCCTCGGCTTTCGCGCCCCGGTCGTTGCCATGCCGCTGTTCTGGAAAGCCTACAAGTCCGAAACAACCTCGCTGATCGAAGCGCTGAGGCTGAAGCGGCCGGCGCTCGAGGACGAGCAGCGCCGCGGCCGCGCCCTGCTCTGGGATCGGCACATCGACGCCGCCGCCGCCGAAGAAAACATCGAGTCGCGCGTCGCCCAGCAGCCCTACGTCTATCAGACGCGGCAGCGCTGAGCCGGCGATGAGCCGGAGCGCCGCCGCTACGGCCGAAGCCGAGGCATTTTCGAGCCATCCGCAGGTCGATGCGGTCGACGGCATCGCCGTCGCCCGGTTGTATGGCGAGCCGCTCTTCACGCTGCCCGACGATCTCTACATCCCGCCGGATGCGCTCGAGGTCTTTCTCGAGGCCTTCGAGGGGCCTCTCGACCTGCTGCTCTATCTCATCCGGAAGCAGAACTTCAACATCCTCGACATCCCGATGGCGAGCGTGACCCGGCAGTACCTGACTTACGTCGAGCAGATTCGCGGCAGCAACCTCGAGCTGGCCAGCGACTACCTGCTGATGGCGGCGATGCTGATCGAGATCAAGTCGCGCATGCTGCTGCCGCCGCGGAGGAACGCCGACGGCAAGGAGGCCGAGGACCCGCGCGCCGAGCTGGTCCGTCGCCTGGTCGAATACGAGCAGATGAAGCTCGCGGCGGCGCGGCTCGATGCGCTGCCGCTGCTCGGCCGCGAGTTCCTGCGCGCCCGGGCCGCGATCGAAGAAGCGCTGACGGTGCCTCTGCCCGAGGTCACGGCAGCCGACCTGCGCGAAGCCTGGGCCGAGCTGATGCAGCGGGCCGGTCTCAGGCAGCACCACCGCATCACCCGCGAGCTGCTGAGCGTGCGCGAGCACATGAGCCAGTTGCTGCGCTCGCTGACCGGGCGCCGCTTCGCGACCTTCGACGAGCTGTTCGATCCGGGCCGCGGGCCGCCCGTCGTCGTCGTCACCTTCATCGCCCTGCTCGAGCTGGCGCGCGAGCACCTGGTCGAAGTGACGCAGGCCGAATCGTTCGCGCCGATCTACATCAGGCTGGCGTACCAGTCGAGCTAGGGCTGGTCACGCTCTGAGCTTGAAGGCGATCATCGCCCGCAGCTTGTTCGGCAGGACCGGCTTGATGAGGAGATGGAAATCGTGCGCCAGGGCTTCCGGCTCGTGCCCCGTCATGCTGCTGCCGGTGACGATGACGGCCGGCAGTCCGGCGCCGAAACGGCTGCGCAGAGCCAGGATTGCCTGCACGCCGGTTTCGCCGTGCTGGAGGTGGTAGTCGGCGATGACCAGCGCCGGCGCCACGGCGGCGAGATCGGCGGAGTCGAGCCAGGCCTGCATTGCCGCGACACCCGTGAACGCCTCGATGCGGGCGCCCCAGCCGCGCAGCAGCACTTCCAGGCCTTCGCGCACCGCCGGCTCGTCTTCGACGATGACGATCAGGCGGCCGTCGAGCGTGATGCCGATCGGTGACTTGGCGTGCGTGGCCGGCGCGCCGGCAGGCGCGGCCTTGCCGAGCGGCAGCTCGACGGTGAACACGGAGCCGTGCCCGACCTTCGAGCGCAGCGCCAGCGGTGCCGCCATCAGCGCCGCCAGCCGCTTGACGATCGCCAGGCCGAGACCGAGCCCTTTTTTCTGCTCGCTGCTTGTCGCCGGGGCGCTGCCGGGCACCTGATAGAACTCCTCGAAGATGCGCATCCGCTCGTCTTCGCGGATGCCGGGGCCGGTGTCCCAGACCTGAAGCAAAACTCGCTCGCCGCGGCGCCGGGCGCAGACCAGGACCGTACCGTCGCTGGTGTAGCGGATCGCATTCGAGACCAGGTTGCGAACGATCCGCTCGACCAGCAGCGGATCGGCCAGCACCGCCAGCTTGTCGCCGCGAAAGCGCAGTGTCAGGCCCTTCTCGAACGCGACCGGCTCGAAATGAAGGCGGAGCTTCCGGAAGATCTCGGCGACCCGGAAATGGGCCGGATTCACCTCGACGCCGCCGCTGTCGATCCGGGTGATGTCCAGCAGCTCGGAGAACAAGCCCTCGAGTGCGTCGACCGACTCGTTGATGCTGTTGACCAGCTGCGCCACCTCCGGCTCGTGGGTGCGCTGGCGGAGGGCCTCGGCGAACAAGCCCATCGCGTGCAGCGGCTGGCGCAGGTCATGGCTGGCAGCGGTGAAGAACTGGGTCTTCGCCCGGTTCGCGACCTCGGCTTCGTGGCGGGCCGCATCCGACACCGCCTTCTCGGCGCGCAGCTGGACCGCCAACGCTTCGGCGCGCGATTTCAAAGTGACGTTGGCGTGGAACGATGCCCGGAAGGTCCTGCCGAGCAGGACCACCATCAGGAGTGCCAACGCCATGACGACGCTGAGCTCCCAATTCAAGTCGACCGGATGCATCGCCACGGCGACGATCGCCGGCATGAAGACGAGCAGAACGAAGACCCTGAACAGACCGACCTGCGGTGCAAGGATCGGCACGCTGGCAACGCAGAACGTGTAGACCACGAGCACCAGCGCGATCTGCTGCAAGGCGCCCCCGTACGGATAGAGCAGCCACGCCGCCGCGCCCCACAGGGCGCCGCCGGCGAGGACTCCCGCCTGCCACAGGCGCAGGCGGTGGCGCAGGGTCTCGGAGCGACTCGGCTGGTGGCCCGCGAAACGGAACGCCATCCAGACGCGGACGGCCCAGACCAGGGCGAACAGCCCGCCCCAGCCGAGCAGCAGCGGCAGCGGCGCGGTGCGCGCAAACATCGAGCCGATCGCGACGGCCCCGATCATGTGGCCGACCAGCGCGGTCCGGTTGAAAGCGAAGGTGCCGCGAACCTGGTCGCGCAGCAGCAGCAGGCTGTCCGGCGGCGAAGGCGGCGTCAAGGCGAGGCGCGCAACGGCCGCGATCGCATCGCGCCGAGGCCCGATACCCGGCTGACGGCGAGGACCGGCTGGTCGTCGATCGGCAACGCCTTCATCGGAGGGCCGGAGGGCTAGAGGTAGCGCCGACCGACCGACTCGGCGACGCAGACGGGCTTCGCCGATCCCTCACGTTCCATCGTCACTTCGACGACCATCTGCACGCCGCCTTCGATCGGCTCGTAGCCGAGCAGCTTGAAGTGGCCACGCAGGCGGCTGCCGGCCGGCACCGGCGCCGGGAAGCGGACCTTGTTCAGGCCGTAGTTGACGCCCATCCGCACGTCGCGGATCTCGAACGCCGACGCGCTCATTTCCGGCAGCAGCGAGAGCGTCAGGAAGCCGTGCGCGATGGTGCTGCCGAAGGGCCCGGCCCTGGCGCGCTCGGGATCGACATGAATCCACTGCTGGTCGCCGGTCGCGTCGGCGAACAGCTGGATCCGCTGCTGCGTCAC
>JALYXU010000283.1 GCA_030946925.1 Pseudomonadota bacterium
TGGTCAAGGCCTACGTCGTGCTGGCACCCGGTCACGTTGCGTCGCGCGAGCTCGAGCACGAGCTGCAGGCACACGTGCGCGGCAAGCTCGCGCCCTACGAGTATCCGAAGGAGATCGAGTTCATCGACGCCCTGCCGATGACGACGACCGGCAAGGTGCAGCGCCGGGTGCTGCGGCTGCGCGAGGAAGAAAAAGCAAAGGCGCCCTGAGGCGCCTTTGCTTGCATGCCTGGCGCGAAAGCCCGGCTGCGCGTGTCGGCTCGCCCGAAGGCGAGGCCGCCGTGCTTACTTGACCTGGCCGCGAAGCTCGCCGCCCGGGTTCGCCGCAGTGTGCAGGTTGACGTACCACTTGCCGGCCTTGAGGTCGGCGACTTGCGCGTCGGTCAGGGTGGCAGTGCCGGTGATCGGGCTGGCCAGACTCCCGGTGAACGGCACGACCACGCCGGCGTTGCTGCCAGGGGCGGCGGGGCCGTGGAAGTGGCCGGCCGTGACCGGGCCGCTCGCGCCGGCATAGGTGACCGTCCAGCTCAGCGAATTGCCGCTGAGATTGACCTTGGCCGTGCCGCTGCCGGTGGTCGTCGTCGGCGGCACTTCGCTGGCGCCGCTGAGGGTGGCCGACATGGAGCCGGGCGCCATCATCGGCTTCGAGTCCATCATGCCGCAACCGGCAACGGCGAAGGCACCGGCGATCGCCGCCGCGCCCAGGACAATTCGACGAGAAATCATGCTTATCTCCTGTGTGTTTTGCATTGACGCGGCGACCGGCGAACCCGGCGGCAACTTCTGCGGGCGCATCATAAGCTGGCTGTAAGCCGGACGTCGTGGAGCCTTGCCCCCGGGGCCCACATTGCCGCATCGCAACGCGCCTCAGCCATCCGCCACATGACACTCGCCCACCTCTGGAGCATCGCAAAGCAATCGGTCACGGCCTGGGTCGACGACTACGCGCCGAGCATGGGCGCGGCGCTCGCCTACTACACGCTCTTTTCGATCGCGCCGCTGATCCTGATCGTTGCCTCGATCGCCGGAATCGTCTTCGGCGAAGCGGCCGCCAGGGGCCAGATCTTCGGCGAACTGCGCGGCCTCATGGGCGAGCCGAGCGCGGCCGCGATCGAGGCATTGCTGCGAGATCTGAACAAGCCCAACCAGGGCATCGTCGGCACCGTCATCGGCGTGGCCGCGCTGCTGGTCGGCGCGACCGGCGTGTTCAGCGAGCTGCAGACATCGCTCGACCGGATCTGGCTCGTGCCGGCCCGGCCAGGGGCCTCGGGGATCTTCTCGCTGCTGCGATCGCGGTTGCTGTCGTTCGGGATGGTCCTCGGCATCGGCTTCCTGCTCATCATCTCGCTGCTCGCAAGCGCGGCCATCTCGGCGCTGGGCCAATGGTTCGCCCCCGAGATCGCGGGCTGGGAGGCGGTGGCCCAGGGCATCACCTTCTTGCTGGGGCTGGTCCTGGTCACGGTGATGTTCGCGATGATCTACAAGGTCATGCCCCGCGCCCGCATCGGCTGGCGCGACGTCTGGATCGGCGCCGCGGTCACCTCGCTCCTCTTCAACATCGGCAAGTTCGCGATCGGGTTCTACCTGGGCAAAGCCGGTCTGACGTCGGGCTTCGGCGCCGCCGGCTCGCTGATCGTGTTGCTGATCTGGACCTACTACTCGGCGCAGATCTTCCTGCTCGGCGCCGAATTCACCTGGGTCTTCGCCTACGCCTTCGGCTCCCGTCAGGGCCTGGCGACGCCGAGCGGCGCGCAGGTGCCCGAGTTCCCGCCGCCCGAGGCGAGCACGATCCAGAGGCTCGAACGGTCGCGAGAGGCGATGGTCGCGGCGCTGCGGGCCGGCCGAAGGCCATGAGGTCGACCCCATGCCGCGACAATCGAAAGGCGCTATGACCAGCCAGCCATCCAGACTCGACCTCACCGCGATGCGGGCACGCTGCCGCGTGGTGGGGTGGCGCACTGCAGTCGCGGCTGCGCTGGCGTTGGCGAGCGGCGTCGCCTGGCCGCAAGGCGCCCCGGCGTGGCCCAGCCGGCCGATCCACATCGTCATTCCCTACGCAGCCGGCTCCTCGCCCGACGTCTTCACCCGCGTCGTCGCGGAGAAGCTCGGGCCCAGGCTCGGCCAGCCGATCGTCGTCGACAACCGGCCCGGCGCCGGCGGCAACACCGGCACCCAGGGCGTCGCCAAGGCCCCGGGCGACGGCTACACCTTCGTCGTCAGCACCAATGGCCCGCTTGTCTACAACACGGTGCTCTACAAGAAGCTCGGCTACGACCCGTTCACCGAGCTGCGTCCGGTGGTGCTCGGCGGCACCCAGGCGTCGGTGTGCGCGGTGCGGGCCGATTCGGGCATCGCCAGCATCGGCCAGCTGGTGCGGGCCATGAAGACGCATCCGGGCCAGTACAACTTCGCCTCGATCGGTGTCGGCAGCCTGTCGCACCTCGGCGTCGAGCTGCTCAAGTCGAAGACCGATACCTTCGCCGTGCACATCCCGTATGCATCCTCGCCGTTGGCGATCGTCGCGCTGCTGCAAGGCGACGTGCAGTTCGCCTGCGTCCCCGGCGTTGCCGTGATGCCGCAGGTCAAGGCCGGCAAGCTGCGCGCGCTCGCCGTGACCACCGCCCGGCGGAGCGCCCTGATGCCCGACATCCCGACCTTGAAGGAGGCCGGTCTGCCGGACGTCGAGAACAGCGCCTGGATGGCCCTGATGGCGCCTGCCGGAACGCCGAGCGACATCGTCGAGCGCATGAACCGCGAGGTCAACGACGCACTGGCGCTGCCCGACGTCCGCGAGCGGCTGGCCAGCGCGTACATGGAGCCGGTCGGCGGGAGCAGCGACGATCTGCGCAGGTTCCTGCAGCATGAGCTGGTCGTGATGACGCCCGTCATCAAGCGCAGCGGCGCGACGGTCGACTAGAAGTCGACCGTGGCCGTGCCGCCCGAGCCGATCGAGTCGCCCGAGCCGAGCTGCCGAGCGGGCGGCTTCGACCTGCAGCGCTTCGTCGCGGCGCAGGCCCCGGTCTACGCGCAGGTGCTGCAAGAGTTGCGCATCGGCGCCAAGCGCAGCCACTGGATGTGGTTCGTCTTCCCGCAGCTGCAGGGCCTCGGCCAGAGCGCCATGGCCAGGCGCTACGGGATCGCCGGCGCTGCCGAGGCGCGCGCCTATCTGGGCGATGCGGTGCTCGGCGCCCGCTTGCTCGAATGCACGCGCCTGGTTCTGGCGGTGCCGGGCAAGTCGGCGCTGCAGATCTTCGGCTCGCCCGACGACGTCAAGCTGCGCTCGTCGATGACCTTGTTCGGCCGGGTCGGCGCCGGCGAGCCCGCGTTCGACGCCGTGATCGAGCGGTACTTCCAGGGCCGGCCCGACCAGCGCACGCTCGACCTGTTGTAGCCGGCGTCGCGGCTCCGGGCTGCTGTCGGCAGGGGCTGGCTACTACCGATTCGCAAGGCGTTTTTCACCGCCTATGCTGCGCCCGGGTCCGGCCATCGGCGCGCTGCGCCGGGCCCGCGGCTGCAACCACAGAGGACACTGCCATGATGAACCGTACCGGCAACAACGCGATTCGCGCTCTGGTCTTCTGCGTCGCCGCGCTCGCCGCCTCGCTTGCCGGCGCCCAGGCGACGCGGCAGTTCAGCTTCGCCTACGACCAGCCGCCGACGACGGCCTACGGCATCGCCGCCAACATCTTCGATGCGAAGCTGAAGGAATTGAGCGGCGGCAAGCTGAGCATCAACCAGTTTCCCGGAGCGCAGCTCGGCCAGGAGCCGCAGATGCTGCAGAAGATGCGCGCCGGCGACATCGATTTCGTCGTCACCTCGACCGCCAACGCGTCGACCCTGGCGCCGCAGGCCGGTGTCTTCTCGCTGCACTACATCTTTCGCGATCCCGCCCATCTGATCAAGGTGCTGGCCGATCCGGCGGTCTCGACCGAGTTCCGGGCGATGGTCAAGGACCAGGTGCAGGGCGCCCAGGTGCTCGGCCTGATGACGATGGGCCTGCGCGACATGTACAGCAAGCAGGAGGTGAAGTCGATCGACGATGTGAAGGGCCGCAAGGTCAGGGTCCAGGCGACCAAGACCGAGGACACGCTCTTTCCTGCCTACGGCGCGCAGACCGTGCACATGCCGTTCGGCGACGTCTACACGTCGCTGCAGACCGGCGTGGTCAACGTCGCCGAGAACGGCGTCAACGTCTACCTCGCCAACAAGCACTACGAAGTCGCGCCGATCCTGTCGATGACCGAGCACGAGGCCAACAACAACTGCATCTGGGTCGGCGACAAGACCTGGAACAGCCTCACGCCCGAGCAGCAGAAATGGGTCCAGGCAGCGGCCGACGAGGTGGCGAGAACCGAGCCGGCGATGGCGATCAAGCTCGAGGCCGACTCCGCCGACAAGCTGCGCAAGATCGGCGTCAAGGTGGTCGACAAGGTCGACAAGAGCGGCTTCATCAAGGCAGCCCAGCCGATCCAGGATCAGCTCGCCGCCGAGCTCGGGCCGCACGCCGTGAAGCTTCTCAAGATGGTGCGTGACATCAAGTAGCCCGGCCGCCCCGGGACCCTAGGCATCACCGCCGTGGCCTCGCTCGACCGGTTCGTGCTGCAGCAGGACCGGCACCTGAAGTGGAACGCCCTCGACGGCCTCGAGCACGCGTTGATGGTGCTTTGCGGCGTGCTGCTTGCCGGCTTCGTCTGCACCGTCTTCCTCGACGTCGTGACGCGCACGCTCGGCCACCCTTGGCTGTGGCTGCAGGAAGTGACGAGCGCGCAGTTCATCTATTGCGTCTTCGTCGGCACCGCGGTCGCGGTGCGCCGCAACGATCATCTGCTGCTGACCGCGATCACCGGGGCGATGCACGGCCGCACGCGCCTGATCTTCGAGTCGATGAACCGCCTCGTCATCCTTGGCGTCGCGCTATGCATGGTCTGGTTCGGCTACCTCAACTTCCGGCTCGGCTTCGCCAGCTTCCGGATGCCGTCGCTGACGCCGATCGCGTACTGGGTGGCGGCGATTCCGCTGTCGGGCATCCTGATCGCCCTCTTCGAAGTCGAGCAGCTCGTCAACGGCTGGCGCAACGGCTTCGAAGTTGCGCCGACGGCTACCGAGCCCGATCCGTTCGTTGCCGGGCTGACATGACTTGAACAACGCGACGTGAACAACGCCCTGGTCCTGGCCCTGATGACGGGCCTCTTCCTGTTCCTCGGCTACAGCGGCGTTCCGGTGGCGTTCGCGCTGATGGCCGGCGTCATCGTCGGCACGATGTTCACGCCGGTGACGCTCCTCTCGATCGTCGGCCAGCTCTTCAACGGCATCGACTCCGAAGCGCTGATGGCGATCCCGTTCTTCCTGCTGGTCGGCGAGCTGATGACGTCGGCCAGGGTGATCGAGCGCATCGTCACGCTGTCGCAGGCGCTGGTCGGCCACATGCGCGGCGGCCTGGCCCAGGTCGTCACCGTGTTCAGCATGTTCTTTTCCGGCATGTCCGGCTCGGTCTCCGCCGACGTGGCGGTGCTGACCAAAACCATGGCCAAGCCAATGTCGGAACAGGGCTACAGCCCGGCTTTCGTCGCCTCGCTGATCGCCGCCGCGTCGACGATCGCGGCGCTGGTGCCGCCGAGCATCATGGCGGTGGTCTACGGCGCGGTCGGCAACGTCTCGATCGCCGGGCTCTTCCTCGGCGGCGTCCTGCCCGGCGTGATGATCGGCGTCGGCCTGATGATCTACAGCTACTTCTTCGGCCCGGCCGGTCTGCGCCAGCCGCGGGCGACCTTTCGCCAGCTCACCGCCGCGACCGGCAACGCCGGCCTGGCGCTGCTGATCCCGGTGATCCTGCTCGGCGGCGTGCTGACCGGCTGGTTCACGCCGACCGAAGCCGGCGTCGTTGCCATCACCTACATCCTGGTCGTCGTCATCCCGCTGCTGAACCGCGGCCATCTGCGCCTCGTGCCGCGCGACTTCGTCCACGCCGGGCTCGTCTTCACGCTGCCCGTCATCACGATCGCCGCCGCTTCCGCGTTCGGCTGGATGCTGGCCTATCTGCGCGGACCGATCGTCGTGTCGGGCTGGATCACCGGCTTGGGCGGCACCGATCCGTTCAAGATCATGTTCCTGCTGGTCGCGCTGTTCGTCATCGTCGGCGATTTCATCGAGCCGATTCCGGCCATCGTCATCTTCATGCCGATCGTCAATGCCCTGACCCAGGCCGGCAACATCAACTCAGTGCACATGGGCGTGGTGCTGATCATCACGCTGGCGTTCGGCCTCATCACACCACCTTACGGACTGGCCCTGCTGATGGCCTCGAAGTTCGTCGGCGTCTCGTTCGGCGCGGCACTGAAAGCGTCGCTGCCGATCTACCTCATCTTCTTCGCCACCATCGCCTTCGCCATCTTCTTTCCCGACATCATCCTGTGGTTGCCGAAGCAGGTGCTGCCCGAATCGGTCGGCTGCTTCAAGTCGCCGAGCGGCACCGGCTACATCTGTCCTTGAGGCCGATCGAGCGTTGCGGCCGATGCCCGGCTATCTGACCAAGCAGGAGCGGATCGGCATCGCCGGCGCCGCCGATCTGACGATCCGCTCGCTGCTCGATCGGCAACAGTATTTCGATCCGCACGGCGATGCCGAGCGGGTCGGCATCTCGTCGGCGAACTGGCCGTTGTTCGGCCTGGTCTGGCCGTCGGGGCTGCAGCTGGCGAGCCGCATCGCGGCGCGGCCGGTGCAGGCGGGCGAGCGGATCCTGGAAGTCGGCTGCGGCCTGGCCCTGGCCAGCCTGGTCGCGCATCGGCGCGGCGCCGACGTCACGGCCAGCGACTGTCATCCGCTCGCCGCCGAATTCCTCCACGAGAACGTTCGGCTCAACGCGCTGGCGCCGCTGCCTTATCGCCACGGCGACTGGGCCGCGACCGAGCCGCCGGCCGAACCGAGCAGCGTGACGCCTGAACCGGAGGGCGCGCCAAGCCGCCCAGAGGGCGCGCCGTCTGAAGATACCGTGCGCGGCCGCTTCGATCTCATCATCGGCAGCGACGTGCTCTACGAACGGGACAGTGGTGCGACGCTGGCCCGCTTCATCGGCCGGCACACCGGCGCCGCGGCCGAGGTCTGGATCGTCGATCCGGATCGCGGCAACCGGCCCGCCTTCAACCGGCAGATGGCCGAGCTCGGCTTCGCGTTGCGGGAGCAGCACATCGCGGCGCTGGCTTCGCCCGGCGCGGCAGCGTACAAGGGCCGGATGCTGATCTATTCACGATCGCCGCCATGAGCCGCGGAGCGGGTATCGATGTCGCAAGCGCGTGCGGGCCGCGCAAGGCCCGGTCGTGACCACCTGGCTCGCGCGCGCGTTCGGGCCCTGGGTCCTTCGCGTCGACGCCGCGACGCTGCGTGCCGACCTGATCGCCGGCATCCTCGGCTCGCTGCTGGTCCTGCCGCAGGGCCTCGCCTTCGCGACGCTTGCCGGCCTGCCCCCCGAGTACGGCCTGGCGACGGCGATCGTGCCGTGCGCGGTGGCGGCGCTGTTCGGCTCGAGCTGGCACGTCGTGTCGGGGCCGACCAACGCCAACTCGCTGGTGCTCGCGGCCACGCTCGGGCCGCTCGCGGCGCTGCAGTCGCCTGTCTACATCCAGCTGGCACTCGCAGTCACCTTGATCGTCGGCGCGATGCAGCTGGTGATCGGCACCCTGCGCCTGGGCTCGATCGCCAACTTCATCTCGCCCTCGGCGCTGCGCGGCTTCACCGGCGGTGCGGCGGCACTGATCGTCATCCACGCCTTGCCCGACCTGCTCGGCCTGCCCGCGCCGCCGAGCCACCGGGCCCAGGGCGTCCTGGCATTCGTCGCGGTCCGACTCGGCAACAGTTCCTATGCGGCGATCGGCGTCGCCGCCCTGACGATCGTCGTCACCTTGCTGGCGCGGCGGGTCTCGCCGCGGCTGCCGGGGCTTCTGATCGGCCTCGTCGCCGGCACCGCGCTGGCCGCGGCGCTCAACCTCTGGCTGCCGGCCCATGGCGCCGTCGCGGTCGTCGGCAGCGTGCCCGCGGTCTGGCCGCGCTTTCACGTGCCGAGCTTCGATCTGGCGCTGCTCCCCGACCTGGTCGGCATCGCCTTCGCCATCACCATCGTCGCGCTGGGCCAGGCGATCTCGATCGCCAAGGCGGTCGCCGAACGGTCCGGCCAGCACATCGACGCCAACCGAGAGTTCCGTGGCCAGGGGCTGTCGAATCTGGTCGGGGGCTTCTTCTCTTCGTATGTGTCGTGCGGCTCGATGAACCGCTCGATGCCCAACTTCGAGGCCGGCGCGAAGACGCCGCTGTCGGCGGTGTTCGCATCGCTGTGGCTGCTGCTCCTGGTCGCGGCAAGCGCTTCGCTGCTCGGGCTGATTCCCTATGCGGCGATCGCCGGCCTGCTGATCGTCGTCGCCTGGTCGTTGTTCGACTGGCCGGGCTGGCAGCGGCTCTGGCGGTTCAGCCGCCAGGACCTGGCGATCGCGGTAGCCACCTTCACCGCGACGGTGACGATCCGTCTCGAGATCGCGATCCTGCTCGGCACCATTCTTTCTCTGGTCACCTATCTCTACCGGACCTCGAAGCCGGCGATGCGCGTGATGGGTTTCGACACCAACGCGCCGGCCCGGCCGTTCGTGGTCCGAGCCGACGTGGCGGCGCCGCTGCCCGAGTGTCCGCAGCTGAAGATGATCCGCATGGAAGGCGAGGTCTACTTCGGCGCGGTGCCCTACGTCGACGACCAGCTGCGCGACCTGCGCGCGCCGGTCGGCTCGGCCAGGCACCTGCTGGTGATGGCCAAGAGCATGAACTTCATCGATCTGTCTGCCGCGGAGCTGTGGCGAAACGAGATGGCGATCCGCCGCGCGAGCGGCGGCGACCTGTACTTCCACCGGCCTCGGGCCCAGGTGCTTGCCCTCTGGCAGAAGATCGGCTTCATGTCCGAGCTCGGCACGGACCACATCTTTCCGGCCAAGAAGATGGCGATCGCCGCGATCTTCAGCCGGCTCGACCCAAGCATCTGCGCCCATTGCACGGTCCGCGTCTACGACGAGTGTCAGACGTTGCCGGAGCCGGTCCCTCCGTTCATCGGCCCGCCGCCCGCACCGCGCCGCGAGGCGCCGGCAGCCACATCGGTTGCAGCCCCGGCTGGCGATCCAGCCACCGACACTTGAGTGAACAGGCCCTCGTTGCCGCGGCGCAGAATGCCGGGCTCTCGCAACCTCCTGTCCGCGCCTCGGCATGTCGACCGCATTTCCGTTTCTCGCTTTGCTCGGCGGCTACCTGATCGGCTCGCTTGCCTTCGCCGTGATCGTCAGCCGGGCGATGCGGCTCGACGACCCGCGGACCTACGGCTCGGGCAACCCCGGCGCGACCAATGTGCTGCGCTCGGGCAACAAGCTGGCCGCGACGGTCACGCTCATGCTCGACGCCGCGAAGGGCTTCGTCGCCGTCGCCCTGGCAAGCTGGCTCGGCCAGCGCTCCGGACTGAGCGGCTCGGCGCTGGAGTGGGCGGCCGGTCTGGCCGGACTCGGCGCGTTCGCCGGCCATCTGTGGCCCCTGTATTTCCGTTTTAAGGGCGGCAAGGGCGTGGCAACTGCGGCAGGCGTGCTGTTCGGCCTCAACCCGTGGCTCGGCCTGGCAACCGTGGCGACCTGGCTGATCGTCGCCGCGTTCCTTCGCTACTCGTCGCTGGCTTCGCTTGTTGCGGCGACGTTCGCGCCGTTCTATCAGGTGCTGATCTGGGGCCTCGGCCCGCAGGCCGCGCTCATCACCGTGATGTCGGTGTTGCTGGTCTGGCGACACGCGGCCAACATCTCGAAGCTCTTGGCCGGGACCGAAAGCAAGATCGGCGGCCGGCGCTCGCCCGGCCCGACAAAGCGGACCGGGCGGCCCGGGACACGCTAGATTCCCATAGCGTCAACAGGCCTCAGTAGTTCAGGCCCATCGCCTCGCGGACGTCGCGCATCGTTTCCCGGGCGACGGTCCGGGCCCGCTCGGTGCCGACCTCGACGATCCAGTGGACCCGTTTCGGGTCGGCCAAAAACGCCGCGGCCCGCTCGCGCCAGGGCGCCTGCTCACGGACGATCGCCTCGATCACCGGCTGCTTGCAGTCGAGGCAACCGATCGCTGCAGT
>JALYXU010000107.1 GCA_030946925.1 Pseudomonadota bacterium
GCTACGAACCAAGGGGTCGTGGGTTCGAATCCTGCCAGCCGCACCAATCAAATCGAAAGGGCTACCAGTTTGGTAGCCCTTTGCGTTTGAACGTCAGCCAGGCGATCGTCCAGCCTTCCTGCGGCGAGCGACCCAGCCGAGCATCGCCAGGCCGGACGCGAGGAGTGCGTAGGTTTCGGGTTCCGGAACCGGATTGGTGGCGATGATGTCTGCGGTCACGAAGATGCCGTCTTCGGCTTGGCCCGGAAACGAAGCGACGCTGAGCGAAGTGAACGTCGAACCGTTCCAGTGAATGTCATAGACCTCATGGCCGCCTTCACCAGTGACGATTGCATCACCGATATACGGAACGAAGTCGGAAGCTGCGGCCTTCTGGATGTCGGTGGCATACGACGCCGCGTAGAACCCTTCCACAGGATTACCGCTCGAGCCGAGGTTGAGCGGCACGAAGCTGACCATCTCCGGTACGTGCAAGCCGCTCGCGACCACCGTCTGCACTCCGGCCGGAGTGATGGCCAGAAGGCTGGCCAATCCTTCGGAAGCGACGAACAGCGTCCCGGCGGCATATGGACCGAAGGCCTGCGGCGCGAAGCTGAGGCCTTCGGTGTCGGCTCCGACGGACGCCAGCAGGCTGGCAACGCCGGCGCTGTTGATCTGGTAGATGTTGCCAGCCGAAGTGGCCACGATCATGTTGTTGCCGTAGGCGCCATAGGGATCGAAGGCGATGCTGCGCACACCGCCCACGAGCCCTGAGGCAAACAAGCTTTGCGACGAGCCGTTGTTTGCAAAACGGTACACGCTGCCGAGAGTCTGGTTGCCCGCATAGACGTCTCGCGGACCGAAACCGCCGATGCCGAGCGAGCTGGACACATAGGTCTCGCCGCCAGCGAATGCGGCCACCGGCGCGCCGAACGCGGTGACACCGCCGCCGGTGAGGTTCGTGGAATAGAGCTGGGTGTTGTAATACACGGAGCCGACGAACTTGTTTCCGGCGTAGGCAAAGCCGATCGTGCTGTTGCCACCCACTGCCGCCGCGATCGAGGGCGCCGTGACGAATGTGTTGAACGTGATCGCCTGCGCCGACGAGATGCCGGCAAAGCAAGCAGCAGCGACAGCGGTCGCGCGGAAGGTCTTGTTCATCGGGTTTCCTCCAGAGGTCGAACAACGCGGCATGGCCTGCTTTGGACCTTTTGCCGAAGTCAAAACTTTAGGCTTCCTTTCTTGCGCGCGCCCCCCCGTGTTCGCGGGGGTTCGGCTTGGGGGAATACCCGTGCCCCGGGTGTGACGCGTCAGTGACGCATCGAAGTCGAGACATCGCGCCCTCGAAGGACGACTCAGTCTCTTGTCTTGATGGTCTTGTCGATCCAGTGCTCGAAGGCGGCGAGAAACTTGTCCAGGAACTGCTTGGTCTCGGCCTTCTTGATCGCACCGTTTTCGTCGAACAGGTCGGCGCCGCCGCCGACATACGCTTCGGGTTGCTGCAGCGTGAACACGTTGAGGAATGTCAGCGACTGACGCAGGTGGTGGTTGGCGCCGAATGCGCCCATCGCCCCGGGCGACAGGCTGATCACCGCGCCTGGCTTGCCGTCCCACGCACTCTTGCCGTAGGGGCGCGAGGCGATGTCGATGGCGTTCTTCAAGACCCCCGGCACCGACCGGTTGTACTCAGGCGTCACGAACAACACCGCATCGGCTTCGGCGATCTTCGTCTTGAAGGCGGCCGAGGGCGCCGGCGGGTTGGCATCGTCGTCCTGGTTGTAGAGCGGAAGCTGGCCGATCTCGGCAATCTCGAGGACCAGCGAGGCCGGGGCGATGGCCTTGAGCGCCAGCGCCAGCTTTCGGTTGAACGAGTCCTTGCGCAGGCTGCCGACGATGACGGCGACGTGACGGGTGGGCATGGATGAAATCCTTCGGAATAGGGGAATGACCGATCGAGCGATCATCATGCCCGAGCCGCAATCGGCTTGCGGACCACCGATGAACAAGGCATTCACCCGCGAAACCGACCACGCCGACGACGAGCCCGAAGCGGACATCGCGGCGCCGCCGTTGCCCGAAGGGGCCAAGAACTATCTGACGCCGCAGGGTTGGCAGCGCCTGCGCGCGGAGCTCATGGGCCTGCTCGATGAGGAACGGCCGAAGGTCGTCGAGATCGTCTCCTGGGCGGCCAAGAACGGCGACCGTTCCGAGAACGGCGACTACCTCTACGGCAAGAAGCGGCTCCGCGAAATCGACCGGCGGATTCGCTTTCTCACCAAGCGGCTGGACATCGCCGAGGTCGTCGATCCGACGCTGCACCACGGCAACGAGCAGATCTTCTTCGGCGCGACGGTGCGCTACGCCGACGATCGCGGCGTCGAACGGACAGTGCGCATCATGGGTGTCGACGAGGCCGACAGCGCCCAGGGCGACGTCAGCTGGATCTCGCCGGTGGCGCGGGCCCTGCTCAAGGCCAGGGTCGGCGACGAGGTCAGGCTGACGACGCCGGGTGGGCCTGAGGTGCTCGAGATCCTCGAGGTGGACTATCCGGCGCCGCCCTCTGTCAGCCCTCCATGAGAAAGGAGACTGACCGGGCCGCGATTCAGGGCTTGACTCGGGCCACCCGCAACACCGGCGGCGAACGCTTCAGGGTTCGCATCACCTCGGCGAGGTGCAGGCGGTCGCGCACGCTCAGCAGCAGCGTCAGCTCGGTGGTCTCGGCCGCGGGCTCGTTGCCCATGTCGATGTGCGTGATGTCGGCCTCGGCGTGGCTGACCGCGGAGGCAACCTGGGCCAGCACCCCCTTGCCGTTCCTGACCAGCAGCGAGACGTTGGTCTCGAACGCCCGCGTCGGCAGCTCGGCCCACTCAACGCCCATCCAGCGCTCGCTGTCGCGCTGGAGCAAACGCTTGCCGACGCTGCAGTCGGCGGTGTGCACGACGAGGCCCTCGCCCCGGCCGAGATTGCCGACGATGCTGTCGCCGGGAATCGGCCGGCAGCAGGGCCCGAGCTGCACCGACGCGCCCTCGCTGCCGTCGATCAGGACCAGGCCCTGCGACGGCGACGCGTCGTCGACCGCATAGCGGCCCATCGTCAGCGTCAGCGCGTCCGGACGGACGCCGTCGTCGGCGAGCAGCCTGACCAGCCGGGTCGCGACGATGGTGGCGATCTTGCGGCCGAGACCGATGTCGATGAAGAGGTCGTCCCGGCTCTTGTTGCCGCTCCAGCGCACCAGCTGTTGCCAGACCGTCGCCGACGGCGAATCGTCGCCAGGCAGCGCCAAGCCTTCGGCACGCATCGCCTGCGCCAGCATCTTCGCGCCGAGGTCGCGCGACTCCTCCTGCTCCATGTTCTTCAGGTAGTGGCGGATCTTCGATCGGGCGCGACCGGTCGTCACGAAATTGAGCCAGGCCGGATTGGGCCGTGCGTTCGCCGCGCCGACGATCTCGACGACGTCGCCACTCTTCAGCTCGGTTCGCAGCGGAACCGGCTCGCCGTTGACGCTCGCCGCGACGCAATGGTCGCCGACGTCGGAGTGGATTGCATAGGCGAAGTCGACCGGCGTCGCGCCGCGCGGAAGGGCCAGGATCTTCGACTTCGGGGTGAACACGTAGACCGCATCGGGGAACAGATCGATCTTGACGTGCTCGAGAAACTCGTTGGCGTCGCGGGTCTCGTCCTGGATGTCGATCAGGGACTGCAGCCACATCGCGCCCAGCCGCTGCGCTTCGTGGCCCTGGCTCGGGCCGTCGTCGTGTTCCTTGTAGAGCCAGTGCGCGGCAATGCCCTTCTCGGCGATCGCGTGCATCGGCTCGGTGCGGATCTGGAACTCGACCGCCGTGCCGAGCGGGCTCACCAGCGTCGTGTGCAGCGACTGGTAGCCGTTGGCCTTGGGAATGGCGATGTAGTCCTTGAAGCGGCCGGGCAGGGGCTTGTAGAGCTGGTGCAGCACGCCCATCGCCATGTAGCACTCGGGGAGCGTGGCGACGACGATGCGAAAGCCGAAGATGTCGTTGACCTGGGCAAAGCTCAGGCGCTTCTCGCGCATCTTGGTGTAGATCGAATAGAGCGTCTTTTCTCGGCCGAAGATCTGCGCCTGCAGCTTGGCCTGGGCGAACGATTTCTCGACGTCCTTCCTGATCCGGTCGACCACGTCGCGGCGATAGCCGCGCGCCTTCAGCACCGCCTTCGAAAGCGCCGCCTCGCGCCACGGTTTCAGGTGCTTGAAGGACAGCTCCTGGAGCTCGCGATAGGTCTGGTTCAGGCCGAGCCGGTGCGCGATCGGGGCGTAGATGTCGAGCGTCTCGCTGGCGATGCGCAGGCGCTTTTCCGCACCGACCGCGTCCATCGTCCGCATGTTGTGCAGGCGGTCGGCGAGCTTGACCAGGATGACGCGGACGTCGCGGGTCATCGCCAGCAGCATCTTGCGGAAGGACTCGGCCTGCGACTCCTCGCGGGTCGAGAAGTGGAGTCGATCGAGCTTGGTCAGGCCATCGACGAGATCGGCCGTCGGCGCACCGAAGCGCTCGATCAGCTCGGCCTTGGTGACGCCGCAATCCTCCATCGCGTCGTGCATCAGCGCCGCCATGATCGCCTGCGCATCGAGCTTCCAGTCGGCGCAGAGGCCGGCAACCGCGATCGGATGCGTGATGTACGGCTCGCCGCTGGCGCGGAACTGGCCGAGGTGCGCCTCGTCGGCGAAGCGATAGGCCTCGCGAACCCGGCGGATGTCGCCCGGCTCGAGGTAGTCGAGCTTGACGGTGAGCGCTGCGAACGACGCCGCGGCGGCGTCGCCCGCAGGTGCCGCCGGGGCCGCGGGCGGGCGCTTCCGCGGCGCCGGCTTGGCCGCGGTCAGGCTGTTCGAGGGGCGGGCGGCCATGCCGCAAATCTAGCGCGTAACCGGCTGGCGAACCGGCGTGGGGGCAGCGGATCAGGCGCCGGCGGGGCGCCCGGGTTGCCCCGGCTGGCTCAGACCGGCACCTTGCGCAGCATCTCGATGCCGATCTCGCCGGCCGCGATCTCGCGCAGCGCCGTCACGCCGGGCTTGTTCTTCGTCTCCACCTTCGGCGCATGGCCCTGGCTCAGCATCCGCGCCCGATAGGTCGCGGCGAGCACCAGCTGAAACCGATTCGGGATCTTGACGAGGCAGTCTTCGACGGTGATGCGGGCCATGAATGCTTTCGGTGCCGCCGATGCGAAAGCAAGGGCGTGGGAACGGATCAGAGCAGATCGAGTGCCGCGAAGACCGCGGGGCGGGCCCGCTGGAGCGAGGCGTATTTGAGACGCTGCGAGTGGACGATCGCCTTGAGATCGAACAACGCGCTCTCGAACAAGGCATTGATTATAACGAAGTCGAAGTTGCGAGCCTTCGAGACTTCGACACGGGCGTTGGCCATGCGCTGCACGATCACCACCGGATCGTCCTCGCCGCGCCGCTCGAGCCGCAACTGCAGCTCGTCCCAGCTGGGTGGCAGAACGAAGATGAGGACCGCGTTTGGAAACAGCGTCTTGATCTGCAGGGCGCCCTGCCAGTCGATCTCCAGCATGACGTCGTGGCCACGGACGATCCGTGCCTCGATCGCTGGCTGAGAGGTGCCGTACAGGTTGCCGTGGACCTCGGCCCACTCGACGAAGCGGCCGGCGTCGACCATGGCCCGAAACGTCGATTCGTCGACGAAGTGGTACTCGCGCCCCTGCTGCTCCTGGCCCCTCGGTTTGCGGGTGGTGTGCGAGATGGAGACGACCAGGTGCGAGTCGAGCTCGAGCAGCGACTTGACGAGGCTCGATTTGCCGGTGCCGCTGGGTGCGGCCACCGCGAAGAGGTTACCCGGGTAGTCCATGGCGCATGTCGAAACTGGCGCGCAGTTTACGTGGCCGGGGCGCTGCTACTCGACGTTTTGCACCTGTTCGCGGAGCTGCTCGATCGCCACCTTCATGTCGACCGAGATCGTCGTCATCTCGATCGTCGTCGACTTCGAGCCGAGCGTGTTCGCTTCGCGCAGCAGCTCCTGGATGAGGAACTCGAGGCGCTTGCCGACCTCGCCACCCTTGTCGAGCAGACGCGCGATCTCGTCGAGGTGCGAGCGCAGGCGCGCCAGCTCTTCGGCGACATCGATCCGGATCGCATAGGCCGCCGCTTCGTTGAGGGCGCGCTCGGCGATCGCTTCCTTGCTCAGCATCGCGCTGTTGCCGGCCTTGACCAAGGCTTCGTTCCAGCGCTCGAGGAAGCGTTGCTGCTGGCGGGCAACCGCAGCGGGAACCAGCGGCTCTGCCGCATCGGCCAGCGTTCGCAGATGGCCGACCCGCTCACGCAGGATCGCTGCCAGGCGCTCGCCTTCGCGCGCCCGGGCCTCGGCCAGGCCGGCAACGCACTCCCTGGCCGCTTCCATCACGCTGCTGCTGGCGTCGTCCTGGCGGCCGTTGCCGCGACAGAGTTGCAATACCTCGTGCACGGAAAGCGGCCGGGCCTGAGGCAGCAGCTCGCAGACTTGCCGCTCGACGCGGGCGATGCGCGCAAGCTGCGCGTCGTCGGGCTCGACGACGCTCGTCGCCGTTTCGGCCGGGCTGGTGACACGGAGCTCGACCTTGCCGCGCTTCAAGCGCGAAGCGACCAGCTCGCGAAGGGCCGGATCGAGCGCTCGAAGCTCGTCGGGAAGGCGCAGTGCGAGGTCGAGGAAACGGTTGTTGACCGAACGCATCTCGACACTGAAAACCGGGCCTGGAACGGGTCGCGCCGCGGTGGCCCCGGCCGGTTCGTGCAATGCTGCCGTACTCGGCGAGACGGGGCGCGTGGAGGCATTCGCGTAGCCGGTCATGCTGTAAACTGCCACGCGCTTTTACCCCCCTTTTTCTTCATTATGTCAAAGCCCAAACCAGCACCTTTGCCCTCGGGCACGGTGGTGGGCGGCTACCAGGTCATCAAGAAACTGGCGGCAGGTGGATTCGGCGTCGTCTACCTTTGCGAAGACGCCGACCGGAAGCTGGTTGCGCTGAAGGAATATCTGCCTTCGTCGCTTGCAGAGCGCTCTCCCGGAGAGCTGACGCCCCGGGTCAAGCCGGAAAAGCAGCCGCTCTATCGGCTCGGCCTTAAAAGCTTTTTCGAAGAAGGCCGATCGCTCGCGCAGATTTCGCATACCAGCGTGGTTTCGGTTCTCAATTTCTTTCGCGAGAACGAAACCGTCTACATGGTGATGAATTACCTGCAGGGCGATACCTTGCAGGATTTCATCGTCACGGCACGCGATCTGAAACGTGACAAGGTATTTCGGGAATCGACGATCCGGTCGCTGTTCGACGAGATTCTTCGCGGCTTGCGGATCGTGCATCAGCACAAGATGCTGCACCTGGACATCAAGCCGGCAAACATCTTCATCACCAACGAGAACAAGGCGGTCCTGCTCGACTTCGGCGCCGCCCGCGAGGTGCTGAGCAAGGAGGGCAACTTCATCCGGCCGATGTACACGCCCGGCTTCGCCGCCCCCGAGATGTACCGCCGCGATGGCACCCTCGGCCCGTGGACCGACATTTACGCCATTGGCGCCTGCATCTACGCCTGCATGCAGGGCTATCCGCCGAACGATGCGCCCCAGCGGATCGAGAAAGATCGGCTCGCGCTCTCGCTCTCGCGCCTCAGGAACGTCTACAGCGACAACCTGATCGAGGTCACCGAATGGTGCATGTCGCTCGACCCCTTGTCGCGGCCCCAGAGCGTGTTCGCGCTGCAGAAGGAGCTTTCGCGCGAGACCGAGCGCCAATACACCAAGCTCAGCTTCAGCGAAAGGCTGAAGCTGCAGCTCGAAAACCTGACCACGAGCAAAGCCTGAGATGAGACCGCCACGCTCACTGCGTTCGCTGCCCCCCCAGGGGGTGCAGGCCTGCCTTGGGGCGGCCCGGCGGCTGGCCTGATGCGCTTCTCCGTCTACCAGGTGAGCCGCAAGGGCGGCCGCGAAAAGAACGAGGACCGGATGGGCTATTGCTACACCCGGGACGCCGGCCTGTTCGCACTGGCCGACGGCATGGGCGGTCATCCGGAGGGCGAGGTCGCCTCGCAACTGGCCTTGCAGACGCTCGCGGCGATGTTCCAGCGCGACTGCAAGCCGACCCTCGCCGACCCGCTGCGCTTCCTGCACGAGTCGATCGTCGCGGGCCACCACCAGCTGCTCCGTTATGCGACGCAGAAGGCGCTGATCGACACGCCGCGCACGACCGTCGTCGCCTGCCTGCTGCAGGGCAACGCCGCCTACTGGGCGCACTGCGGCGACTCGCGTCTCTATCTGGTCCGCGGCGACAAGTTGATCGCGCGGACCCGCGACCACTCCTACTCGGAGCTGCAGCAGACGATGAGCCAGGTCGTGCCGATGGGCGACCGCTTCAATCGCAACGTCCTCTTCACCTGCCTGGGCAGCCCGGGCAAGCCGGTGGTCGATACCGTCGGGCCGCTGCTGATGCAGGCCGGCGACCGGCTGCTGCTCTGCTCCGACGGCCTCTGGGGCACGGTCAGCGATGCCGAGATCACCGAGCAGCTCACCGGCCTGGCGCTTTCCGATTCGGTTCCCGAGCTGGTCGAGCAAGCGCTGCGCAAGGGCGGTGCAAAGTGCGACAACGTTTCGGTGCTGGCGATGGAGTGGGAAGGCGTCGAGATGGGCGGCGACAGCGCCCAGGACATCCAGACCAACGCCCTCGGCGAGGCGGTGTTCGCGTCGACGATCCAGGCTGGCGTT
>JALYXU010000019.1 GCA_030946925.1 Pseudomonadota bacterium
TGGCGGCGCCGAGCTGGGAGGCGGCATCTGCGGCATCGTCGGCGTCGGCGCCGTTGGCACCCGGGTGGCCGCGGCGGCCGCGGGGCTCGGCATGCGCGTCATCGGTCTGGCGCGCCGACCCGAATCCCTGCCCGGGGCCGTGACACCGGCGACCAAGCAGGCGCTCTTCGCAGAGGCCGACGTCGTCGTGCTGTGCTGTTCGCTGACCGACGCGACCCGCGGCCTCGTCGATGCCGCCACGCTGGCGACGATGAAGCCAACGGCGATTCTCATCAACGTCTCGCGCGGCCCGGTCATCGACACGCCGGCGGTGCTCGCAGCCCTGCGCGAAGGCCGGCTCGGCGGTGCCGCGCTCGACGTCCACGACCGTCAGCCGCTGAAACCCGACGAGGCCGTCTTCGACGCGCCCCGCCTGCTGCTCACCCCGCACGTTGCCGGCATCACCGCGACCAGCATGGAGGGCATGAGCCGCGGCGCCGTCGAGACGATGCTCGCACTCCTGCGCGGCGAGCGCCCGGCCAATGTCATCAATCCCGAAGTTTTCGCCTGAGTTTTTTCGAAAGGCCGCCATGCGCATCGCCGACCTCCGCGCCGTTCCGATCTCGTTTCCGGTTCCGGCCAACAAGTCGGTTCGTCTGGGCATCGGCCGCAGCGTCAAGCGCGACTCGGTGCTCGTGCGCGTCGAGACAGACGAAGGCCATGTCGGCTGGGGCGAAGCGCACCACGGACGCGCGCCGGGCGCGGTCGCGCGGCTGCTCGACACGACGATGCGCGAACTGGTGCTCGGCATGGACCCCTGTGACGTGTCGGGCGTCTGGGCACGCGTCTACAAGATGCAGATCGCGAGCCACGGCATGGGCGCCGCTGCGGCGCTCGCGTTGAGCGGCCTCGACATGGCCCTCTGGGATTTGCGCTGCCAGCTCAGCGGCTGGCCGCTCTACCGCCTGCTCGGCGGCGCGGCGAAGCCGATCAAGGCCTATGCCGGCGGCATCGCCCTCGGCTGGCAGGAGCCCGCCGCGCTGGTCGACGAAGCGCTGAAGCACGTCGCCGACGGTTACCGCGCCCTGAAGCTTCGTGTCGGCGACACGGCGAAGAAAGACATCGAGCGCGTTCGCGCGGTGCGCAGGGCGGTCGGCGAGGACATCGAGCTTCTCGCCGACGCCAACACCGCCTACACGATCGACGACGTCCGCCGGGTCATGCCGGCTTTCGAGGAAGCCGGCATCGGCTGGCTCGAGGAGCCGTTCCCGCCGCAGGACCGTCGCGCCTACCAGGTGGCTGCCTCGCTCGGCCGCGTGCCGCTGGCGGCCGGCGAGAACCACTACACCCGCTACGAGTTCGCCACGCTGCTCGAAGACGGCCACGTGCAATTCGTGCAGCCCGACCTCTCGAAGACCGGCGGCGTCACCGAAGCGATGCGCATCGCGGCGATGGCGAGCGCCGTGAAGCTGACGGTCAATCCGCACACCTCCGCCACCGCCGTCAACATGGCGACGACGATCCACTACCTTTGCGCCATCGACAACCCGGGCTACTTCGAGGGCGACGTCACCTCGCTCAATCCGTTTCGCGATCAGCTGGCCGACAAGGCGCCCTATGCGCTCGACGCCGACGGCTGCGTGCGTCCGCACGAGGGCGTCGGCATCGGGCTGACGGTCGACCTCGACTTCATCGCCCGGCATCCCTTGATCGAGGGACCGTGCTACGTCTGAGCAGCATCGTCAGCTGCCGAGCAGTTCGCCGATGGGCTTCAGATCCTCGACGCGGTCGCACACCGCCTTGACGACCATCATGATCGGCACGCCGAGCAGCAGGCCCGGCAGGCCCCACATCCAGCCCCAGGCCAGGACGCCGATGAAGACCGCGACCGCGCTCATCCGGCTGGTCCGGCTGGTGAGCCACGGCGTCAGCATGTAGCCCGAAATCGTGTGCAGGGCGAGCGAGACGCCGGCGATCAGCAGGGCCGACTCGATGGTGCCGAATTGCATCAGGCCGACCGCGGCCGAAGCGACGGTGAAGACGATCGAGCCCAGATAGGGGATGAAGTTGAGCGTGCCCGCCACAAGCCCCCACGCTGCCGCGTGCTGCACGCCGATCCAGAGAAACGCCAGCCAGGTCGCGACTGCGACGATGACGCTGGTGAACACCTGCACCAGCAGGTAGCGCTGGATCTGCACGGCAATCTCGTCGAGAGCCTGGACCGTCAGCTTCTTCTCGGAAAAGTTCGCGCCGGCGATCTTCACGAGCTTCCGGCGAAAGGTGTTGCCCGAGGCGAGCAGGAAAAAAGTGAGGAAGAAGACCACCGTGGCCTGGCCCATCAACGCGGCCAGGCCGAGCGTCCCGCTCAGGAAGTAATCCTGGACATTGAACTTGGGCTTCTCGATCTGAACCTTGGTCACCCCGCGCGGACCCGGGGCAGCACCGGCCGTGCCCGCTTCGGTCGCTTTTTCGAGCACCGCCGCCGCCTCCTGCACCTTGCCGATGGCGCCGCCTGATTTGGCGCCGCCGTTCTGGTCGCGCGCCTGCATGGCCGTGCGGAATTTCTGTGCGACCTCCGGCAGCGACTCGATCAAGGCGGTGGCGTCGTCGCCCAGGCGATAGCCGGTCCAGGCGAGCGATCCGACGATCGCCGTCAGCAGCACGCCCGCGCCGAGGACTCTGGGGATGCGCCATCGCTGCAGTCGATCGACGACCGGCGTCAAGGCGTAGCTGGCCATGACGCCGAGCAGGATCGGAATGAAAACGGCCTTGGCCCAGCTCAGGATGAAGAAGGTCACCATGACCGCGATCGTCACCATCGAGGCGTTGCGCACGTTGACCGGCAGGTGCACGACCACCCGCTGCGGTACAGACGCGTCGTCGGTCTCGGTGATGACCGCGTCGATCGGGGCTTTGTCTTTCATGACGGCTTTTTGACGCTCCTGGGCGATCTGCCTCAGTTTAGGCGGGGCCGGCAGGCGATGCGCCGACGGTTCGTTGGCTTCAAGCGACGCGGCAGTGTTCAACCCAGGCAATGCCGTCGCACAATTGCAAGCTCGAGGTGGGCACGGATGGTGCTTTTAACGGTTTGTTTTGCCACAAGAGGAGATCGGCAATGAGAACGAGGAAGCTTGACGAAGGTGCGACCCTGGGTCGCTGGGCAACGGTTCTGGCGGCCGGCCTTCTGGCGGCGGTGCCGGCGCATGCCGCCGACTGGAGCGATACATCGCTGAGCCTCAGGTACGGCACCAAGTTCGCCGAGCCGTTCGACAACAACGCCGATGGCTCGCGAGTGAACATCAAGAAGGCGATCGTCGGCCTGACGCACGCCGACGGCTACAAGTACGGAAGCAACTTCTTCAACGTCGACGTGTTGCTGTCGGACAGCAAGGACCCGGGCAACGGAGTTGCCGGCAAACCCGGCGCGCAGGAGGTCTATCTGGTCTACCGGCACACCCTCGATCTCGGCAAGGTGTCCGGCCAGGAGTTCAAGTACGGTCTGATGCGTGGCCTCGGCTTGACCGCCGGCTTCGACTTGAACACCAAGAACGACGGCTACGGCTCGAAGAAGCGGATGTTCGTCATCGGCCCGACGTTGATGCTCGACGTGCCCGGCTTCCTCAACCTCAGCGCCCTGCTATTCGACGAAAGCAACGCGCCGACCGGAATCCAGCAGCGCTACCACTACAAGAACCACGGTGCTCTCGAAGCCGACTTCGGCATCGGCATCGGCTCGTTGCCGCTCGCGTTCAAGGGCTACGCGCTTTACATCGCGTCGAAGGGAACCAACGAATTCGGCGGTCCGACGAAGCCGGAGACGCACATCGACGTCGCACTGACGTACGACGTCGGCTCCGTGATGAGCATGGCGAAAAACGCCTTGTCGATCGGCGTCGAGTACGAATATTGGAAGAACAAGTTCGGCAATCCCTCGACCACGCCGGGTGCCGGCCCGGGAGCGACGGCCCGCACGCCGATGGTTCGCGTCGAGTACCACTTCTGAACTGTGCGTTGACAGCGGGCTGACTCGACAAGGAGGCCACGGGCGCGACGGTGTCGGCCCGTGCATGCGCTCGGTTGCCCGCTTACTTGCCGGGCGGCGTCTCCGGCGTCCCGGCCGTGCCGCCTGGGCCGCCGGTCACGCGGGCTCTCTTCTTGGTCGTCGGCATCGAGCCGTCGCCGGTCGTGGCCGAAGCCGCTCCAGCGCTGCCCTCCGAGACATAACCCGGACCGCCGGTGACGCGGGCGACCGGCGCTTTCGCCTTCGTCTTGCCGGGCGCCATCGACGCGGAGGTGGCCGCTGCGCTCGCGCCGCCTGCCATCGGCGTCTGTGCGCCTGCTGCGGCAACGAAGGCGCAACCCGACACGAGAACTGCAGCGGCTGAGAGTTTTGAATTCATGAATTGCTCCATCAAGGGCTGGTGAAATAGCAACAGGCATGCCCGTGTCGTTGCTGGGCATCGGACATACGGCCAAGGCGGCCATCGAGCATGGCATACACCGACCCGGTGAGGGAGCGCCCGCCGGAAGCACCGATCAAAGCAGCGTGCCTCTGAGGAACAGATAGGCGACGCTGAAGTAGATGACCAGGCCGGTCACGTCGACGAGCGTGGCGACGAAGGGAGCGGACGATGTCGCCGGGTCGAGCTTGAACCGGCGCAGGATGAAGGGCAGCATCGAGCCGGCAAGCGCGCCCCACAGGACAATGCCGACGAGGGACACGCCCACCGTCAGCGCGACCAGCAGATAGTGCGGGCCGTAGATCTTCGAGAACTGCGACCAGACAAAGACGCGCAGGAATCCGATCGAGCCGAGGATCACGCCGAGCGCCAGGCCAGCGAAAATTTCGCGTCGCATGACCTGCCACCAGTCCTTGAGCAGCACCTCGCCGAGCGCCAGGGCACGGATGACGAGCGTCGTCGCCTGCGATCCCGAATTGCCACCGCTCGAGATGATGAGCGGTACGAACAAGGCCAGCACCACCGCTTTTTCGATCTCGCCTTCGAAGAACCCCATCGCGGTGGCGGTCAGCATCTCGCCGAGGAAAAGAACGACCAGCCAGCCCGCTCGCTTCTTGATCAGGCGGCTGAAAGCAATCGCCATGTAGGGCTCGTCGAACGCCTCCGAGCCCCCCACCTTCTGGATCTCGCGGGTGGCGCGCGACTCCGACACGTTCAGCACGTCGTCGATGGTGACGATGCCGATCAGCACGCCCGCGGTATCGGTGACCGGCAGGGCCTTGCGGTCGGTTCTTTGAAAGAGGCCGATCGCCGACTGCTCCGGGTCGGTCGCCTTCAGGGTGACGAAGCGATGATCCATCATCGCCGCGACCCGCTTGTCCGGCGCCGCCAGCAGGAACTCCCTGACTTGGATGTCGTCCTTCAGCACGCCGTCCTCGTCGACGACGTACAGCATGCTGAGCGTCTCGCTGTTCTGGCCGTGCTGGCGAACATGATCGAGAACCTCCTGCACCGTCCATTCCGCCCTGATCGCGATGTAGTGGGGCGTCATCAGCCGGCCGACGCTGGCCTTCGGATAACCGAGGAGTTGCAGCGCGATGTGCCGCTCCTCATCCGTCAGCAAGGCGAGCAGCTGCTTGGTCACTTCGGCCGGACATTCGTCGAGCAGACCGGTGCGGTCGTCCGGGTTCATGTTGTTCAGGATCGAGGCGACTTCGGACTGGCCCATCGCCTTCAGAAGCTCTTCCTGGGCCGTGCGGTCGAGGAACTCGAACACGGCCGCCGCCCTGTGCCGCTCGAGCACGCGGATCACCACCGCTTGCTCGACCCGCGTCAAATCCGCCAACTCCCTGGCGATGGACGGCGCCGTCCAGTTCGTCAGGAGCAGACGAATCCGATCGAGGTCCGAGGCGCCGATGGCGTCATGAAGTGCGGTCACGGGACCCTCCGATCGTCTTCCAGCAGTTGAATGCGACGTGCCGCCACCACACGCGGCGCTATTCCTTCCGGTAGTTGTCGTGGCAGCCCTTGCAGCTCTTGCCGGTCTCACCCACGGCGGCCTTGATCGAATCGATGTTGCCCGACTTGGCAACGACGTTGAGCTTGGCCATCTCCTCCTGCATCTTCGCGGCGGCGGCGCGGAACTTCTCCATCTCGGTCCAGATCTTCGGCTCGGCGCGGGTCTCGCCCTTGTCGCTGCCATCGACGAAGCCGGCGTAAGGAAGCTTGGACATGATCGTCGCGATCTCGGCGTTGTCGGCCACCGCCTTCGCATCGAAGGGAACCTTGCCGTTCGCCATCGCCGCGACCCGGCCGAAGTGGGCCGACATGACGGTGAAGGCGGCGCGCCGGTAGCGGATCGCGTCTTCGGGCTTGGCGAACTGGGCGGCAGCAGGCAGCGAAACAGCGACCGTGGCAAGCCCTGCGACTACGATCAGCACGCGCCTCAACGTTCCGGAAATTCTCATGTTCGGGTCACCCAGATTCGCGCAGCCGAGCGCTGCTCCGGCCAGTCTACGGGGGAACCGCTTCCGCAGGCCAGCGGTACACGCGGGCCGGCGATCCGAAAGCGCCGATGAATGACGCCGTGACGCACGCGCCGCTGCGGCGGGTTCGCGTCTGGGACCTGCCGACGCGGCTCTTTCATTGGCTTCTTGCCCTTCTCGTGGTCGCCTCGATCGTCACCGCGCACGTCGGTGGCGGCGCCATGGCATGGCACTTCCGGTCGGGCTACGCCATCTTCACGGTGCTTCTCTTTCGCCTGGTCTGGGGCTTCGTCGGCGGGCGCTGGTCGCGCTTCGACGCCTTCGTTCGAGGCCCCGGGGCGGCCCTGCGGTATGTCCGCGGGACCGGCCTGGCGCACGAGCACCATGGCGTCGGCCATAGCCCCGTCGGCGGCTGGTCGGTGCTGCTTCTGCTCGGCATTCTCGCGGCGCAGGTCGCGACCGGCCTCGTCGCAGACGACGAGGTCGCAGCCAACGGACCACTCCTCGAGTACGTGAGCTCGGCAACCAGCAGCCTGGCCACGCGCTGGCACAGGAACATCGGCCAGTGGAGCATCGTCGGGCTGGCGCTGCTGCACGTCGGCGCGGTCTCCTTCTACTGGCTGCGGCTCCGGCAGAACCTGGTCGCGCCGATGCTCCATGGCGACAAGCACCTGACCATGGAGGTCCCGGCCACGGTCGACACGATGCGCTCGCGCCTGCTGGCTCTGGCCCTCGTTCTCGGCTGCGCCGTGCTCGTGGCGACGCTCGTCGTCCTGAGCTGAGCGGTTCTGCGCGCATCGGTGCGCGTCGGTGCGCGTCGGTGCGCGTCGGTGCTCTTCGCTTGAACCTTTTCGGCGCAATCGGCATGCCTCGACCGAAGGTTGCATGCGTCCAGACTCCGTTCCCGAAGACCGGCCGACCGGCGGCGCAGTCCGCCCGCTAGTGCCAACGCCGTCGACACCGCCTTGCTCAGGCAGGTCTCCGGCGGCGATCTGCGCGCATTCGAAATCTTTACCGGAACTACCACCCGCGACTGACGCGGGTTCGATCGCGCGGCCGACGAGACGTCGCCGCGCTTGTCGCCCTCTGCGCCACGTTCGCGGCAGCCCAGGCCACGACAGTGAGCGACCCGGCGAACGATTTCCTGCCGACGTTCACCGGCGCGCACAGCCCGGACCTCGACGTCCTGTCCGCTTTCGCGACCTACGATGGACTGACGTTCCACCTCGGTGCCACATTGAACGGCGCCGTCGGAACGGTGCCCAGCGCGCCGCCCACATCTCGGGCTCGACGTTTTCGATCGATGTGCCCGCATCGCTGTTGCCGACCGAGGGGTTCGCTCCGGGATCGTTGCCGTCAATCTCTGGCCGCGCGATGCCTCGGTCGCCGCGGGCAACGGCCAGATCTCCGACTTCGCACCGAACAACTCCGACTTCGTCGTCTCGGCGGCTCCGGTGCCCGAGCCGGAGACCGCCTTGCTTGCTCATGGCCGCGGGATTGGCCGGCCTGGCGGCTGTCGTCCGTCGCCGCAAGCAAGCTTGAGCCAGCCCCGAAAACCGGGTCAGGCGGAGCCGGCGAGCGGCTGCGCCAGGAAGAAGCGAACCATCTCGGCCGACGCGTCCGGTCCGGTGCCATCGGTGTAGGTCCCGCTGGCATCGCCGCCGGACCAGGCGTGCCCGGCTCCGTGAAGCACCCACGACTCGATCCGCGGCAGCCCCGACGCGTCGGAGACGATCGATCGGCTGTAGCGGCGGCCGCATGGCGCGACGCCGCTTTCGTTGCGGGAGGCCGACCTCGGCACGGCCTCGTTCAAGTCGAGCGCAGCGCTCGCCTGCTGGACGATCGTCGTCCCGTTGCCCTGATGCACGGTGCGGTCGCGGTCGCCGTGGAAAACAATCGTCGGCACGAATCGCACCGACTCTCCGGGCGCCGCCGCGACGGAGCGGGGAAGGTTCGCCAAGTCGGGCATCCGGTGCAGGCTGCCCTGGCCCTTCATCGCGGCAAGCGCGGACGGCAGATCGTGCGCGGCCGCGTACGGCAACCCCGAATGCGCGCCGACGCCGGCGTAAAGCTCCGGGTAGGTCTGGCCGAGGATCACGGCCATCGCCGCCCCGGCCGAAAGCCCCGCCACGAAAATCCGGCGCGAATCGACGGGGTGGTTCGCCGCCACCTCGCGGGTGATCCCGGCGATCAGCG
>JALYXU010000034.1 GCA_030946925.1 Pseudomonadota bacterium
CATGTAGCGGTTCCTGGCAAGTTGGTCATCGACGAGCTTCCAGTGCCGCTCCGCTTCGAAGTCGTAGCGGTTCACGGCGTAAGCCTTCGGCTCCGGCGCGAAATGCTTGAAGTGCACTGCCTGTCCGGAGTATGGGCCGATGCCAGAAGCGACGAACATCAGCCAGGACAGAAGCTGCGCCCTGTCGGCAGGCGTGTCGGGCGGAAGGAAAGAGCCGGTCTTCTCGGCCAGGTAGAGCAGGATCGCGTTGCTGTCGAAAAGGACCGCGTCGCCGTCGACCAGCGCGGGCGTCTTGGCGTTCGGATTGATCGCCGTGAAGGCCGCCGAATGCTGCTCGCCCTTGCGGGTGTCGATGGGCAGGAGCTCGTAGGGCAGGCCAGCTTCTTCAAGGAGGAGCGCCACCTTGAGGGGGTTGGGGGACGGGTGATAGTAGAAGCGGATCATGGTGTCTTTCGTGGGGAGGAAGGACTTGGCGCGGCAGCGGCCAACGCGTGGAGAAACGATCACTTGAAAAGTGATCAGGACGCGGCAGCCAGCGCGCCCCCGCAACTCGACCCCTGGCCGGCTGTGCAGCCGAAGCAGTGATCGGCGACGGTGATCGCTGCACCGTCGAGCTGGTCGACGACGATTTCGCTCAGGTGCATCGGCGAGCGCGCGCCAGCGCCCAGCGGCAGGCCGAGTTGCTGGTTGAAGTCGCAGTCGTAGCAGTAGCCCTTCCAATCCACGCTGAGCAGGCTCTTGCACATCACCTGCTCGAGATTGTCGTCGCGATGCACGCTCCGCAGGAGCTGCATGTAGCTGGTGAAGAGGCCTTTGGAGACGAGCGTCGAGCCGAAGCGCTGGATCGGCATGTTGGCGAGCGTGAACAGGCGGTGGAAGGTGACGCCGAAGTGGGTCCCCAGGTGATGCCGGTAGTCGCGCTCGAGCGCTTCCTGTGCGGGCGGCAGGCTCGGCCCTTGCGGGTTGTAGACGAGGTTCAGGATGAGCTTCGATCTTTTCTTGCCGTAGCCCAGGCCGTTCAGCCTTTGCAGCCCGCGGATGCTGGCGTCGAACACGCCTTTGCCGCGCTGTCGGTCGACATTGTCTTCCAGGTAGCAGGGCATCGAGGCGATAACCTCGACCTCTTGCTCGGCGAGAAACTCGGCAAGTCCCTCCTGTCCCGGCTCCTCCAGGATCGTCAGGTTGCAGCGGTCGATCACATGCACGCCACGCTCCCTGGCAGCGCTCACGAGCGAGCGGAAATGGCGGTTCAGCTCCGGCGCGCCGCCGGTCAGGTCGAGACTGCTAACCGACGGGCTGGCAGCGAGAAAGGCCAGCACGACGTCGATCGTCTCGCGCGTCATTTCCTCGGTGCGACTCGGGCCCGCGTTGACGTGGCAATGCAGGCAGCTCTGGTTGCAGCGGTAGCCCAGGTTGACTTGCAAGGTGTCGACCGAGCGCCGGCGCAGCGGCGGGAAGTCGGTCCAGGCGAGCAGGGGGAGCGTGGCGTGCATGGCAGATTTGTCAATGACGGTATCAGAGGGGGCGGCAGCGATCCCGTTGCTCGAGCGGCGCTGCCTTTCCTTGGCTCAGGTGAACAAGACGCGCATGCGGCCGAGGTGTTCCCGGCTGCCGGCGAGATAGAGCGCACGGTCCATTGCATAGTCGCCGAAGGCGGCCAGGCCGGCGTCGACGACGCTTTCGGCGAGCTCGACATAGGCGTTGCAGGCTGCGTGCAGCGCGCGCCGGTCCCCGACCAGGCGTTCAACCCACAGCTCGCCGAGGTGCTGATGGGCGAGCTCTTGCTTGAGGATGAGCGCGCGGAGTGGCACGAGGTGATCGCCCAGCCGGCCGAGGTCGCCGGCGGGCGGCTGCAGCGCGACGCCGCCCAGGCCTTCCAGAACGCAGTGCAGGCCGAGCATCGAGCACGCGAGATCGCCGCGGTCGAGATCGTCTTCGAGCCGTGCGCGACACCGTGCCAATGCCTCGGCGAGGCGGGGCGGTGACGCGGCGCGCAGGCCGGTGAGCCGCAGCGCACCACGGAACACCGCCGCGTGCATCGCCTCTTGGCGGCTTTGCCGAACGAGGGCGCGGGCAAGACCAGGCGACGGTGCCAAAGCGCCCTGGCGCCGCGTGACGTCGCGCGACATTTCCTCGAACGCTGTCACCGCGACCAGCAGCGGAGCCAGCCGCTTCGCCGCTGCCGCGACAGCGCCTGTCATACCATCGGCCGATGATTTCGATCATCGTTCCGGTGCTCAATGAAGCGAAGGCCTTGCCGGCTCTGCTCGACGCCTTGCGCGAACAGGCCGGCGCGTTCGAAGTCGTCGTCGTTGACGGCGGCAGCAGCGATGGCACGCCCGACATCGCCTCGCGCGATCCGTCGCTGCGCCTGCTGCGAACTGGCCGCGGCCGTGCCCGCCAGATGAACGCCGGTGCGGCGCTCGCCCGCGGCGAGACGCTTTTGTTCCTGCATGCCGACACGCGCCTGCCGCCGGGAGCGATCGAGCTGCTCGACACGGCGCCGGCGAGCGCCTGGCAGGCGGGTGCCTTCACGCACCGCTTCTCGCCCCGCGACTGGCGCCTCGGCCTGGTCTCGGCAGCGCACAACCTTCGCTGCCGCTTGACGCGGATCTACTACGGCGACCAGGCAATCTTCGTTCGCAAGACACTGTTCGAGCGCGTCGGCGGCTTTCCCGACGTACCGTTCCTGGAAGACGTGATCTTCTGCGAGCGCCTCCGGGCCCTGACCCGCGCCGTGCTGTTGCCGCAGATCGTGAGCACGGATTCGCGCCGCTTTCTGCATCACGGCGTCTGGCGCAGCATCGCGCGCGGCGTGACGATCGTGATCCGCCATCGACTCGGCCTGCCGGTCTCGGGGCGGGGCTTCTCCGATCCGGTGCGATAGGCGGCGCCTCATCGCGCCTCGTGTTCGGCCGGCAGGCCGATCGTGATCGCCGCCTGCGCCACATCGCGCCGGTCGGTGCCATGCAGGCGATCCCATAGCGCCAGCCCGCTCGAGAAATTGGAATGCTGATGCGCCTGCAGGTCGGAATGGTGGATGCCGTGCTGGCGGGGCGTCACGACCACGCGTCGCAGCCGCGCTTCGACCGAATTCGGCAGCCGCAGGTTGGCGTGGTGAAAGAACACCTCGGCCGCGGTCAGACGGCGCCACAGGTCGAGGGTCACTTGGTCGACGCCGATCACGAGCACCTGAGCGATCCGCCAGGGCACCGACCACAGCATCTCGATCGCGTGAAAGCGCAGCGCGGTCGACACATCGAGATCCCTGTCCGCGTGATGCACCCGGTGCCAGCGCCAGAGCGCCGGCAGGCGATGCAGCAGCACGTGCCAGTGGTAGAGCGTGTAGTCGAGCAGCAGCAACGCCGCCAGCCGTTCGGCGGGACGCGGCAGCCGGAGCCAGGGGACCAGCCCGAAGCGCCGTCGTTCGACGGCGACCGCGAGTTTGTCGGCCAGGGGCGCCTCGATGGCGGCGACGACGAGCGCAGCGCCCGCGCCGACGAGAAGATTCGCGGCCACGCGAGCGATTCCCGGAGAGACCGGTTGCCGCAACGGGCGCCGACGCTCGAGCCATAGCAGCGATGCGAAACAACCTACCAGCAGGACCGGCGCGAGCGCGCTTCGCCGTGACGAATTCTTCATCACGGTCACAGTCGCAGCACCTCGAGCCACTCGCGCTGCCCGGCATCGAGCACCGCATCGGGCGTGAGCAGCGCGCCGGCGAGCGCCGTGCGGATCGCCGGCTCAGGTTCGGGAAGCGGTCCGGCGAGGAACGCTTCCAGAAGCCGTCGCGCGTTGGCGAGCGTTCGTCCGTAGAGCTCGAAGATCGCCGCCACGCTGACGTGCTGGTTCGGGTCGTCGAGCCAGCAGTCGTAGTCGGTGACCAGGCCCACGGTGGCGTATGCGATCTGCGCCTCGCGCGCGAGAAAGACCTCGGGCACGTTGGTCATGCCGACGAGATGGCAGGCGGCCTGGCGCAGGAACCGGCTCTCGGCCTGCGTGCCCAGCCGCGGCCCCTCGACGCACGCGTAGGTGAGGCCGCGGTGAACGGTGATTCCGGCGCGCTGGGCGGCGGCGACGAGGCCATCGACGAGCGCTGCGCTCACCGGCCGGGCGGTCGACACGTGCGCGGCGACGCCGGCGCCGAAGAAGGTGCACTCGCGCACGCCGCGGGTCCAGTCGAAGTACTGCTCGGCGATCGCCAGCTCGCCGGGTGCGACCGCCTCGGTCAAGCTGCCGACTGCCGAGAAGGCGAGCAGCATCGTCGCGCCAGCCTGCTTGAGCGCGAACACGTTGGCGCGGTAGTTCACCTCGTGCGGCAACAGGCGATGGCCGGTGCCGTGGCGAGCAAGAAACAGGATCCGCTGCCCGCACAACTGTCCGACCAGTACCTCGCCCGAGGCCGTGCCGAACGGAGTGGCAGCGGCGATGCGCTGCTCGATCTGAAGTCCGGGCAGCTCGTACAGGCCGGTCCCGCCGATGAGGGCGAGCATGGGTCAGTCGCTCGCGAAGACGTTGTCGCGGGGACCGGTCGCCGCCTCGCGGCGCGCGCTCCACGCGCGTCGCGCCGGCCACGCGGCGGGCAAGTGGACGAGATCTTCGGGCTCGTCGATGTCGGCCACGGGCTCGAGCTCGCGCCAGCGCAGGCCCGCCGCGCCCGCTCGCAGGCGCGTCTGCGTCATCACCTGCGCGCTGCCCCAGTCGACGTCGGCGAAGAGCGTCGGCGCTGGCCGGGCGAGGCCGACGAGGGCGTAGCCGCCGTCGAGCGCCGGCACGAAGACGGCGTCGAGGCCGATCAGGGCTTCGCGTGCGCCGACCAGCCGGCCGGCGTCGAGCGCCGGCGCGTCGGTGCCAATCAGGATGGCTCGTTCGTGCGTGCTCAGCGCCCGGGTCAGGGCACGGTCCATGCGCGCGCCGAGGTCGCCGTCGCCCTGCGTACTCACGGTCAGCCGATCGTCGCCGCTTGCGAGCCGCCGGAACGCGGGGTGGCCGACGTCCGGCGTGACGCACAGCTCGAGATGGTCGAATCGCGCAGCGGTGGCCGCACGCATCGCGTACTCGAGCAACTGCTCGGCCAGAGCCGCCGCGGCGGCGGTGCCGAGCGCCGGGATCAGTCGCGTCTTCGCGTGGCCTGCTACCGGCGCCTTGGCGAAGACGATCAATGCGGCGCTCATGGGGTCAGCCATTGAGTGTCGGCGCGTCCGTCATGATCTTCTCCAAGCGTGATAGCGACCCGCCCAGCGCAACAGCCTTGGCGAAAGATGTGCCTGCTGCCACTGCGTCGCCGTGTTCCGGTTGGCTTCGGCGAAGGTCGGATAGATGTGGATCGTGGCGAAGATCTTCTTCAGGCCGAGACCGTGCTTCATGGCCAGGACGAATTCGGCCAGCAGATCGCCGGCGCGCTCGCCGACGATGGCGGCGCCGAGGATCCGGTCCTTGCCGGGGACCGTCAGCACCTTGACGAAGCCGCCCGTGGCGCCGTCGGTGATGGCGCGATCGAGCTCGTCGAGGTCGTAGCGCGTGACCTCGCAGGCGATGTTCGCTTCGCGCGCCTCGGTCTCGGAAAGGCCGACTCGCGCCACCTCGGGGTCGGTGAAGGTCGCCCAGGGGATGACGGTGGCGTCGAAGCGGCTGCGCCTGAATCCGCCCAACAGGGCATTCATGGTCGCGGTCGCGGCCTGCTCGGCAGCGGTGTGGGTGAACTGGTAGGGGCCAGCAACGTCACCGACGGCGTAGATGTTCGGCAGGCTGGTTCGCAGGTACGCATCGGTTTCGATCGTCCTCGTCTTGACGTTGATGCCGATGCCGAGCTCTTCGAGGCCGTAGTCCTCGACGCGCGGCGTGCGGCCGACGGCGCACAGCAGCCGGTCGAATTCGACGGTTGTCTCGCCCTCCTGCTCGGTCTTGGCGAGTACGAGGCGGCCGGCCTCGCCGTTACGTTCGCAGCGCAGAGCCTGGCGACCGGTGAGGAGCGCGACGCCGTCGGCGTGCAGGCCGGCGGCAACTGCCGCTGCGACTTCGGGATCTTCGCGCGTCAGCAGGCGCGGCGCCGAATCGACCACGGTCACCCGGGCGCCGAGCCGGGCGAAGGCCTGCGCCAGCTCGCAACCGATCGGGCCGCCGCCGAGGACGAGCAGGCGCGCCGGCCAAGCCGCCAGATCCCAGATCGTCTCGCTCGTGAGATAGCCGACATCGTCGAGCCCTGGAATGGGTGGCACGGTCGGCGCGGCGCCGGTCGCGATGACGATGCTGCGCGTCGTGACCGTGCGGACGGCGCCGCTGTCCGCCGTGACCGCGACGCTCCAGGGGCTGGTGAGACGCGCACGGCCATGCATGACCTCGACGCCGAGGCCGCGAAAGCGCGCCGCCGAATCGTGCGGCTCGATCGTCGTGATCGCGCGGCGTACGCGCGCCATCACCGCAGTGAAGTCGGCGCTGCCCGCGGCGCAATCGATGCCGAACGATGCCGCGCGCTCGATCTCCTTCATCAGCCGCGCCGAGCGGAGCAGCGTCTTGCTGGGCACGCAGCCGGTGTTCAGGCAGTCGCCGCCCATCCGATGGCTCTCGACGAGGACGACTTTGGCCTTCAAGGCGGCGGCGACATAGGCCGACACCAAGCCGCCGGTGCCGGCGCCGACGACGACGAGATTGGTGTCGAAGCGTCTCGGCTTGGTCACTCGCGTTCCGATTCAGGACGAAGATTCCGGATCGCCACCACGACAGACTCGCCATGGCCCCCTCGAGCCCCCCGGGAAAGCAAGCCGGCGGTTCCGCGAGCGCTTCGAACGTGACCGAAATACCCGCGGCTTTGCGCCCAACACCATGTTGACGATGCAGCGCAAATACAAGGCCTGACCCGCGCGGCGCAGGCTCTTCCATCAACACCGGCGCATCGTCCACCTTCGACTCTCACGCCGACCTGTCGATGGCCTGCGCGCCCTTGGCCTTGCGCCACCACACGTGGTCGACCGATATCGCTCCTGGGCCGCGACACAGCAGAACCAGCAGCATCGCTGCCCATTGGATATGGGTGGGCCATGCAAGCGGGTAGACAAAGATCTCGATGACGAGAGTCATGGTCAACAAGACGGCAGCGGTGGGACGAGTCAGCAGGCCCAGGACGAGCAGGATCGGCGCACTCAGTTCGATGGACGCCGCCATGTAGGCTGCGATTTCCGGCGGCAGCAACGGCAAGCGGTATTCGTCGGTGAACAGCGCAATCGTCGTGTCCCAACTTGCGAGCTTGGTCGTTCCCGAATTCCAGAAAACGGTCGCCAGGGCAACCCGCAGCGGCAGCGCGAGCAAGGCGTAGGGAACGGCTTGCAGCCAGTGGCGGGCGCGTGTGAGCTGCGCCGTCATCGCGGAACTTCCAGCGGCAGGACATGGAACGCGATGCAGCGGCCCGCCAGCAAATGGCTCGCGATGAGGGCGGGCGCGTCGACGCCCGGCGCCTTGCCGAGAGCGGTGGCAAGACAGTCGCCGCCGAACAGCGCTTCGGCGAAGCCCCAAGCGCCCGCATCGAGGCGACGAACCTCGACCTGATCAGCGACGCGCTCGACAAGCAGCAGGGCCGGGCCCTCCTTCAGATCGATCGCTGCCAGGGCGGGATCATCCTGTTGAAGGACGGCACGCCAGATCGTGTCGATCGGGAAGCTGGACTTCAGCATCGAGATCGACGGATGGGGAACGAAGCAAACCCGGTCCTGCTCGCATGGATCGATGGCCTCGAGCCGCGACAATTCGAGCGCGTTCGCGTCAGTTGCATGCAATGCGCGGTTCACTGCCCAGTCGAGGCGAGCCACGTCGGGCAGGTAATCGAGCGCCGCCGCCGATTCCAGCTGCTGCAGAAAGTCAGGGAACTCCTCGCCGTACCGGTTCAGGTCGGCGCAAAGCGGAAGGTGCTCGCGCGCGAAAGTCTGCGCAGCCAATTCGAAGAAGTCCGGGCCGACCAGACGCTGCACTGCCGGAAACGATAGCCGCAACGCCTTGCTCAGCGTGCTCAGGATGGTATTGCGATAGATGTTCAGTCTTTGACGCTGCGCGATCCCCGCGCTCAGGATCTGGCCAGCAGCGTCATCATCGGCGTCATGCAGCAGCCAGCGCCGCATCGAATGCTGGCTCTCACGCAGCGAGGGCATGGTCCGCTTTCTCGAGCATCGCGGTCGCGTGCGCGGATTCGGCAAGGAGCACTTCCAGGGGCGGAACATTGGTGTCCCATTCCACCAGGGTAGCCACAGGACCGAACCGCGCGAGAGCCTCTGCGTAGAGCGCCCAGACCTCCGGCGCTACCGCCGAGCCATGATCGTCGATCCGCAACGCTTGTCCGTCATCGAGCTCTTTCAGCGAATGGCCGGCTAGATGGATCTCACCCACGGCCCGCCTCGGCAAGGATGCGAGATAGGCTGAGGCATCCCAGCCGTGGTTGCAGGAGCTGACGTAAATGTTGTTGACGTCGCAGAGGATGCCACAGCCGGTGCGCTGGGCAATCGCGGCCAGGAACTCGCCTTCGGGAATCGTCGAATGGGCATACTGAAGATAGCTCGACGGGTTCTCGATCAGGATGCGACGGCACAAGGCCGACTGAGTCTGGTCGACATGGCGGCAGACGACTGCGAGCGCTT
>JALYXU010000050.1 GCA_030946925.1 Pseudomonadota bacterium
TCACTTCAGCACCACCCGCGGATCGACCAGCTTGTAGAGCACGTCGACGCTCAGGTTGATGAGCATCGTGATCATCGCCAGGTAGACCGTGAAGGCCTGGATCACCGGATAGTCGCTCCGGTTGACGGCCAGGATCACCTCGCGGCCGACTCCGGGAATCGAGAAGAAGACCTCGATCAGGAACGAGCCGACGAAGACGCCGGGCAAGGCGAGCGCGACGTTGGTGAGGATCGGGATCATGGCGTTCCTGAGCACGTGCTTGAACAGCACCGTGCCTTCGCCCATGCCCTTGGCCCGCGCCGTCCGGACGTAGTCGTGGCCGAGCTCGTCGAGAAAGAAGGTCCGGTAGAGCCGCGTCTGCGGCGCGATGCCGACCATCAGCGCGAGCAGCACCGGCAGCGGCACGTAGGTGACGAGGTTCCTGGCGACGCTGTCGCTCCAGCCCTGGACCGGGAACCAGCCGAGCTGAAAGCCGAACACGTACTGGCCGACGATGATGTAGACCAGGAACGAGATCGAGAGAGCCACCGTGCTGGTGACCATGATGGCGCGGTCGCTCAGCGAGCCGCGCCGGTAGGCGACCCACATCGCGATCGGCAGCGCCAGCAGCGTGTCGAGCAGCAGGATCGGCGTCATCACCGTCAGGGTTGCCGGCAGACGCGTCGCGAAGATGTGGCCGACCGCCTCGTTGGTGGCGAAGCTGCGGCCCCAGTCGAAGGTGACGATGCCTTTCACATAGAGCGCCAGCTGCACGTACCAGGGCCGGTTCAGGCCGAGCTGGTCGCGGATCGCCTGGACCTGCTCCGGCGTGGCGTTGAGACCGGCCAGGATTTCGGCCGGGTCGCCGCCGAAGAACTTGAACAGCAGGAAGACGAGAAGAATGACGCCGAGCAGCGTCGGGATCATCTGCCAGAGGCGCCGGATCAGATAGGCGGCCATGCTGGGAACCGAGTCTAGCGCCTAGACTCCGATTCGCGATGCAACGTGCCCGCGGGAAGCAACGATGAAACGCCGGCAACTGGCTCGGGCCTCGGCGGCGCTGGCGGCGTCGCATCTGCTCCCGGGGTGGGCCGCCGCACCGGTCGCGGCCACCGACAACGGCGGCGAGAAGGTGCTGCGCTACGCCTTCCAGGTTGCCGAGACCGGCTTCGATCCGGCGCAGCTGAGCGATCTGTATTCGCGCATCGTCACCGCGCACATCTTCGACGCGCCGCTGACCTACGACCACCTGGCCCGCCCCTTCAAGCTGAAGCCGCTGGTCTGCACCGCGATGCCGGAAATCTCGGACGACTACCGCAGCTTCGTGTTCCGGATCCGTCCGGGCATCCATTTCGCGGACGACCCGGCGTTCAATGGCAAGCGCCGCGAGCTCGTCGCCGAAGACTTCGTCTACGCGATGAAGCGCATCTTCGATCCGAAGCTGAAGAGCCCGCAGCAGTCGACGATCGCCTCCGAAGGCATCGTCGGCCTGCAGGAGCTCTACGACGAGAGCGTCAAGAGCAGAAAACCGTTCGACTACGAGCGCCGGGTCGAGGGCTTGCGGGCAACTGACCGCTACACCTTGCAGGTGCGGTTGCGCGAATCGCGGCCCCGGCATCTCTACACCTGGGCCGCGCGCGACGTGCTCTGCGCGATGGCCCGCGAGGTGGTCGAGGCCTACGGCGACGCGATCATGGAGCACCCGGTCGGCACCGGCCCGTTTCGGCTCGCCGAATGGCGGCGCAGCTCGCGCATCGTGCTGACGCGCAATCCGAATTACCGCGACGACTTCTACGAAGCCGAGCCGAACGACGACGACGCCGAGGGCAAGGCGCTGGTCGAGCGCTTCAAGGGCCGCAAGCTGCCGATGCTCGATCGGGTCGAGATCGCGATCATCGAGCAGCCGCAGCCGCGCTGGCTCTCCTTCGTGACCGGCGAGCAGGATTTCATGGAGCGGCTGCCGAACGATTTCATCGACCAGGCCGTGCCCGGCGGCAAGATCGCGCCCAATCTCGGCAAGCGCGGCGTGCGCGCCTATCGGAACGTCTCGCCCGAGTCGCAGATGACGATCTTCAACATGGAGAACGGCCTGGTCGGCGGCTACACGCCCGAGAAGGTGGCGCTGCGCCGGGCGATGGTCCTCGGCAACAACATCGACCGCGAGATCCGGATCGTCCGGCACAGCCAGGCGATCCCGGCGCAGTCGATCATCGCGCCGATGAGCGAGGGCTATCGGCC
>JALYXU010000068.1 GCA_030946925.1 Pseudomonadota bacterium
GCAGGAAGGAACTGCCGTGTCGTTCGTTCGTTCCCTCTGGGCCAGGCAGTCGGACAAGGGAGTGGCTTTCGCGCTCGCCACGACGCTGACCGTCTTTGCATGGGTCTGGCTCGTGGCGATCGAGCTCAGCGTCTCTCTCGACCCTGCGACGAGCTTGGGCAAATTCCTGCACGCAGCCGATGCCGCTGCGTCCGCAAGGATCGTTCACAGCTGGCTGCAGAGCGGGCTCGGCCCCGTCGTGGTGATCGCGTTGCTGTCCAGGCTCTTCTTCTATTTCGTCTACACGCGGTTCGCCTGGCTGGCGGCGGATCGCCTCGGTTCGGCTCTCCGCGATGACCGCAACCCCGTCGATGTGGTCTCGATGCTGTCGTCCGGGAGCACCCTTTCGGCGACGTGGCTCGACCGGGTGCGGAGACTGTTCGCTTTCGACTCGTTGCTGAAATGGGCCGCCATCGCCCTGGCCCTCGCCGCCACCCTGACGACGGTTCTCGCCCTGCTCGGCTTTTCCCTTCCCGGCCTGCTGGGTCCTGCCCTGCTGCGATCGCTCGTCCGGGTCCAGCAGGTGCTCGATCTCGTCGTCGCCGCATTGCTCGTGTGCCTGCTCGCCGTCTGGCTCTTCGATGTCGGGCACCCGGATCGATTCGCCGAGTCCACGGCCGAAGAGCAGGCCACGCATCAACGTCTGCTGGGGCGCGCGGTGCTGCGGCACGAGATCGCCGACGTCGCCTGGCGCAGTCGGTACGGCGTCGCCGGCATCGGCTTCTTCGCCGCCATGACCCTCGTCATGGACCAGGGCAAGGACGTCATGGTCGGGCTCAGCCAGGCCAGCAGCCAGGGTTGGAACGGCCTCTTCTCCATCGTCCTGACGATCGCCTCGGTATGGCTGTTCGCCCATGCGTGCTACCTCTGGCCGCGGGTCCTCGCGCGAACGCGACGGCCCTCGACCGCGCAGATGAGCAGCCCGACGCCGGAGAGCCAGACCGTCGCCATGTGGTGGGCACGCTTTCTCGGCGCGGCACCGATGCTGATCCTGACGCTGCTCGGGGGCGCCGCTGCCCAGTCTGCTTTCTCGGCGGGCGTCAAAGGCTTCGAGGGCGGCCTCATCATCGTCTGCAGCGCAGTCAGTCTGTTGCTCGGCCTGTCCTTCTTCGGCGCCCGCACCGCGCTTGCGCGGCCGGCATCGGGCGAGCGCGCGGGCTACTACGAAGTTCTCGACGCCACGCAGTCGAGGCAGGAGGCACTGCGCGGCCCCTACAAGTTTCTCTGGCTGCCACGCGCCACCACGAGCCTGATTCCGACCTCGCTCGCGTTGATCATCCTGATCCGTGTCTATGCCCTGAACAGCTCCGGAGCTCCGCTCGCCCTCGCTGCGATCGCCGCCGGCTTGACCTTGTGGTCTTGTGTGCTCGGCCAGCTCAGCGCCCTGTCGCTGCGCCAGGAAACGCCCTGGGTGCTCATGCTCATCCTGCTGTCCGGCCTGCTCGGCGCGATGGGCTGGACCGACAACCACCGCGTGCCGATCTTCGTCAGCGACAGCATCGGCCTCAGCCGGCTCGGCATGGCGATCGCGGCAGCGTGCCTGGGCACCTGTCTGGTTGCTTATGCCCTCGGCCTTGTCTGGCTGGCGCGAACCACCGGGCCCACTCGCCGGGTCAGATACGTCGCCCTGTTCGTGTTCGCCGTGGCTGCGGTCGGCGCCGTGCTTGCCACGGCCAGCCGCATCGACGCCGGGTCGAGCCAGGATCGCCTCGCGGCCGTTCACCCCGTCGAGAGCAAGAGCGTCGACCAGGCGATCCTGCAATGGCTGAAAGGCCTGTGCGGCCTCGAAGCCGGCTGCCCTTCGGGCAAGGCCGCGGCGACGCCTCGCGACGATGGCGCGCCCGTCAACGCGTATGTGGTCTTCGCCGAGGGCGGTGGAATTCGCGCCGCGTACTGGACCGCGCTTGCACTCGCAAAATTGACGACGAAGCCATTGGCGCGCGCTGCCGGTCAGGCGGCCTCGGCGCCCGGCCACTTCGCGCAGCGCACCTTCTCGGTTTCGGGTGTCTCGGGCGGTGCCATCGGTGCAGCCGCATGGCGGCTCTGTCTCGCCCGCTCCGCGTCGGGGCCCGGGTCGGACATGGTCAAGGCCGAGACGCTGGAGCGCTGCGTCGACCAGCTCGGCTCGGCCGATCTCCTGACGCCGCTGGTCTCCGCCTGGCTCTTCGAAGACGTCATCGGCCGCATCGTGCCGAGCGGCCCGTGCACGGCGCCGGGCTGCGGCTTCATGAGCCGTGGCCTCTGGTTCGAGCGCTCGCTGGAGACGGCGTTCCCTCAGGACGACACCACGGGCTCGCTCTCGATGCGCTCTGCGCTGAACGGCGCTGTCGACCACGCAGACGCGGCCTCCGGATTCGCGCCCCACCTCTTCCTCAACAGCACCGTGGTGGAGTCCGGTGAACGCGCCATCGCCAGCGATTTGCAGATCAGACCGAACCAGTTCCCGGATGCCCGGGACCAGCAGCAGGAACTGGGCGCAAAGCTCAAGCTTTCGACCGCCGCGCACAACGCCGCGCGCTTTCCATTCGTCAACGCGATCGGCGGGGTCCGCCATCTTGCGAACGAGACCAATCGCGGTTGCCTCTATCAGGGCCGTGGCTCGGTCTCGGCGACGCCGGCCAGCCAGGCAGCACGCGGAACGGAGACCAGCGCAGACTGCATCCACCTCGCCGACGGCGGCTACTTCGACAACAGCGGCGCACAGACGACGCAGGACATCGTGCGGGCCATCGAGCGGGTTCTCGAGGATGGATCGGAGGCGCCCTCGACCGACGGCGACAAGGCCATGCTGGCGTGGATGGCGAGGCACCTGCACCTGACCGGCATCTTTCTCAATCACGGCGAGAAGACCCAGGACGAGCGTACGGCATGCGAGGGCGCAACGCTGCAGCCGCATTCCTACGACCCCACGAAGCCTTCGTGCCAGGGGCCTCTCACCTTCTACATCGACCTGATCGGGCCGCTGGTGACGGCCATGAATGCCGGTGGCATCGGAGCCTCGGGGCGGCTCGCGGAAAGCCGCCTCATCAGCATCGTCGCCGAGTTCAACGAGAGGCGCCGGCAACGCATGGGCCCGAGCGCAGCGGACCATCCGCAGGATCTGCGAGGCCCGCCGGCGCCCGCCGTCGTCGCGATCGAGCTGCCGCGCGGAAACGTGCCGTATCCGCTGGGTTGGTACCTCTCGCCGCAGGCCCGGGACTCGATGCGAACCCAGGCGAGCAAGATCACGGACGGCTCCTCGCTGCCGTTTTGAAGCGGTTGCACGCGCAACCGAAGCCACCGGACTCAGGACATTGCGATCGAGCTCCGGCGGCAGGTGACCAGCGCGACGGGGCAGTCACGGACCCCGTCAGGTATGCTGGGCACAGCACCGCTTTCTTGATCCGCAACGCACGAGCTTCGCTCATCCGGGATGCACCTGAATCCGCCCCATGAGTCGCCTGGCTCGGCAAATTCCGCCGCGCTCGTCGAGCAGCTGCTGGCGCTGTGGCCGGTCCAGACGGCCGACCACGCACTGCTGTTTCTCGATGCCGACGCACTGATCGTCGGAACCAATCCGACCGCCGAGCGCATCCTCGGCTACGGCCTGGGTGAGCTCCTGCATCGACCGATCAGCATCATCTTCGACAGCGACGACATCGACCGGGGCCTGGATCTCTACGAGGTGGAGGTGGCCCGCCGTCTCGGGCGGTCGGAAGATGACCGCTGGCATCTGCGCAAGGATGGCAGCCGCTTCTGGGCCATGGGCATGCTGACGGCGATCAACGACGAGCACGGCGGCTGCCTCGGCTTCGTCAAGGTTCTGCGCGATCGCACCGATCTGCGGTCGCAGATCTCGAGCTTCGAGAACCGGCTCGCCGTCGCCGACCAGGCGCTCGCCGCGCGAGAGCGCTTCCTGAGCACCTTCGCCCACGAGTTGAGCAATCCGCTCAACACCTTGCAGGGGGCGCACGCCCTGATCAAGCTGCAGCCGGGCGCAGCGTCGAACGCACGCCCCCTGGAGATCGCCGAGAAGCAGCTCGAGGTCATGCGGCGCCTCGTCGACGATCTTCGCGACGCGACGCGAATCGATCATGGCGCCTTGAAGCTCGAGCTCGAGGAGGTCGATCTGCAGGGTGCCATTCGATCCGCCGTCGAGCTGCAGTCCGGACTGTTCGACACCGGGGGCCAGGTCGTCAGCGTGGTCCTGCCCGAGATCACCATCGACGTCCGGGCCGACCGGATCAGGCTGGAGCAGATCCTCCGCAACCTGCTCGACAACGCATTCAAATACTCACCTCGCGGCGGCCGCGTCTGGGTGACGGCGACGGTCGAAAGGCCGATGGCCGTCATCCGCGTGCGCGACGAGGGCGAAGGAATCTCGAGCGAGATGCTGCCGCGGATTTTCGACATGTTCACCCGCGACGCCCGCGCCATCGAACTGGCCACCGAGGGGCTCGGCATCGGCCTGGCCGTGGTCAAGAACCTGGTCCAGCTGCACCAGGGGACGATCGAGGTGCAGACGACGGGCCTCGGCTATGGCAGCGAGTTCACGGTCAACCTGCCGTTGTGGGAGACGCATCAGGTGTCCGAAGGGTCTTCGTCCGGCAAGTCGTGATCGAACAGGTCCCGCGCCTTGGCAAGCCGGGCCCGAAAGCCGCTCACCGTCTGCGGCGTTGCCTCGAGATGGCGGCAGACTTCGAAGGCACCGTGTGCCGCCTGGGCGCGGAAGATCTCGACATCCATCGGCGGGTTGCTCACCGCGCGTTGCACTTCGTCGAGCTCCAGGCTGCAGCGCGGGCCCATGATCACTTCGCGAAGATGCAGCTCGTCGTCGAAGTCCTTGTAGTAGATGCCGTCGACGGGTGCGTCGAGGCGGAGCCGGAGCCGCCACTCGCGCTCGTGGCTCCACCCCGCGTGCTTGCACCGCAACGCGCTTTCCAGAACCTCCGCCGGCATGCCTCGCAGCTGCTTCTTCGGATCGACCGGCTCGCGTAGCGGCTGGTCGATGTAGCGGATCGGCTCGGCCATCCGGCGCGGGACGTCGAAGCCGAGACACAGCCCCGTGTGCTTCTCGCCGTAGTGCGACCACATCAGGGTGCTCTGCCAATCCTCCGAAAAGCAGAGGATGCCGTGGTTGCCGGCAACAAGCCTGGCGACCTGCTCGGTCCAGAACCTGCGCGCCTTCCGGTTCGTGAGATCGAAGGGCGCCAGCTCGAACGGCTCGTTGACGTCCTTGTACTGGGCGATCTTGAGGCGTCGCTCGCGGATCGCCTTGAGGCCCCACTGCTTGCCGGTGAAGTAGTAGAGGCGTTTGGTCTCGTCAGGATTCATTTCAAGAGGTGATGTTTCGGTACCGCGTGGCACGCGTTCGCCTGAGCGAGGCGAACGTCCGCCGGCTCAGGAGTCGACGATGGAACTTGTTGGCCATGATCAGAATATCCGGCCGCCGATCGTTCGGCCAGCGGACTCGCGTCGAGACGCTCACCCTCGAACGCGACGGGCAGATGTCGATTCACGAGATGTCGAAGACGCGGGCGCCGAGCCCTAGCTGAGCTCGTCCCTGACCGACGAGCACACGGCACGCGGAACGTGCGACTCGGCGACCTGGATGGTTTGCGGGCCGCACGCGGTCTGCCGGGTCAGCCGATAGGAGAACTCGTCGGGCTTCGCCGCGGCCGTGGGCGCGTGGGCGAAGAGCCTCTCGATGGCGCTCCGGTCGGCCGCAGAAAGCGCCGAGATGGCAAGGCGCCCGGTGCTCTTCAGGTGCGCCCCACCGAAGCCGCCGAACCCGCCGAGGCGCTCGATGTCCAGCCGATCCATCCGCGAATCCATCGGGGAATCGTCGGGCAGCGTAGAGGGATGCCGCGGTGCCCTCACAGGCCGACGGTCTTCCATCCCTTGTCGATGGCGGCACCGACCGCAGGGCGGGTGGCGAACATCTGCGCAGCCACCTGGCGGCTTCGATTCGCGAAGTCCTGCATCTTCATGGTCGGATGGGGGCCGGAGCCGGTCAGCACCGCATACCAGACCTGTCCGACCGTTTCCCAGCTCGTGCCGCCCGCTGCCTGGCAGGCGGCACTGAAGGCCAGGTTCGGCGGGCCGCTGCTGTAGTGCGGGTCCATGCCCGGCGTCACCTGGGAGTACCTGGTCGGCTGCGGTGCCATTGCCGCCTTGTCGGCCGGATCGGCCATGTTGCGGAGGCACGTGTAGCCCTTGGCCTTGGCCGCCGGGCCCATGATGTCCTTGCCGATCAGCCAGTCTGCGGCGGCGGCGGATTGATTCGCCTGCCACTGGCGAAACATCGAGCCGAAGCAGTCGGAGAGGCTCTCGTTGAGGCCGCCCGCGTCGTCGAGGTAGCCCAGCTGCAGGCTGTGCTGCGTGACGCCGTGCGTAAGCTCGTGGCCGACCACGTCGTTGGCCTTGGTGAAGTCGAGGAAGATTTTCGCGTCACCGTCGCCGTAGACCATTTCCAGGCCGTTCCACATGGCGTTGTTGAACTTCACGCCGTAGTGGATCGACGACATCATCGTCATGCCCGCGTTATCGATGGAATTGCGATTGAAGACCTGCTTGTAGAACTGCGCCACCTTCTGGGTCTGGTCGAACCCGCGCTTGCAAGTGGCGTCAGTCGATGCCTTCGGATTTGCCACCGGCAAGCCGGGCAGCGTCTGGGTCTGCCTGCAGTCGTAGACGGTGACCTTGGGCGCCGGCGCCAGCGTCGCGAAATTGGCGCCGATCGACCGCGACACGCTGGTGAGCTGGCCGGCCTCGACGCGGAGCTTGCGCATGGCGTCGCTGACGCGGGCGGTATCGGCCATCGCCTTTTGCTGCTGCGGCGTGAGCGTGTTGTCGTGCGAGAACCGATCGAGAACGTCCCTCGGAATGATCCAGCAGGTGCAGCGATACATAAGTGTCCTGGATGGCGGCGCCCGACTCGATGCGGCTATCTCGGCCGGCGGGTTCTCAAGCGCAGGGCGTTGGTGATGACGGATGCGGAGCTGAGGCTCATCGCCAGGGCCGCGATCATCGGCGACAGCAGCCAGCCCGTGAGCGGGTAGAGAACGCCGGCGGCGAGCGGAATCCCGAGCGAGTTGTAGACGAAAGCGAAGGCCAAATTCTGCTTCATGTTGGCGATCGTTTCTTCGGAGATCCGTCGCGCCTCGGCAATGCCGCGGAGGTCGCCCTTGACGAGGGTGACCTGTGCGCTGTTCATCGCCACGTCGGTCCCCGTGCCCATCGCCACGCCGACGTCGGCCCTGGCCAGTGCCGGCGCGTCGTTGATGCCGTCGCCGGCCATCGCGACGATCCGCCCCTCGCCCTGCAGCCGCGTGACGAGCGCCAGCTTGTCCGCGGGCTTGACCTCGCCGTGCACTTCGTCGATGCCGAGCTTCGCGGCGACCGTCCTTGCCGTGGTCAGGCCGTCGCCGGTGGCCATCACCGTGCGGATGCCGAGCGCCTTCAGTCCGGCGAGCGCCTCGACGGTCGTCGCCTTGATCGGGTCTGCCACCGCCACCAGGCCTGCCAGCTGCCCGTCGACGGCGAGGTACATGACGCTTGCGCCTTCCTGACGCAGCGCCTCGGCTTGCGACGCCAGCGCATCGACCGACACGCCGGCGTCTTTCATCAGCACGGTGTTGCCGAGGGCGATCGCCTTGCCGGCCACCGTGCCACGCACGCCGATGCCGGTGCTCGACTCGAATTGCTCCGGCTTGTCGAGCGCCAGGTTGCGCTCGCGCGCGGCGCGGACGATCGCCGCCGCCAGCGGATGCTCGCTGCCCTGGTCGATGCTGGCAGCCAGCCGAAGCACGTCGTCGTCGGCATGCCCGGCTGCGGCGACGACGCGATCGAACGCCGGCCGGCCTTCGGTGAGCGTCCCGGTCTTGTCGACGATCAGGGTGTCGACCTTGCGGAAGTTCTCGATCGCCGCCGCGTCGCGAAAGAGGATGCCTTGGGTCGCTGCCTTGCCGGTCGCGACCATGATCGACATCGGCGTGGCCAGGCCGAGCGCGCAAGGGCAGGCGATGATGAGCACGGCCACCGCATTGATCAGCCCGTAGACCCAGCTCGATGCATTGGCAGAGGACGGCCCGAACAGGCCCCAGCCGAAGAAGGTCACGACACTGACGCCGATCACCGTGACCACGAAGTAGCCGGCGACGCGATCGGCCATGCGCTGCATCGGTGCCCGGCTGCGTTGCGCCTGGCCCACCATCTGCACGATCTGGGCGAGAACGGTCCTCGAGCCGATCGTTTCCGCGCGCATGACCATGGCGCCGCTGGTGTTCAGCGTCGCGCCGATCAGCTTGTCGCCGGCCTGCTTGCCGACCGGCATCGGCTCGCCGGTCAGCATCGACTCGTCGACCGAGCTGCTGCCCTCGACGACGGAGCCGTCGACCGGGACCTTCTCGCCAGGGCGGACACGCAGCGAATCGCCGACATGCACGTGCGTCAAGGGCACGTCCTCTTCGCTGCCGTCGTCGTTGATGCGTCGCGCCGTCTTCGGGGCAAGGCCGAGCAGCGACTTGATGGCCGCCGACGTCTGCGACCGGGCCTTGAGCTCGAGCAGCTGGCCGAGCAGCGTCAGCGAGATGATGACGGCCGCCGCTTCGAAATACACCGAGACGCGTCCCATGGAGACGAAGGACGTCGGGAACAGGCCCGGCACGACGGTGGCGACGACGCTGTAGAGGAAGGCCGCCGCCGTCCCGAGCCCGATCAGGGTCCACATGTTCGGACTGCGGTTGACGACGGATCGGACGCCGCGCACGAAGAACGGCCAGCCGGCCCAGAGGACGATCGGCAGCGAAAGCGCCAGCTCGACCCAGCTCTGCGTCGCCATGTCGAACAGATGGACGGTCGAGCCGAGCATGGCCAGAGCGGTCACCACCACAGTCAGCGGCAAGGTCCACCAGAAGCGCCGGCGGAAGTCGACCAGCTCCGGGTTCTCGCCGTCCTCCAGGCTCGGCATCTCCGGCTCGAGCGCCATGCCGCACTTCGGGCAGGCGCCCGGACGATCGCGACGCACCTCCGGGTGCATCGGGCAGGTGTAGACGGTGCCGGCGGCGAGGGGTGCCTCGGCAGCCGACGTCGCTGCAACTGGCGCGGCAGTCGTCGTGTACTTCGCCGGGTCAGCGGCGAACTTCGTCTTGCAACCGCCACTGCAAAAATAGACCGGCTTGCCTTCGTACTCGACGACGAATTGCGACTCGGCCGTCACGTTCATTCCGCAGACCGGGTCTTTCAGCTGGACGGACGATCCAGCGGCAGGGGGCGCTGTTTTTTTCGAGCAGCAGTCTGCGCCTGGCGGCGCGGTGTCTTTTTTCGGCTGACCCAACATGTTCTCCAGATGGTTTCACAAACTCGCGGATCTTCGGCGCTTGCAAACGGTACTCAAGCACCTCGTCACTGCCCCCGTCATCAAGAGCCGAAGAACCCGGACGGACGCTTGCTGATCGCGACCGAGACGATGTAGCCGAAGGTGACGAGTGCGCCGAGCCAGGCCCCGGCTCGCACCGGCAGTGGCAGTTGAGGCCGCAGCGCAATCATGCCAAGCCCGATGTAGAACAGCAGGCCACCGATCTTGGCGAGCAGCCACGGGGCCGGTGCCCGGCCGAGTCCGAGCATCGAAGCGAGCCCAAGGGCCGACAGGAGCAGCACGGAGTCGATGACATGAGGCCAGGTCTTCGCAGCACGGCTGCCGACCCAGGAGGCGGCGGCGAAAGTGCCGATGCCGCGGGCGACGAAGCCCGTGAAAGACAGCGCCGCGGCAGTCTGGTGAACCGTCTTCAGAAGGCCGTAGTCGATCGCGTTCAACCGGGCTTGCCGTCCAGGCGCGGTCGAGTCAGGACCGGCCAGTACCGCACCGCATAGAGGGCGAAGCCGGCCGACCACAGCAAGGCCGAGCAGAGGACGGCCTCGACGATCGACGCCGGCCACAGCAGCGGCACCCCGACACGAACAAAGGCTGCGCTCGAGACGAGCCCATAGCAGAGGACATCGACGCGGTCCGCACGCATCGGCCGCGCCGTGTGTCCGCGGGCGATCCGGGTCATCATGCCGATGATGAGCCCGCCGGCGGCGCCGACCGTCAGTGCATGGGTGGCGAGGGCGCCGCTGTTCCAGCCCAGTTCGGATCCGGCCCGCAGAGCAAGATGCAGCGGGATCCACGCGTAGGAAGCGTGCAGTACCCAGAGCAGCGGCGCCGCCCGGGTCTTCCACGGTTTCCAGAGCGTCCAGCGGATGCCGTGGGCGACCGCACACAGGAGCGCGACGGTGGCCAGTGCCGACCCGTGCAAGCGGAGCAGATCGGCCAGCAGCAGCACCAGCACCGAGCCGAGCGCGGCCTTCTCGAGCAGCGGCCGGGACGCGGCGCCTGCACCGGGTATGCGGTTGTTGGTGAACATCGGGACGACGCGCCCGGCGATCGCCGCCATGACGAAGAGGACCAGGTCGAGCGCGATCTGCAAGCCAAGCCGCGGCGGCAATTCGACGACACCGAGCTGCGACAAGTGGAAGCCGAGGTCGAGCGCGCCCATCAGCACCAGCAAGCCGACGAAGAAGTAGTTGCGTCGGTTGCGCGACGCCCAGAACGGGATCGCGAGGGCGGCCGCGGCGGCGAGCGGAAAGGCGGCGCCGACGACGGCGGCGGCCCAGCCAAACGGCGTGAGGACGAGCACGCGACCGGCCAGCCAGAGGAGCGCCAATCCGGCCAGAGGCATGCCGCTGAGCGTCGGCAGGTTGGACCAGTTGCGCCCGGCGGTGAGCAGGAAGCCGACCATCACCGCGAGCATGAAGCCGAAGACCATTTCATGCGCATGCCAGAGCGGCCCCGAGAGGTATGGGTGGGCGAGCCACCCGGCGAACTGCGCACCCCACAGGCCGACGGAGACGGCGGCGAACGCGCTGGCGAGAAGAAAGAAGGGCCGAAACCCGAGTTGCCACAACGCGAGAGGTGGCCGTTCGAGCGCAAGCGCGTGCGGCTCATCGAGGGAAAGGTCAGGCAGCATCGTCTTCGGACTGATCGAAACGCCAATCTAGACCCTTCGTCTCCGGCAGCGTTTGACGTGAATCAA
>JALYXU010000166.1 GCA_030946925.1 Pseudomonadota bacterium
CGCCGGGCTACATCGGCACGAAGATGGTGACGGCGATCCCGGAAGAGATCCTCAACAGCAAGATCCTGCCGCAGATCCCGGTCGGCCGGCTCGGCAAGCCCGAGGAGGTTGCCGGTCTGATCATCTACCTGGCCTCCGACGAGGCGGCCTTTCTCACCGGCGCCAACATCGCCATCAACGGCGGCCAGCACATGCAGTGAGTCGGCCGCGCGGGCTCGGACGTCACCCAACCCAACCTCAGGAGAAAAGTCATGACAGCAGAGATCAACCCCTTCGGCGATGTGAAGAAAATGATCGAGCAGTTCAAAGTGCCCGGTGTCGACATGTCGGCCATCGTCGAGGCACGACGAAAAGATATCGAGGCACTCGTCGCGGCCAACAAGGCCGCCTCCGAATCCATGGAGGCGCTGGCGCGCAAGCAGGCCGAGATGCTGACTCAGGCCATGAAAGGCATGCAGGAAGCTGCCAAAGGCGCCGTCGGCAGCGTTGGGGATCCAGCGAAGCAGACTGAAGTGGTGCGCAAGGCCTTTGAGAAAACGTTATCCGATATGAGAGAGCTGGCCGAGATGGCTCGCAGTTCACAGTCCGACGCGCTGGCCCACATCACGAAGCGAGGCACCGAGCACCTTCAGGAAATCAAGAAGCTGATGCAGCCCAAGACTTAAGAACCCCCACGCGAAGGTGATCTTTCATGGCCAAGAAGCGGACAACAAAGGACGTCCCAACGACAGACCGCCTGACTCAAGCGGGAAAGTCCACCGGCCCGCTGGCGAGCGCCGGCGAGGAGGTCTGGAAGGCGTTGGCCGTCAGTGGTGGGCCAGCCGAGGCGCTGATGGCGATCCAGCGCGACTACGTGACCGAAGCAGCGGCGCTGTGGAATCGCTCGCTGCTTACCGCGACCAAGCCCGCACCAATCGCCGACCGACGCTTCGCCGGCGCCGACTGGGCCGCGAGTCCGTCGTCGACGTTCCTCGCCGAGATGTATCTGCTCAACGCGCGCACGCTGCTAGAGCTCGCCAAGGGCGTCCAGGGCGACGAAAAGACCAAGGGCCGCATTCGCTTCGCGGTCCTGCAGTGGATCGATGCTATTTCGCCCAGCAACTATCTTGCACTTAATCCGGAGGCGCAGAGAAAGGCCATCGACACCAGGGGCGAGAGCCTCATTCACGGCCTGACCCAGCTCTGGAACGACAGCCAGCGTGGTCACCTCTCGCAGACCGACGAGAGCGCGTTCGAGGTTGGTCGCAACGTTGCGACGTCGGCCGGCTCCGTGATCTTCGAGAACGAGTTCTTTCAATTGCTCGAATACGCACCGCTGACGGCCAAAGTCTACGAGCGGCCGATCTTGTTCGTGCCGCCGTGCATCAACAAGTTCTACATCCTCGACCTGCAGCCGGAGAACTCGCTCATCCGCCACACCGTGGCCCAAGGCCACCGCGTCTTCGTGATGAGCTGGAAGAACGCCGGTGAAGAAATCGCCCAGCGCACCTGGGACGACTACATCGAAGAGGCCGTGCTACGCGCCATCGCGCTGGTGCAGGAGATCAGCGGCCAGAAGCAGATCAATACGCTCGGCTTTTGCATCGGCGGAACGATCCTATCGACCGCGCTTGCCGTGCTCGCGGCGCGCGGCGCGCGGCCGGCGGCGAGCATGACGCTGCTCACCACGTTCCTCGATTTCAGCGACACCGGTGTCCTCGACATCTTCATCGACGAGGCCGGCGTTCGCCTGCGCGAGATGACAATCGGTCTCGAAAGCGCCGGTGGCGGCAGCCTGCTGAAGGGGCAGGAGCTAGCGACAACTTTTAGTCTCCTGCGCCCGAACGACCTGGTCTGGAACTACGTCGTCGGCAACTACCTAAAGGGCGAGACGCCGCCACCGTTTGATCTGCTGTACTGGAACAGCGACGGCACCAACCTGCCCGGGCCCATGTACTGCTGGTACTTGCGCAACACCTACCTCGAGAACAACCTGCGCGAGCCGGGCAAAGTCAGCGTCTGCGGCGAGCCGATCGATTTAGGTAGCATCGACGTCCCGAGTTACCTGTACGCGTCGCGCGAGGACCACATCGTGCCGTGGCAGGGTGCTTATCGCAGCACGGAACTGCTGAAGGGAAAGCGCCGCTTCGTGCTCGGCGCGTCCGGGCACATCGCCGGCGTGATCAATCCTCCGGCCAAGAAAAAGCGCAGCCACTGGATCGGCAAGACGGCCGTGCTCTCCGATTCGGCCGACGAGTGGTTAGCGAATGCGGCCGAGCATCCAGGCAGCTGGTGGACCGACTGGTCTGCATGGCTAGCCGGTTTTGGCGGCAAGCCAGTCGCAGCGCCGAAGAAGCCCGGCAACGCGAGCTGGAAAGCGCTGGAGCCGGCGCCGGGCCGCTACGTCCAGGAAAAGGCCTGAGCGCGGGCCACCTCGCCTCTGTCCCCGCTTAGTCGGCCACGAACTGCTTGAGCTTCCAGTCTGCTTCATCGAGCTGTCGCAATCGCGTGGCGTAGAGCGTGAAGCACAGCTGGTTCTCCAGAGAAAGCTGTGGGAGCCTCCTCAGTAAAGCGAATCTCCGCGCGACGGGTAGCGATTTCAAAGTGTTCGGGCAGTGAGATGGACGACTCAGACGTCGGGGGCATTCGGGAAAGACATGTTAAGGATGATACAATAATCTCTTATGCGGCATATCCCTGGTACCTACCTCCCCTGGTACCCGGTCTCATCACTCCCATGACAATCAAGCATGACACTCGACAAGATCCTCTACACCGCACATGCCACTTCCTCGGGTGGCCGCGAAGGCAAATCCAGGACGGACGATGGCGTCCTCGACGTCAAACTCACGACGCCCAAGGGCTTGGGCGGGAACGGGGCCTCCGGGACGAATCCTGAGCAGCTGTTCGCAGCGGGATACTCGGCGTGCTTCCTCGGCGCGATGAAGCATGTCGCAACGACGCAAAAAATTGCGCTTCCACCCGACACTTCGATCACTGCGGACGTCGGCATTGGCCCGATAACCGAGGGGTTCGGTATCCAAGTGACTCTTCATGTCACAGTTCCGGGCATGGAAAACGCGGCGGCCAGGAAGCTAGTCGATGCTGCGCATCAGGTGTGCCCATATTCGAACGCGACCCGTGGCAACATCAACGTAGAGCTGGACGTCGTTTGATCGGGGCGGTTGCTCGACACCTCGACGTACCTGATCACTGCACAAATTTGGAGTTCAAAAATGGATGACGAAAAAGTCGAGGCGAAATGCCCGTTCAGCGGTGGCGCGGCCGGCACCGGCACCAGCAACCGCGATTGGTGGCCCAAGCAACTGCGTCTGGATCTGCTCCACCAACATTCCTCCAAGTCGAGCCCGATGGGCGAGGACTTCGACTACGCGGCGGCCTTCAAAAGCCTCGACCTGGCCGCCGTGAAGAAGGACCTCGCCGCGGTGATGACCGACTCGCAAGACTGGTGGCCGGCCGACTTCGGGCACTACGGGGGGCTGTTCGTCCGCATGGCGTGGCACAGCGCCGGCACCTACCGCATCGGCGATGGCCGCGCCGGCGCAGGCCGGGGCCAGCAGCGCTTCGCGCCGCTGAACAGCTGGCCGGACAACGTGAGCCTCGACAAGGCGCGTCGCCTGATCTGGCCGGTCAAGCAGAAGTACGGTCACAAGATCTCGTGGGCCGACTTGATCATCCTGACGGGAAACGTCGCCCTGGAGACCATGGGCTTCAAGACGCTTGGCTTTGGCGGAGGGCGCGCGGACGTGTGGGAGCCGGACCAGGACGTGTACTGGGGGCGCGAGACGAAGTGGCTTGGCGGCGACATCCGCTACTCCCAGGGCTCGCCCGGAGTCGAGGGCCGTGGCGTGATCTCCAAGGACGACGACAGTGAAGTGCGCCACTCGCGCGACCTCGAGAACCCTCTCGCCGCCGTGCAGATGGGCCTGATCTACGTCAATCCCGAAGGCCCGGACGGCAGACCGGACCCGCTCGCTGCGGCGATCGACATTCGCGACACGTTCGGCCGCATGGCCATGGACGACGAAGAGACGGTCGCGCTGATCGCCGGAGGCCATACCTTCGGCAAGACCCACGGCGCTGCGCCTTCGGAGCACGTCGCCGAAGAGCCCGAGGCAGCCGGCATCGCGGCGCAGGGCTTCGGCTGGAAGAACAGCTTCGGCACCGGCAAAGGCGGCGACACGATCACCAGCGGCCTGGAGGTCACGTGGACCACCAAGCCGACGCAGTGGACCAATGAATACTTCGAAAACCTGTTCGGCTTCGAATGGGAGCTGACAAAAAGCCCCGCGGGCGCGCAGCAATGGGTGGCCAAGGGCGGTGCCGGTGCAGGCACCATTCCGCACGCGCACGATCCTGCCAAGCGGCTCTCGCCGACGATGCTCACCACCGACCTCTCGCTTCGGCTGGACCCGGCTTACGAAAAGATCTCGCGGCGCTTCCTCGAAAACCCTGACCAGTTCGCCGACGCCTTCGCGCGGGCCTGGTTCAAGCTCACCCACCGGGACATGGGCCCGCGCGTGCGCTACCTGGGCGCCGAAGTTCCGGCTGAAGAATTCATCTGGCAGGACCCGGTCCCTGCGGTCGACCACGCGCTGGTCGACGGACCCGATGTCGCGTCGCTCAAGAAGAAGGTGCTTGCCTCGGGCTTGACGGTTGCGCAGCTCGTCTCGGCGGCATGGGCGTCTGCTTCCACCTTCCGGGGCTCGGACAAGCGGGGCGGCGCCAACGGCGCGCGCATCCGTCTCGCGCCGCAAAAAGACTGGGCCGTCAATCAGCCGGAACAGCTCTCGAAGGTGCTCCAGGTACTCGAAGGCATCCGCAGTGAATTCAATTCCGGACAGAGCGGTGGAAAGCAGCTCTCACTGGCCGACCTGATCGTGCTTGCCGGCAGCGCAGGTGTGGAGCAGGCCGCGAGGGATGCCGGCCACGAGGTCACCGTTGCCTTCACTCCCGGCCGTGCGGATGCGTCGCAGGAGCAAACCGATGTCGTCTCCTTTGCTCCGCTCGAACCGTATGCAGACGGCTTCCGCAACTACCAGAAAGCGCGCTTCAGCGTGCCGGCCGAGGCGCTTCTGATCGACAAGGCGCAACTGCTGACCCTGACGGCTCCCGAGATGACCGTGCTCGTCGGTGGCCTGCGCGTGCTCGGCGCCAACGTCGGCCAGTCGCGGCACGGCGTCTTCACGCAAAGGCCCGGTGCGCTGAGCAACGACTTCTTCATCAACCTGCTCGACATGGGCACGGAGTGGAAGGCCGTGGCCGATGACAACGAACGGTTCGAAGGACGCGCCCGCAACACCGGCGAGCTCAAGTGGACCGCCACTCGCGTCGATCTGATCTTCGGCTCGAATGCACAGCTGCGGGCGATCGCCGAGGTCTACGGCAGCGCAGACGCGCAAGCGAAGTTCATCGGCGACTTCGCGGCGGCGTGGACCAAGGTGATGAATCTCGACCGCTTCGACATCGCCTGATCGTCTCTGCCGGCGCGGCTGCGCCGGCGGGGTCGCGGTGCGCTCTTCGAAAGGGCGCTGCGCGCAGGCGAGTGATCCAAGCGCCGTCGGCGCACGTATCACCCCACTGAAGCGTCGCGCGGCGCCGCCAGGGGAGCCCATGTCAAACCGAACTGCGGCGGCCGTGCATTGGGTCGAGCAGGGCCGTGTGCCGGACCGCGTCGTCCGGCTCGGCATCCAGCGCCTGCTCAAGGCCCGGCTCGCCGAGCTGCACGACGGCGACGCCGCCGCCAGCGCCGCGCTCGGCGAGGCCTTCATCGCCGCCATGCGGGCAGCGCCGATCGCGCCGCTGCCGGAAAAGGCGAATGAACAGCACTACGAGCTGCCGCCGGCATTTTTCGCCGCCGTGCTCGGGCCGCATCGCAAGTACAGCAGCTGCTTCTGGCCCGGCCACGATGCGACGCTCGAGCAGGCGGAAGCCGCGGCGCTCCAGGCGACGTGCGAGCGCGCGGGTCTTGCCGACGGCCAGCGCGTGCTCGAGCTCGGCTGCGGCTGGGGTTCGCTGTCGCTCTGGATCGCCCAGCGCTATCCAGGCAGCCACGTCACGGCGATCTCGAACTCGCATTCCCAGCGCTGCTTCATCGAGCAGGAGGCGGCGCGGCGCGGTCTGGCCAACGTCGATGTTCTGACGCGCGACATGAACGACTTCGACACGCCGGCGCGATTCGACCGCGTCGTCTCGGTCGAGATGTTCGAGCACCTACGGAACTGGCCGCGCGCGTTCGCCAACGTCGCCCGCTGGCTCGCGCCGCAAGGGCGCTTCTTCATGCACGTGTTCGCGCACCGCGGCGCGCCTTATCCCTTCGTCGAGCGCGACGCGAGCGACTGGATGAGCCGCCACTTCTTTTCCGGCGGCCTGATGCCGAGCGACGACCTCGCCGCGCGCTTCCAGGACGACCTGCGCCTGGTCGAGCGCTGGCGCTGGGACGGCACGCACTACCAGCGCACCGCCGAGGCGTGGCTGCGCAACATGGACCGGCAGCGCACCGCGCTGATGCCGCTCTTCACGACGATCTACGGCGCCGAGGCCGACCTGTGGTGGATGCGTTGGCGGCTCTTCTTCATGTCAGTCGCCGAGCTCTTCGGCCATGCCGGCGGCCAGCAGTGGTGGGTCTCGCACTACCTGTTCGAAAGGCGCGATTGATGCCGCCGTCGCTGCTTGCGATCGCGCTCTCCGCGCTCGCCGTCGTCGCGCTGCTGTCGCTGGCGACGTGGCTGGCCAGCGTGGTCCGGCGCGACGCGAGCCTGGTCGACCGGATGTGGCCGGTCTTCATCGCCGCCGCCGCACTCGTGTATTGGGAGCGCCTGCCCGTGGCCACTCTGCGCGCGGACGTCATGCTCGCCCTCGGGCTTGCGTGGGCGCTGCGCCTCGCGGTCTACATCACGCGCCGCAACTGGGGCCACGGCGAAGACCGGCGCTACCAGGCGATCCGCGCCCGCAACGAGCCGAACTTCGCGCTGAAGAGCCTCTACCTGGTGTTCGCCCTGCAAGCGCTGCTCGCGCTCGTCGTCGCCGCGCCGTTTCTGGTCGGCATGGCGGCGACGACGCCGTTCGGCGTGCTCGATGTCGTCGTCGCCGCGATCGCCGTCTTCGGCATCGCCTTCGAAGCCATCGGCGACATGCAGATGAGCCGCTTCAAGGCCGACCCGAGCAATCGGGGTCGCGTGATGGACGGCGGCCTCTGGCGCTTCACGCGCCACCCGAATTACTTCGGCGAAGCCTGCGTCTGGTGGGGCCTGGCGCTGCTGGCGATCGCTGGCGCCGGCGTCGGTGGTGCGTGGTGCCTCGTCTCGCCGTTGCTGATGACGGTGCTCCTGCTCAAGGTCTCGGGCGTGAGCCTGCTTGAGCAGGACATCGCCGAGCGCCGGCCGGCGTATCGCGACTACGTCGCGCGCACGCCGGCCTTCTTCCCCGGGCAGCCGCGAGTGCCGCGCTGAGCCCAGGCAACGAAGGAATCGTTTCATGTCGAGATCTCTCGCCCTGGGCGCGGCCACGGTCGCGGTCGCTCTGCTCGCCGCCTGCGCCACGGCGCCGCCCTCCGGCCATCCGCCACTCGCACTGGCCCGCGACATCGACCTCGGTCGCTTCATGGGCGACTGGTACGTGATCGCCGCGATCCCGACGATCGTCGAGCGGAGGGCTCACAACCCGATGGACAGCTACCGCCTCGACCCCGACGGCAGCGTCGCGACCACGTTCTCGTTCAACGAAGGCGCGCCCGACGGGCCGCGCAGGCACTACGGCTCGCGCGGCTTCGTCGCCGCCGGCACCGGCAACGCCGTCTGGGGCCAACAATACGTGTGGCCGATCCGTGCCGACTACCGGATCGCGTACCTGGCCGACGACTACAGCGAAGTCGTCGTCGCGCGCGAGAAGCGCGACTACGTGTGGATCATGGCGCGCACGCCACGCATCGCCGACGCCGACCTCGCCCGGCTGACCGCGTTCGTCGCGGCGCAGGGCTACGACGCGAGCCGGCTGCAGCGTATGCCGCAGGCGCCGGCCGGTGCGACAGGAGTCGCGCCGTGACCACGAAGCAGGTCCTGATCGCGTATCCGGCCACCGCGGTCGTCTTCCTCGCTCTCGACGCAGTCTGGCTGACGACGATGGCCGACCGGCTCTATCGCCCCGCGCTCGGCCGCCTGATGCTCGAGCGCTTCGAGGTGGCGCCTGCCCTCGCGTTCTACGCGATCTACATCGCCGGCGCGATCGCCTTCGCGGTCCTGCCCGGGCTCGAGAGCCGGCGCTGGACCGTCGCGCTCGGCTTCGGTGCCCTGCTCGGGCTGGTCGCCTACGCGACCTACGACCTCACCAACCAGGCGACCCTGCGCGACTGGCCGTGGCGCGTGACGGCAGCCGATCTCTGCTGGGGGACGGTCGTCACCGCCGTCGCCGCGGCGGCGGGGTGCCGCATCACGGCGTGGCTGACCGGCGCCGTTTCAACCGCCTGAACTGAGTCACCCGGCTGGCATGCATCTCGGGCCGAGGCTCGAGGCTGACTACATCCCGACGAGCGCGCCCAGCATCCGGGCGATGCGTCCCTCGAACGCGACTCGACCCTCGACCGAGGCGAGGCAGATGCACTCGCCTCCGGCCTCGACGACGGGCTGGTGGAGGACGTTGTCGTCGGCTTCGTCGAAGTCGCCGGCGGCGAAGCGTGCGCGGCCGTCGTGGAAGGCGCCGTAGAGCACCTGCGTCAGCTCGACGCCGCGGTGGCTGTGCACCGGCAGGCACTTGCCTGCGGCGATGCGCAGCAGGAACACGTTGGCGGCACGATCGTCGGCGAGCGTGACGCGGCTCCAGCGCATGCCAGGGCCGAGCCAGCGCCAGCGTGTCGAGCTGGCGCCCCGCAGGCTGCGCGGCCAGGTCGTGCCGTCGGGCAGGCTGGCCTGGAGTCGGGCTGGCGGGTCGATGGCTGCCGTGCGGAGGGCCCGCGCCGAGACGGCGGGCGGCGCTGGCGCATCGATCCGCGCCAGGGTGCCGGCAAGCGCCTCGGGAGCGAGCACCGCCGGCTCGGCGTCTTCGAGCAGTGCACCACCGAGGGCGTCGAGGTCGCGCAGGCGTGCTTGACAGTGCGCGCAGCGTTCGGTGTGGGCAGCGGCGACGACGTCCGGGCCGCGCGGCAGCGTGCCGGCGGCGAGCGCCAGCAGCAGCGCTTCGTCAGGGTGGTGGCGAATCATGGTTCGGGCGCGTCGATCAGGCGACGCAGGTTGTTCACGGCAAGCCGGATGCGTGACTTGACGGTGCCGAGCGGGATGTGGAGCTCGCGCGCGATGAGGGCGTGCGGCTTGTCGGCGAAATACGAAAGCTGCAGGATCTGCGCCTGCTCCGGCGAGAGCCTGCGCAGCGCGGCACGGACGCGGCGCTCGCGCTGGGCAGCGTCGAGCCACTCGTCTGGCGCCGCGGCCGGATCGGCGGCGTCGCTGTCGCCGTCGAAAGCTTCGGCAAGATCGTCCTCGCCGGCGCGGCGATGACGATCGATGCGCAGGTTGCGCGCAATGGTGAAGACCCAGGTCGAGACGCCGGCCCGTGCCGGGTCGAAGCTGGCGGCCTTGCGCCAGAGCGCGACCATCGTCTCCTGGGTCAGCTCTTCGGCCGTCGCCGCGGGCGTGCCGCCGCGAACGAGATAGGTGGCGACGCGCGGCGCGAAGTGCTTGAACAGGATCGCGAACGCCTGGCGATCGCCGCTCGCCGCGACGGCCCGCACGAGCCCGTTCATCTCCTCGCTCGTCGGCATCGCTCCCCGGCCTCGCTGCGGCGTCACCACGGTCAGCCGCGGCGCGCCGGTCGCGGCGGTGGCCCTGACGGTGACGCGCCGTGCAATGTCCATCCCGCTTCTACGCCGGCGCGCGCGGATTGGATCACAAGCGCCGCGGGACGTGATCCAAACCGGCGCGCCCCGCGTACAAGCGTGCAGGCGCCCGGATCCCGAAGGTGCGAAAGCGGGTGGGTAGCGAGGTATTCCGACATGACGATGACGAGCCCCGGACCGGCCGGGGGTGACACTGCGAACCCGCTCGACGTGGCCGTCGTCGGCGCCGGCATCTCTGGCCTCGCGGCGGCGTGGCTGCTGGCGCAGCGCCATCGCGTCACCCTGTACGAGACCGACGCCCGGCTCGGCGGCCACAGCCACACCGTCGACGTCGCCGTGCATGGCACGCCGGTCGCGGTCGACACCGGCTTCATCGTCTACAACGAGCCCGCGTATCCGAACCTGACGGCGCTCTTCGCCCACCTCGGCGTCCCTACGAAGGCCGCCGAGATGTCGTTCGCGGTCAGCCTCGACGACGGCGCGCTCGAGTACTCCGGCAGCGACCTGCGCGGCTTGTTCGCGCAACGCGGCAACCTCGTCAACCTGCGCTTCTGGTCGATGCTTCGCGACCTCATCCGCTTCTATCGCAGCGCGCCGCTCGACGCCGCCCGCGTCGGCCTGATGCCGCTCGACGACTACCTGAACGAGAACGGCTACGGGCGCGCCTTCCGCGAGGACCATCTCTACCCGATGGCGGCGGCGATCTGGTCGACGCCGGCGGCGCAGATCGGCCGCTACCCGACCGAGGCGTTCGTCCGCTTCTGCGAGAACCATCGCCTGCTGACGCTCAAGGACCGGCCGGCCTGGCGCACGGTCACTGGCGGCAGCCGCGAGTACGTGCGCGGGTTGAGCGTTTCGCTCGGCGACCGCGTGCGGATGGGGCGCGGCGCGATCGAGGTGCGGCGCGACGCGCGCGGCGCATCGGTCGTCACCGCCGAGGGTGACGGCGGCGCGCGCTACGACCACGTCGTCATCGCCAGCCACGCCGACCAGGCGCTTCGTCTCCTGCCCGATGCGAGCGGCGACGAGCGGCGCCTGCTCGGCGCGTTCGCGTACAGCCGCAACCGCGCAGTCTTGCACGGCGACCCGGCGCTGATGCCGCGCCGGCGCGCCGTCTGGTCGAGCTGGAACTACAGCGCCGATCGCGGCCGTCCGCGGGCGCCGTGCGTCACCTACTGGATGAACCGGCTGCAGGGCATCGACGAGCGGCTGCCGCTGTTCCTGACGCTCAACCCGAGCCGCGAGCCGCGGCCCGATCTGCTCCTTCGCACCGAGACCTACGAGCATCCGCTCTTCGACGCGACGGCGATCCGTGCCCAGGACGAGCTCTGGTCGCTGCAAGGCCGGCGCCGAACCTGGTTCTGCGGCGCCTACTTCGGCGCCGGCTTCCACGAGGACGGCCTGCAGGCCGGCCTTGCCGTCGCCGAGGCGATCGGCGGCGTGCGCCGGCCCTGGTCGGTGGCGGGCGAATCGGCGCGGATCCGCCTGCACCGCCCGCGCGCGAATGCCATATTGGCATCGGCCGCATGAGCGGCCGCGCACGGCCGCTCCGAAGGGACCGCTCCGTCCCGCTCGGCGCGACCGCGCGCAGCGCGAGGGTGCACCCATGAGGCCCGCGTCCGCGCTCTACGTCGGCTCGGTCATGCACCAGCGGCTACGGCCGGCGCGCCATCGCCTGCGCTACCGCATGTTCTCGCTACTCGTCGACCTCGACGAGCTGCCGGTGCTGGCGCGGCGCCTGCGGCTGTTCTCGCTCAATCGCTTCAATCTCTTCAGCCTGCATGAGTGCGACTACGGCGACATCGCCGGCCGCGCCGACGCCGGCAGCGGGCTGCGCGGCTACGTCGATCGCCAGCTGCGCAACGCCGGCCTGCCCGCCGCCGCCGCGGTCCGCCTGCTGACGATGCCGCGCATCCTCGGCTACGCCTTTAACCCGCTGAGCGTCTACTTCTGCCACCACACCGACGGCGCGCTGCGGGCGCTGATCTACGAGGTCAACAACACCTTCGGCGAGCGCCACAGCTATTTGATCGAGGTGGCCGCAGGAGAGCGGCACGCGCCGCAAATCGTCCAGAGCTGCGCGAAACGGTTTCGCGTTTCGCCTTTCCTCTCTTCCGACCTGCGCTACC
>JALYXU010000190.1 GCA_030946925.1 Pseudomonadota bacterium
CCGGTCTTCTACGACCTGACCGAAGCCGACATGGACATGGTGTTCAGCGCCACCAACACCTATTTCTCGACCGCCGAGAACATGACGCTGCGCGAGATCGTGCAGGCTCTGCGCGAGACCTATTGCGGGACGATCGGCGCCGAGTACATGCACTGCACCCAGCCGACCGAGAAGCGCTGGTGGCAGCAGCGGCTCGAGCCGATGCGCTCGAAGTCCAAATTCACTGCCGAGGAAAAGATCCACATCCTCGACCGGCTGACGGCGGCTGAGGGGCTCGAGCGCTATTTGCACACCAAGTACGTCGGTCAGAAGCGCTTTTCGCTCGAGGGCAGCGAGAGCTTCATCGCCTCGATGGACGAGTTCGTGCAGCGCGCCGGCGGCAAGGGGGTGCAGGAGATCGTCATCGGAATGGCACACCGCGGCCGTCTCAACGTGCTCGTCAACACGCTGGGCAAGCTGCCCAAGGACTTGTTCGCCGAGTTCGATCACACTGCGCCGGAGAACCTGCCGTCCGGCGACGTCAAGTATCACCAGGGCTTCTCGAGCGACATCGGGACGCCGGGCGGCCCCGTCCATCTCAGCCTTTCCTTCAATCCCTCGCACCTGGAGATCGTCAATCCGGTGGTCGAGGGATCGGTCAAGGCACGGCTCGATCGCCGCGGCGACACCGAAGGCGACACCGTTCTGCCGATCATCGTCCACGGCGACGCCGCCTTTGCCGGCCAGGGCGTCGTCATGGAAACGCTGGCGCTGGCGCAGACCCGCGGCTACTACACCGGCGGCACCGTCCACGTCGTGATCAACAACCAGATCGGCTTCACGACCTCCGATCCGCGCGATTCGCGCTCGACCCTCTACTGCACCGACGTCGTCAAGATGATCGAGGCGCCGGTGCTGCACGTCAACGGCGACGACCCGGAAGCGGTCATTCTCTGCAGCCAGCTGGCGCTCGACTATCGGCAGGAGTTCAACAAGGACGTCGTCGTCGACATCGTCTGCTTCAGGAAGCTCGGCCACAACGAACAGGACACTCCGGCACTGACCCAGCCGCTGATGTACAAGAAGATCGCGGCGCATCCCGGCACCCGCAAGCTCTACGGCGACAAGCTGGTTGCCCAGGGCGTCCTGCCGGCTGACGGACCCGACGGCATGGTGAAGTCGACCAGGGCTGCGCTCGACGCCGGCAAGAGCAGCTACGACCCGGTGCTGACGAATTACAAGAGCAAGTACGCGGTCGACTGGTCGCCGTTCCTGAACAAGAAATGGACCGACGCGTCCGATACCGCGCTGCCGGTCGCCGAGCTGAAGCGCCTTGCCGAACGGATCACCAGCGTGCCCGCGAGCTTCAAGGTTCACCCGCTGGTCGAGAAGGTCCTGGCCGATCGCGCGGCGATGGGCCGCGGCGAGAGCAACGTCGACTGGGGCATGGGCGAGCACCTCGCCTACGCATCGCTGGTCGCGAGCGGCTACGCGGTGCGCCTCTCCGGCGAGGATTCGGCGCGCGGCACCTTCACCCACCGCCACTCCGTCCTTCATGACCAGAACCGCGAGCGTTGGGACGAGGGCACCTACACGCCGCTGCAGCACGTCGCCGATGGCCAGGCGCCCTTCGTCGTCATCGATTCGCTGCTCTCGGAAGAAGCCGTGCTCGGCTTCGAATACGGCTACGCCAGCGCCGAGCCGAACACTCTCGTGATCTGGGAAGCGCAGTTCGGCGACTTCGTCAATGGCGCGCAGGTCGTCATCGACCAGTTCATCGCCTCGGGCGAAGTGAAATGGGGCCGAGCCAACGGTCTGACTCTGTTGCTTCCGCATGGCTACGAAGGTCAGGGGCCCGAGCATTCGTCGGCGCGGCTCGAGCGTTTCATGCAGCTCTCGGCCGACAACAACATGCAGGTCGTGCAGCCGACCTCCGCGAGCCAGATCTTCCACGTGCTGCGCCGGCAGATGGTCCGGATGTTCAGGAAGCCCCTCATCATCATGACGCCGAAGTCGCTGCTTCGGGCGAAGGACGCAAGCTCGCCCCTCACCGAATTCAGCAAGGGCGAGTTCAAGACCGTCATCGGCGAGCAAAGCGCCGAGGTCAATGCCGAACGCGTCAAGCGCGTGATCGCCTGCTCCGGGAAGGTCTACTACGACCTGATTCGGGCCCGGGTCGAACGGAGAAACAGCGATGTCGCGATCATTCGGGTCGAGCAGCTCTATCCGTTTCCGCACAAGTCGTTCTCTGCCGAGTTCAAGAAGTACCCCAACCTGTCGGAGGTGGTCTGGTGCCAGGACGAGCCGCAGAACCAGGGCGCCTGGTTCTTCGTCCAGCACTACATCCACGAGAACATGGTCGAAGGCCAGCGCCTGGGCTACGCCGGTCGGGCGCCGTCCTCGTCGCCCGCAGTCGGCTACGCCCACCTCCATCAGGAGCAGCAAAAAGCACTTCTAGAGCAGGCGTTTGCCAAGCTCAAGGGCTTTGTGTTGACGAAATGACGCCCCACGCCCACTTCGTTCGCTGCGCATGATTGCAGGCAGCAAAACCAGAAAAAAGCAGACAACCAGATGGCATTGATCGAGGTCAAGGTTCCGCAACTGTCCGAATCGGTGGCCGAAGCCACGCTTTTGCAATGGAAGAAGAAGCCGGGACAGGCGGTCGAGCAGGACGAGATCCTGGTCGAGATCGAGACGGACAAGGTCGTGCTCGAAGTGCCGGCTCCGGTCGCTGGCGTGCTCGCACAAGTGATCAAGAACGATGGCGACAGCTGCATCGCCGAGGAGGTGATCGCGAAGATCGACACCGAGGGCGAAGAGGCCGTGTCCGGAGACATGCAGATCCGCAGCGTTCCGGCAGGTGAACCCGCGCCTGGGCAGACGCCCGGCGTGTCGGCCGAAGTGGCGGCGATGGCGCAGACGAGGAGCGAGATCGCCATGCCGGCGGCGGCCAAGCTGATGGCCGAGCTCGAGCTGTCGGTCGGCTCCGTCCAAGGCACCGGGCGCGGTGGCCGCGTGACCAAGGGCGATGTGCTCGAAGCCGTGGAATCGGGCAGCGCCAAAACACCTTCGCCCTCGGCGGCCGTCGTCCCTGCCCCAGCTCAGGGCGCTGTCCGGACTTCGCCTGCCGCGCCTAGCGCGCCCAGCGCACCTGCCGCACCTGCCGCGCCACGATCGCTGCCGTCGGTCGCCTCTCCAACGAGCACGAGCTACGGCGACCGGCCGGAGCAGCGCGTGCCGATGAGCCGCCTGCGCGCGCGCGTCGCCGAGCGGCTGCTGCAATCGCAGGCCACCAACGCCATCCTGACGACCTTCAACGAGGTCAACATGGCGCCGGTGATCGAGATGCGAAAGCGCTTCCAGGAGAAGTTCGAGAAGGAGCACGGCGTCAAGATCGGCTTCATGAGCTTCTTCGTCAAGGCGGCGGTGGCGGCGCTGAAGCGCTATCCCATCATCAATGCGTCGGTCGACGGCAACGACATCGTCTACCACGGCTACTTCGACATCGGCATAGCCGTCGGCTCGCCGCGCGGCCTGGTCGTGCCGATCCTGCGCAACGCCGACCAGATGAGCTTCGCCGACATCGAGAAGAAGATCGCCGAGTTCGGCCAGAAGGCCAAGGACGGCAAGCTTTCGCTCGACGACCTGACCGGCGGCACGTTCTCGATCTCCAACGGCGGCGTCTTCGGCTCGATGCTCTCGACGCCGATCATCAATCCGCCGCAGTCGGCGATCCTCGGCGTGCACGCGACCAAGGATCGCGCGGTGGTCGAGAACGGCCAGATCGTGATCCGGCCGATGAACTACCTGGCGATGTCGTACGACCACCGCATCATCGACGGCCGCGAGGCGGTGCTCGGCGTCGTCGCCATGAAGGAAGCCCTGGAAGATCCGGCCCGCCTCCTCTTCGACATCTGAGGCCATGGCAACCGAGAACACCTACGACGTGGTCGTCATCGGCGCCGGCCCGGGCGGCTACATCGCCGCGATCCGCGCTGCCCAGCTCGGCTTTGCGGTCGCCTGCATCGACGAGTGGAAGAACGACAAGGGGGGCCCGGCGCCCGGCGGCACGTGCACCAACATCGGCTGCATTCCGTCGAAGGCGCTGCTGCAATCGTCGGAGAACTTCGAGCACGCCGGCCACCAGTTCGCCGACCACGGCATCGGCGTTGAGAAGCTGACGATCGACGTCGCGAAGATGATGGCGCGCAAGAAGACCGTCGTGAAGCAGAACAACGACGGCATCCTCTATCTC
>JALYXU010000224.1 GCA_030946925.1 Pseudomonadota bacterium
CCGCCGACACGTTGACATAACTTTGCGTTGCGCACCGTGCCAGCAACGGTGCGGCGCCCGTCTTTGGCTGCAATGCATGGTTTGCGGTACAACGCTGGGTTCGGCGGGCCGGTACCGGCCTGGCTCGGTCGGCAGAATCAATCAGCAAAAAGGAAGCGAAGTGCGAAATTTCAAGTTGTGGGCGACCGGCGCGATGGCGATCTCGGCCGCGCTGCTGATCGCCGGTTGCGGCGGCAAGAGCAGTACGAGTTCGGCGAGCGTGCGCTTGTTGAACGCGACGGTGTCGCATGCGAACCTGTCGCTTCTAGTCAATTCGAATTCGGTCGTCGGCCCGGTGCCGACCGACACGGTCAGCAACTTCGTCAACGCCGACTCCGGCAGCCCGGCGTTGCAGATCAACGATGCCGGCACCGGCACGGCCCTCGTCACGACGTCGCCGAGCCTGGCCAGCAGCCAGCACTACGCGGTGGTTGCGTACGAGAGCGGCGGCACCTTGCGTACGGCAGTCATCCAGGAGGACAACGCCGCCCCCGCCTCCGGAACCGCGGCCCTGCGGATCTTCGACGCCGCCACCGATGCGGGCGCGGTCGATGTCTACGTCACTGACCCGACCACGAACCTGTCGACGATCTCGTCGCCGACGTTCAGCTTCGGCGCCGCCACCCAGGCCCAGTCGGGCGCCTTCCTGTCGTTCGCGCCGGGCACCTACCGGGTCCGAGTCGTCGGTGCCGGCAACATCGCCGATGTGCGGCTCGACATTCCGGCCGTGGTCCTGGCGAGCCAGCAGCTGGCCACCGTCTTCCTGACGCCGACGACCGGCGGCACGCTGGCCAACGGCGGCGTGCTGCTGCAGCAAGGGACCTTCGCGGCTTCGCGCAACACCAACGCCCGCGTGCGACTGGCCGCGGCCGTGACCAGCGGCGCCGCGGTCTCGGTGTCGGCCGGTGCTTCGGCGGTCGCGACGAACGTCGTCGCGCCGACCGTCACCGCCTACACCACGGTGCCGGCCGGGGCAGCCCTCAACATCAGCGTCAACGGTGCCTCGGTGGCCGCACCGGCCACCCAGCTCACGGCCGGCAGCGACTCGACCCTGCTCGTCTACGGCAGCGCCGCCGCGCCCAGCGTCAACCTGATCGCCGACGACAACCACGTGCCGACGGCGGCCAGCAACTACAAGATCCGCCTTCTCAACGGCTTGAACGCCACGGTGGCAGGGCCCCCGCCGCCCTTGACGATGGACGTCAACTTCGCCGTCGTCGCCAGCAACGTGCCCGCCGGCAGCGCGTCGCCGTACGCGGTCATCGGCGCCAGCACGTCGACGCAGCTCGAAGTGTTCTCGCCGACCAAGGTGACGCCGCTCTACACCAGTGCAGCCTCGACGACGCCACTCGCCATTCCAGGCGGCGCCGTCTTCACGCTGTTCATCTTCGGCGACGTCAATTCGCCGGTATCGGTGCTGCGCAAGGACCGCTGAGCGCCGCAAGTCCAGGGCATGCAAGGCCCCGCGGCTGTGCGGTAGTCCACGCGGCGCACAGTCGGCGGGTAAGGCTTGGTAAAGCCGCTCGGGCGGGGCGTGGCAGCCGCCTAGACTGACTGGAACGGCGCCGTGGGCGGCCAGACAAGGAAGAATCGATGCGACCCAAACTGATCGCCGCGGCCTGCATCGCCGCCTCCCTGCTGTCGCCGATCGGCCTGCAGAAGCCCCGGGCCCAGAGTGCCGAGCAGGCACGCGTGATCGTCAAGTACAAGGCCGATGCGCCGTTGATGCATGCACAGGCGCTCACGGCCGCCGGCAAGCGCCTCTCGCAGATGCAGACGCTCGGCCAGCGCATCGGCACCGCGCTGACGGCCGGCAGCGAGATCAGCGACCGCATGCACGTCGTGCATGCGCGAGGCATGACCTCGGACGAGTTGGCTGCAAAGCTTTCGGCCGACAGCGAGGTTGAATATGCGGTGCCGGACGGCCGCAAGCACATCGTCGCGGTGCCGAACGATCCGTTCTATGCGACTCGGCCCTACAACAATACTGCGTCTGCGCCGAGCGGCGGGCCGCTGGTCGGCCAGTGGTACCTGAAAACGCCGGGGCCGGCAGGCACACCAGCGAACACGGCGCCCTCAGCGATTAATGCCGAAGCGGCCTGGGATCTGACGACGGGCAGTTCCAGCATCGTTGTCGCCGATCTGGACACCGGGCTGCGCTTCGATCATCCGGATTTGCAAGGCCGCAACGTCTTTCCTGGTTACGACATGCTGAGCGTCGATCCGGATGGAACGTACACCACAGCGAACGATGGCGACGGCCGCGATGCCGATGCCGGAGATCCCGGCGACTGGGTCGACGTGGCTACTTCCAACTGCGGAGTCGAGCCCAGTTCTTGGCATGGGACGCAAACCTTGGGCTTGATTGGCGCGACGACCGATAACGGCATTGGAATGGCGAGTGTCGGACGCAGCGTCAGCGTCATGCCGGTGCGCGTCCTCGGCCGCTGCGGTGGCTTCGACTCCGACATCATTGCGGGCATGTTGTGGGCAGCCGGTGTGTCGAGGCCCGCCGATGTCGCGTTCGACAATCCCACGCCGGCCCGGGTGTTGAACATGAGCCTCGGCGAATCGGGAAAGGTTTGCAGCAAGGCGTTTCAGGATGCCGTAAATCAGGTTGTCGCAAAAGGTTCCGTCATCGTCGTTGCGGGTGGTAATGGCGCGGGTCATCTCGTTGGATCACCCGGCAACTGCCTGGGTGTCATCGCCGTGACTGCCGTGCGCCACGTTGGGGACAAAGTCGGTTTCTCGGACCTCGGGCCGGAGATCGCTATTAGCGCGCCTGGCGGCAACTGCATCAACATCGACGGATCAGCTTGCCTCTATCCAATCGTGACCACCTCAAACAGTGGCAAGACGGTGCCTGTTCCCGGCGCCGTTGGCGCGATCTACACGGACAGCTTTAATTCTTCAATCGGCACAAGCTTCGCGACCCCCTTGGTCGCAGGCACCGTCGCTTTGATGCTGTCAAGGCAGCCACTGATGACGCCGGCACAAGTCAAGGCAGCACTACAGGCGAGTGCGGCCAAGTTTCCAATCGACGGCGGCACCGCCGGCATTTCGCAATGCGTGGCGCCGACCGCGAGCAGCGCCGACCAGCTGGAGTGCTACTGCACCAAGCTGACCTGCGGCGCCGGTATGCTGGACACGCACGCCGCCGTCGTGCTGGCAGCAGCCACCCTTGCTCGCATTGGCGTGGCTACGCCGGCGCCGATCGCACTGGCCCCAGTCATGTTGAACTCTTTGTCCGTGGTCGGAGCCGGTGCGTCAATCACCAAATACGTCTGGGCCATCACTGACCCAGGAACGACTAATGCGTCAATCACCGGCGGCCAGGGCACGCCATCGGTGGTTGTGACGCCCGCCGCGGCCGGCACCTTCGCCGTCAGCCTGACGACGACCGACAGCCTCGGCAATGTGTCGGTCGCAACGAGCAGCGTCTCGGTTGCGGCAGCGGCAGTGCCTGCAACGTCCTCATCGTCCGGCGGCGGCGCCGTGGGCGTCGGTTGGCTGGCACTTTTGCTAGGCGCAATCGGCAGCCTGGGGGCGATCGATCGGCACGAGCGCCGGGCCATCCGCTGGCGCTCAGCGCGCCGGTTCGCTCTTCGCGCAGACACTGAAGCCGTGCCCTGAGGGGTCGAGCCGCAGGGCCATCAGGCGCGCCGCGGTGGCGCTGTCGGCGCGCGGGACGCGGTAGCTGTGCGCCAGCGGCGCCGCGCCGCCGTCGCCCGCCTCCACGCTTCGATCGATCCAGGCACCCGGCGCCAGCACACCGCGCAGCGCCGCCTCGGCCAGCGCGGCGTCGGCAGCGCCGATCGGCCCCGCCTCGAGGCATGTCTCCCCGTCGACCTGATTGCTCGCGGTTGCCGACGCCGCGTTCATCGGCATCAGAACGATGGTCTCGGGCCGGACCTGCCTGGTCAGTCGCTCCGGATCGCGGTCGCCGAGCGCGCGCAGGCCAGACCCGCCGAACCAGCCGTCGCCGAGGCCGTCGAACCAGCCACGGCTGTAGCCGAAGAAGAGCACATTGGCGGCCAGCAGCACGATCACGAGCAGCCTCAGCATGTCGACCTCGCGGCATCGCTCGACAGCATCGAAGGGCGGCCTGAAAGACGGACGCTGACTTCGCCGCTCACCACCGGCACGACGCCGCGCTCGGTTCGCACCAGCAAGGCACCGCTGGCCGAGACGCCGACGGCGATCCCCTCGATCGCCGCGGCATCCGGGTCGGCCTCGGCGGTAGCCCTGGCGCTTGCGTTCACGCCGGAACCGACGCGGGTCCGAGCGGCGATCCCGACCCCACAGCGCACGGCGCGTCCGCGCAGCAGATCGCGGGCCGCGAAGCGATCGGCGAAGTCAGCGAAGCCGCCCTGCTCGAAGCGTGCGAGCGCGTCGAGCAAGGCAGGCACCGCGCGACAAAGGACGGCCGGCGGTGTCGCCTCGGGGTCGATCTCGCGCAGCCAGGCGACGCCGCTGCTGGCGCCGTCGACGCGTTGCTCGAGCACGTTGAGGCCGATGCCGATCACGGCGACGCGGCCTTCCCCCGACGGTGCGGTCTCGATCAGGATGCCGCCGAGCTTGCGGCCGGCGCGACCGTCGCCAGGATCGATCAGCCAGAGATCGTTCGGCCATTTCAGGCCGAGGCGTGTCGACGCCGGATCGAGCGCATCGGCGAGGGCGCTGCCGATCGCCAGCGACAGGCCGTCGATCTCGCTTCGCTCGAGCTGCCAGGCCAGCGAGAAGGTCAGCGAAGCGCCCGGCAGGGAAGTCCATGGCCGGCCCTGCCGACCGCGGCCGGCGCTCTGCCGGTCGGCGATCAGGAGGCGCGGCTGGCTGAGATCGGCCCCGGCGCGGACCGTGGCCAGGAGGTCGGCGTTGGTCGAGCCGGTCGCGGCGATCCAGTCGATGTGCAGCGCAGCGCGGCCATCGCCGATCGCGGCGCGCAGGGCACGGATCGGCGCGCCGCCTCCGTTCACGAGCTCGAGGCCTGGCCCGGCGACGGCGGAGCTCGCATCACGCTATCGAGGCCGTGCCGTCATCGCTTCGGCGCGAGCATCGTGCCGCGGCACTTCCGGCTGCCGCAGCGGCATTCGAACTGCTTCTTCACGGCTGCGGTGTGGCGGCCTTCGAGGATCAGGCCGTAGTCGTAGTTGAGCTCTTCGCCGGCCTTGATGTTGCGCACGGCCTTGATGAAGACGCGGCCCGCGGCGTCGTCCTGGTCGGCCTCGGCGTTCGGGTTGCAGGCGTGGTTGATCCACTTCGCCGAGTTGCCGCCGTCCTTGCCATCGATCACGCGCTTGTCGTCGATGTGAAAGTAGAAGGTATGGTGCGGATCGTCGGGATCGTGCGGATGGCGGCGTTGCGCTTCTTTCCACGTGATGACCCTGCCGGTGTATTCGAGGATCGTCTCGCCCTTTCCGATCGGCGCGGTCGCGAAGACGCCCTTGCCGTGAATGCCAGAACGCCGGACCTGAATGCGTCGGCCGGAAGACTTGGTGGATGGCGTTGCGGTGTCGCTCCTGAGACTTTTCGGCACGGTCGATTTCTTTGGGTACATTGAATTCATGGGTGCGCGCGCGGGTGTGTGCGGGCGCGCGAAGCTGGGCATTGTAGGGATGCGACCGCCGGTTGCAGCAACGAAACGACAACAGACGCATGACGAAGTCACTGATCATTGCCGAGAAGCCGTCGGTCGCACAGGACATCGTGCGGGCGCTGACGAGCGCCTCGGACAAGTTCGACAAGCACGACGAATACTTCGAGAGCGGCGGATACATCGTCACCTCGGCGGTCGGCCATCTGCTCGAGATCAAGGCGCCCGAAGAGTTCGACGTCAAGCGTGGCAAGTGGAGCTTCGCGCACCTGCCCGTGATCCCGCCGCACTTCGATCTCGCGCCGCTCGACAAGACCAAGGGCCGCCTCGCCGCGATCGTCCGGCTGGTCAAGCGGAAGGACGTGAGCGAGCTCATCAACGCCTGCGATGCCGGCCGTGAAGGCGAGCTGATCTTTCGTCTGATCCAGCAGCATTCGAAGTCGAAGCAGCCGGTCAAGCGCCTCTGGCTGCAGAGCATGACGCCGGCAGCGATCCGCGACGGCTTCGCGCATCTGCGCAGCGACCAGGAGCTGCGCGGCCTCGCCGAGGCGGCGCGCAGCCGCTCCGAGGCCGACTGGCTGGTGGGCATCAACGGCACCAGGGCGATGACCGCCTTCAATTCGCGTGACGGCGGCTTCTTCCTCACCACCGTCGGCCGGGTCCAGACGCCGACGCTCTCGATCATGGTCGTGCGCGAGGAGCAGATCAGAAAGCACGTCTCGCGCGACTACTGGGAGGTGCGCGCGACCTTCGCGGTCGGTGCCGGCGAGTACGACGGCAAATGGTTCGACCCGGCCTGGAAGAAGAACCCGGCCGTGGCGCCGGGACAGGAGGCCGCACCGATCGACACCGAGTTGCGCTCCGACCGGCTCTGGAACGAGGCCGACGCGCTGGCCATCGCCGAAGCGGTGCAGGGCCAGCCGGCCACGGTCAGCGAGGAGGCCAAGCCGAGCAGCCAGGCCGCGCCGCAGCTCTACGACCTGACCAGCTTGCAGCGCGAGGCCAA
>JALYXU010000009.1 GCA_030946925.1 Pseudomonadota bacterium
TGCGATGACACGACCACGCGCTGGCCCGCCTGCAAGCCGCGCTTGATCTCGGTCTGACCGCCGGTCTCGATGCCGACTTCGACGTCGACCGGCCGAAAGCGCCCGTTGTCCTCGGCGACCATGACCAGGGTTCGCTTGCCCGTCTGGATCAGCGCTTCGGTCGGCACCAGCAGCGCCTTCCCTTGTCTGGTGTCCATGAACTGCATCTGCACGAACATGCCCGGCACGAGGCGGTCTCCGGGGTTGGCGAGCTCGACGCGGGCCTTCAAGGTTCGCGTCGCGGCATTGACCTCCGGCAGGATCGCCTGCACCGTGCCGTCGATCGTCGCTCCGGGTGCGGCAGCGCTGCGTGCCTGCACCTTGGCGCCCCGGCGCAGCAGCGCCGATTGGCTCTCCGGCACCTCGGCGTTCGCCCAGACTCTCGACAACCCGTTGATGCGAAATAGAGTCGCGCCCGACATCACGGTCATGCCGTCGCGCACCATCAGCTCGACGACGATGCCGCTGACCGGCGCGACGACGCTGATGCGGGTCTGGGTCTTGCCGGTTGTTTCGACGAGGCGGATCTGGTCTTCGCTCATTCCGGCCTGGCGCATGCGCTGGCGTGCACCGTCGACCAGCACCGCGAGGTTGGTGCCCTGCATGCGTCGCACCGACAGGAACTCTTCCTGCGCCGCAATCCAGTCCGGCACGTAAAGATCGACCAGTCGCTGGCCCTTGGTTACGTGATCCTGCGTCGCTCTCACATAGAGCTTCTCGACGTAGCCGGTCGCGCGCGCCTGCACGACGGCCTGGTCGCGTTCGTCGAAGGCAATGCTGCCGACGACCGAGACCTGGGGCGACAGCGTTCCTTCGACGACTGACGCGATCCGAACGCCGAGGTTCTGCTGAATCCGCGAACTGACAGTCACGTTGCCCTGGTCGCTGTCGCTGTCGGCGTAGACCGGCGACATCATCATGTCCATGAAAGGCGACTTGCCCGGCTTATCGAACTTGTTCGCCGGGACCATCGGGTCGTGGTAGTAGAGGATCTTCTTGCCGTTTGCCGGGTCGACGTCGCCCGCCTTGAGTCCCGCCTGCACGTGGCGCCGGGTCGCCTCCTCGCCTTCGGCTGCGCCGCCCGCAGCCAGCGTCGCGTTTCCGGCGCCCGCTTGAGTCGACGCAGCGGGTGCCCGAATGCTCATTGCCATTCCGCGCTGCATGCCGAAGAGGTAGAGGCCGTAGCCACCGCCTGCGACAAGGCACGCCCCGGCGACCGCGACCAAGAGTGACTTGAGTTTCATGGTGGTCTTCTTCGATGTTCAGCGAGCCTGGGCGGCACCGCCGTGGCCTAGCGGAATGAGGTAGTTCAGCTGCGCCCACAGACGCGCGGTCTCCATTTCGAGCCGAAGCTGTTCGAGACGGGCGTCGATTTCGTTGCGGCGCGACTCGAGAACCCCGGCAAGCGAGCCGGCTGAACCGCGATACGCGGCGATCGACGCGCGTGTCCGTTCGGCGGCCAACGGCACGATCGAGGAGTCATAGCGAGGGAGGCGGTCGCGATTGCTGTTCCACTCCTGCCACATCGCCAGGTCTTCGGCGACGTGCATGCGCGTTGCTTCCTCGCGCTCGGCACGCCTCTGCTCGAGCGTTGCCAACTTGGCCGACACCTCGCGGTCCTGTCGGTTCTTCGGATCCCACTGCAACGGGATCGAGACCGTGATCGACACATAGTTCGCGTAGGCCGGGCCGCTCTGGCTGTACATCAAGCCCAGGCTCACGTCCGACTTCTTGGCAGTGCGGGCCACCTCGACGTCGGCCTGCGCCATGTCCTCGAGCTTCTGCAGCACGGCAAGCTCCGGGTGGTGCGCCAGGTCGGCTTCGAGGTGTTCAGGACGGAAGTTGACCGTTGCGAGGGTCGGTGCTGTCGCCAAGGGCTCGCTTGCCGACGTGCCGATCCAGCGCGCCAGCTGCGTCTTCGCGGTGGCGATCTGGCGGTCGGCTTCAGCGACGCGGTCTTCGATCAAGGCCACGGCCGAGCGCGCGGCGAACACGTCGCTTTGCGATCCCCGTCCGCCTCGGTAAGCGGCATCGGCAGCCTCGATCTGCAGCTTGGCCTCGTCGCGCACGCTGACCAGGACGTCGCGAACCCGCTCCTTGTAGTACCGGCCCAGCCAGGCGATGGCAGTGTCGCGCTGCAGGTTCGCCAAGGCCAGGGCCCGGCTCGCCACCGCAACGTCCGCCTCGCGCTCCATGCGGGCAGAGCGGGCCTCGAGCTTGCTGCCGCGCGTGAGTTCCTGCGTCACGCCGATCTGGCGCATGGTGAAGGAATCGCGGGTCAGCGAGTAGGGGACCGGGCCGCTGACCGGAAAATCGTTGATGCCCGCCGAAAGTATCGGATCGGGCCGCTGTCCGGCGGCGACAGCCATCTCCCGTGATGCCCGTGCCGAGGCTTCCTGGGCAGGCAGCTGCCGCGACCGCTGCTGCGCAAGGCGTAGCGCCTCATCAAGCGTCAACGCCTCGGCCGCGCGCGCGGGCAAGGTCGCGGCGGTCAAGGTGCCCGCGAGAAGGACGAGCACTGCCTTGCGGCGCGCAAGCCGCGTCCAACGGATTGAAATCAGGATCATCGAATCTCCAGACAGACGACACGAGGTCGGGGATCGGCTCGCCCAGGCGAGCTACCGGCGACAGGCGAGGGCGACTGTCGTCGACCCTCAGAGCCCGCGGCGGCTGGAGATCAGATGCGGAAGCAGCAGTGCCGAATCGAAATCGGCGGCGAAGTGATCCGGAGCAGGAGTGAATCAGGCTCGGGATCCCGCGGATTCGAAGAGACGGGCGGCGCTAGGGTCGGCAAGATGCTCGAAACGATCATCGCCGCAGGCGAGAAGGCAGGCACGTTCGGCCTGTCCAGGGACGAGTGACTATCGTGGGAGTGTGCCGCGCAGAGCGGGGGTGCCGCAGGATCAGCCTGATCGCAGCCGGGCATCGTCTTCATCTGGTCAGGCGTCCCCATTGTCGAAGCGAAGTTGGTGCGCTGAAGCCCTGGACAACGGTAGGAAGCGACTGCCATCTGCGTAAATAGCACGCCGACGAGCGCGATCAACGCTGTCATCAGGCGGTATCTACGGCGGAATTTCATGCTCGTGCTGTCGTCTGCGGAAGAGGAACGCTTACAGCTTTGGACATTTTAGGGTCCGCGCCTTGCTGTTGCGCGCTAGGGAAGATTGAATCATCGTGATCACGTCGGCATTCAGGCGTAGGACTTCCATATATCTCGAGTGGACGCACGTGTGAGTCCGATCGAAGACGGCACCGCGCCAGGATCCCCTCTCGGTGTCGCCGTCGAGAAATGGCGCGGCCCTCGGGTTTGAGGCCGCGGCTCGAGCCGACAAACTCATTTGGGTGTCGGCTCTGCATTCGCAGCCGGCCGTTCGCTAGGGGCGTCGCCTGGCTTGCCGCTGCAACTTCCCTTGCCGCCTTTGCCCATCCGGCTTGCGCACAACCCGAGACCGCACATGGCTGCGCACGGCAGGAAGCCGATGATCAAGCTCGTGAGTCCGGCAGCGGCCAACCAGTCCCAACCGAAGTACATGGCAGCGCCTATCCCACCGAGCGCGACGCCGATCATCACGGTGCGCCGATCGAAGCGACTCAGGAACGTTTCGATGGCCGTTGGCCGACGAGATGATTCGAGCGTGTTGAAGTTTTCCATTGACGGTTCTCCTTGGAAAGTGGAAAGAAAGAAA
>JALYXU010000233.1 GCA_030946925.1 Pseudomonadota bacterium
GACCTGCTCGAGACCGGCATCAAGGTGATCGACCTGGTGTGCCCGTTCGCCAAGGGCGGCAAGGTGGGCCTGTTCGGCGGCGCCGGCGTCGGCAAGACCGTGAACATGATGGAGCTGATCAACAACATCGCCAAGGCGCACTCGGGCCTGTCGGTGTTCGCGGGCGTCGGTGAGCGCACGCGCGAGGGCAACGACTTCTATCACGAGATGGCCGACTCGGGCGTCGTCAATCTCGAGAACCTCGGCGAGTCGAAGGTCGCGATGGTCTACGGCCAGATGAACGAGCCGCCGGGCAACCGCCTGCGCGTCGCGCTCACCGGCCTGACGATCGCCGAGTCGTTCCGCGACGAAGGCAAGGACGTGCTCTTCTTCGTCGACAACATCTACCGCTACACGCTGGCCGGCACCGAAGTCTCGGCGCTGCTCGGGCGGATGCCGTCGGCGGTGGGCTACCAGCCGACGCTGGCCGAGGAGATGGGGCGCCTGCAGGAGCGCATCACCTCGACCAAGGTCGGCTCGATCACCTCGATCCAGGCCGTCTACGTGCCGGCCGACGACCTGACCGATCCGTCGCCGGCGACCACCTTCGCCCACCTCGACTCGACCGTCGTGCTCTCGCGCGACATCGCTTCGCTCGGCATCTATCCGGCGGTCGATCCGCTCGACAGCACCTCCCGCCAGCTCGACCCGCACGTCGTCGGCCAGGAGCACTACGACACGGCGCGCGCCGTGCAGGGCACGCTGCAGCGCTACAAGGAGCTGCGCGACATCATCGCCATCCTCGGCATGGACGAGCTCGCGCCGGAGGACAAGCTCGCGGTCGCCCGCGCCCGCAAGATCCAGCGCTTCCTGTCGCAGCCCTTTCACGTCGCCGAGGTCTTCACCGGCTCGCCGGGCAAATACGTGCCGCTGAAGGAAACCATTCGCGGCTTCAAGATGATCGCCAGCGGCGAATGCGATTCGTTGCCCGAGCAGGCCTTCTACATGGTCGGCACCATCGACGAGGCCATCGAGAAGGCCAAGACGATTCAATAGGCACCGACATGGCAACCCTCCAGGTCAATGTCGTCTCTGCCGAAGAGCAGATCTTCTCGGGCGAGGCGAAGTTCGTGGCCTTGCCCGGCGAGATGGGCGAGCTCGGCATCTATCCGCGCCACACGCCGCTGATCACGCGCATCAAGCCGGGCGCGGTGCGGATCGTCCGCGCCGACAACGACGAGGAGGAATTCGTCTTCGTCGCCGGCGGCATCCTCGAGATCCAGCCCGGCTCGGTGACCGTGCTCGCCGACACCGCCATCCGCGGCAAGGACCTCGACGAAGCCAAGGCCACCGAGGCCAAGCAGGCCGCCGAGGAGGCGCTGAAGAACGCGAGCAGCGACATCGATCTGGCGAAGGCGCAAAACGAGCTGGTGGCACTTGCCGCACAGCTCGCGGCACTGCGCAAATATCGGAAGCAGTGAGCCCTTGAAGCAGCGCCTCGGCCCGTTGCCGAACCCGCCCGGCTGAGGCCCGGCGGGTTTTGTTTTTTCAGGCCGTCCGGCGATGCTTGTCGACTTCATCGTCCGTCACGCGCTGACCCTGCACGGCGCTGTCGTCGCGTTCGGCTTGATCGTCTACGTCGGCGCCTCTCGGGCCCTGCCGCAGCGACGCGATCCTTCCTCGGCGATCGCCTGGGTCGTCGCCCTGGCGCTGCTGCCGTACGTCGCGATTCCGCTCTATCTGATGTTCGGCAGCCGCAAGCTGCGGATGGGCGTTGCAGGGCCGTCGGCGATGCCGCTGCTCGGTCGACCGGCCGAGGCCGACGAGGCCGCGTCGATGTGGGCCCGCCGGCTCGGCCGTTCGATGCGCCTGCCGCCCGCTGCTGCCTATGCGGGGCTGCGCATCCATGCGAACGGCAGAGAGGCGCGGCAGGCCGTGCTCGAGGTCATCGCCAGCGCCACGACCACGCTCGACGTCTGCACCTTCATCCTGGCGCGAGACCGGCTCGGCGACGAAATCGGCGCGGCCCTTCGCGCCAAGGCCGAGCAGGGCGTTCGGGTGCGGCTCCTCATCGACGGCATCGGCGCCTGGCTCGGCGGCCGCCTCGACGTGAAGCGGCTGCGTGCATCGGGCGTCGAGGTCGTCAAGTTCGTGCCGCCCTTCCGCTCGATCCTGAGCGGCCGCGCCAACCTGCGCAACCATCGCAAGATGGTCGTTGCCGACACCGACCGGCTCTGGTGCGGTGGCCGCAACTTCGCCGCCGAGTACTTCGAAGGCGCGCCGTTGCCAGCCGGTGCCGACAGTCGGGCGGCCGCGCCCTGGCACGACCTCAGCTTCGATCTGCAAGGTGCGCTGGTGCAGCGGGCAGCTGCGCAGTTCGAGAACGACTGGGCCTACGCGACCCGGACGCTGCCGCCGGAGCCAACGCAGCCGGCTCCGAACGACGAGGCCATCGCGAGCGACGCGCCGCTGGCGCAGCTCGTGCCGAGCGGCCCGGATCAGGTCGACGACACGGTCCAGTCGCTCCTGATCTCCGGCTGCTTCATGGCCCGTCGCCGGATCCTCGCCATCACGCCGTACTTCGTTCCCGATGCGACGTTGCTGATGGCGCTGATGCTGGCGGCGCGGCGCGGCGTTCTCGTCGATCTGATCATGCCGGCACGCTCCAACCACCGGCTCGCCGATGTGGCCCGGCACCGGCCGTTGCGCGATCTCTCGACGGCCGGCGCGCGGATCTGGTTCATGCCCTGGATGGTCCACGCCAAGGCGGTCGTCATCGACGAGCAGCTGGCGCTGGCCGGCTCGGCCAATCTCGACCTGCGGAGCCTCTTCCTCAACTACGAGCTGATGGTCGCCTTCTACGAGCCCGCCGACGTGCGGCGCTTTGCAGCCTGGCTCGAAGTCGAGCTGGCGAGTGCGGTCCGCTTCGAGGCGACCGAGCCGGGGCTGTTCCGCGACCTGTCCGAAGGCCTTCTGCTCTGGCTCGCCTTTCAGCTTTAGCCGACCAGAGCGCGCCGCGCTCGCTCGCGCCGGGCCTCCGCGGCTCAGCTAGCCCAGCGCACGCAGCGCGGCTTGCACGATCGCCGTGGCGTCGACCTCGAAGTGGGCGCGCAGCGCGGCGCGGGTGTCGCTGCGGCCGAAGCCGTCGGTGCCGAGCGTGATGCAGCGACGCCCCGAGGGCAGGAACGCGCGGATCTGCTCGGGCACGGCGCGCACGTAATCGGTGGCGATGACGATCGGGCCGCGGGTCGGCCCGAGCTGCTCGCCGACGTGGCTGCGCACCACCGAGGTCGCGCCGTGCCGCCAGGCGGTTTCCGCGGCGACGCCGGCGCGCGCCAGCTCGCTGAAGCTGGTCACGCTCCAGAGGTCGGCGGCGACGCCATGTTCGGCCTCGAGCCGCGCCGCCGCCTTGATCGCTTCGCCGAGCATCGCACCCGACGCCAGCAGCTGGACCCGGCGCGCCGCGTCCGTTGCTGCGCTGCGAAACCGGTACATGCCTCGCAGCACGTGCTCGTGGGCTTCGTTCGGCAGGGACGGCTGGGCGATGTTCTCGTTCATCGCCGTGACGTAATAGAAGACGTCCTGCTGCGCTTCGAGCATGTCGCGCATGCCGCGATCGACGATCACCGCAAGCTCGCCCGCGGTGGCCGGGTCGTAGGCCTTGCAGTTCGGCACCGTCGCCGCGACCAGATGGCTGCTGCCGTCCTGGTGCTGCAGGCCTTCGCCCGAGAGCGTGGTGCGGCCGGCGGTTGCGCCGATCAGGAAACCGCGGGCCCGCTGATCGGCCGCCGCCCAGATCAGGTCGCCGACGCGCTGGAAGCCGAACATGCTGTAGTAGATGTAGAACGGCAGCATCGGCAGGCCGTGCGTCGAATACGACGTCGCCGCCGCGGTCCACGACGACAGCGCGCCTGCCTCGGTGATGCCTTCCTCGAGGATCTGCCCGCTCTTGTCCTCGCGGTAGGAGAGCATCGAGCCCGAGTCCTCGGGCTGGTAGAGCTGGCCGAGCGGCGCATAGATGCCGACCGTGCGGAACAGGCTGGCCATGCCGAAGGTGCGGGCCTCGTCGGCGACGATCGGCACGACGCGCGGGCCGAGCACCGGGTCCTTCAGCAGGTTGCCGAGCATGCGCACGAACGCCATCGTCGTGCTCATCTCCTTGCCGTCGGCGTGCAGTGCGAACGCGGCGGTCGTCTCGAGCGGCGGCACCGCCAGCGGCGGGCAGTCGGCACGGCGCGCCGGCAACCAGCCGCCGAGCGCCTGGCGCCGGCTCTTCAGGTATCTGAGCTCGGCGCTGTCGTCGGCCGGCTTGTAGAACGCCAGCGCCTCGGTGTCGGCGTCGCTCATCGGCAGCGAGAACCGGTTGCGGAAGGCGAGCAGGCCGGCGCTGTCGAGCTTTTTCGCCTGGTGCGTCGTCATGCGGCCCTGTGCCGCCTCGCCCATGCCGTAGCCCTTCATCGTCTTGGCCAGCACCACGGTCGGCTGATCCGGATGCGCAAGCGCAGCGGCGAACGCAGCGTGGATCTTCACCGCGTCGTGGCCGCCCCGGCGGAGGCGATCGATGTCTTCGTCGCGCAGGTCGGCGACGAGCGCCTTCAGCTCCTCGTTCTGGCCGAAGAAGACCTCGCGGTTGAAGGCGCCGTCCTTCGCCGAGAGCGTCTGGAACTGGCCGTCGACGGTGTGTGCGAAGGCGCGCATCAGGGCGTGGCCGTGGTCGCGCGCGAACAGCACGTCCCAGTCGCTCGACCACAGGCACTTGATCACGTGCCAGCCGGCACCGGCGAACAGCGACTCGAGCTCGTCGACGATGCGGCCGTTGCCGCGGACCGGCCCGTCGAGGCGTTGCAGGTTGCAGTTGATGACGAAGGTGCAGTTGTCGAGCAGCTCGCGCGCGGCCAGCGACAGCGCCGCCATCGACTCCGGCTCGTCCATCTCGCCGTCGCCGAAAAAGCCCCAGACACGACGCTGCGTCGGCCCGGCTTCGCTCTCGAGCAGGCCCCGGTGCTGCAGGTAGCGCATGAAGCGCGCCTGGTAGATCGCGTTGATCGGGCCGATTCCCATCGAGCCGGTCGGGAACTGCCAGAAGTCGGGCATCAGTTGCGGATGCGGGTACGACGTCAGGCCACGCGCGCCGTGCGCCGGTGCGACGAGCTCCTGGCGATAGTGGGCGAGGTCGTCGGCGCCGAGGCGACCTTCGAGGAACGCGCGCGCGTAGACGCCGGGCGCCGAATGCGGCTGGAAGAAGACGAGGTCGCCGAGATGTCCGTCGGCGCCCTCCGCGCGGGCACGAAAGAAGTGATTGAAGCCGACCTCGAACAGATCGGCCGCCGACGCGTAGCTGGCGATGTGACCGCCGAGCTCGGCCGAGCCGCCGCTCTCGACGCGGTTGGCGCGCATCACCATCGCCAGCGCGTTCCAGCGCATCAGCGCGGCCAGGCGCTGTTCCATGGCGAGGTCGCCCGGGAACGGCGGCCGGGCTTCGAGCGCAATCGTGTTGACGTACGGCGTGATCAGCGACGGCTGCCAGTGGACGCCGCGCCGGCGCGCATGGGTGAGCAGCGCGTCGAGCAGGAAGCGGGCGCGTGCCGGCCCGTGCGCCGCAGTCAGCGCGTCGAGCGCCTCGCACCACTCGGCCGTCTCGGCGGGATCGAGGTCGGCGCCCGCCTGAGCGAGGATCGC
>JALYXU010000238.1 GCA_030946925.1 Pseudomonadota bacterium
AAACGCGGCGGCTCGAACGGCAGGCATTGGCCGTGCTCGGCGAGCTGCGCCTCGAGCGCCTCGATGCCGAGGCCTGCCGGCGCGGTCACCACCAGCTCGGTCGGCTCATGCAGCGCGGCACCGTCCAGATCCGTCACGTCGAGGACTTCGCCCATCGCCTCTTCGCCGTAGAAGTCCTTGGTCCCGCCGCCGCGGATGCAAAGCGGCGTGCCCGACGCGTTGGCGTCGCGGATGCGCGCGGCAAGCGCTGCCACGCGTGGATCGGCGCCGCTCAAAATCGCGGCAGCTCGGCAAAGGCGAGCAGGCCACGCTTGACGTGCATCTTGCCGCCCTCGGCACAGCGCACCAGCGTCGGAATGACCTTGCCCGGATTGAGCAGCCCGGCCGGATCGAAGGCGCGCTTGACCGCCAGCATCTGCGCGCGCTCGGCCGGCGAGAACTGTACGCACATCGAGCCGAGCTTCTCGACGCCGACGCCGTGCTCGCCGGTGACGGTGCCGCCCATCGCCACGCTCAGCTCGAGAATCTCGGCGCCGAACGCCTCGGCCCGGTGCAGCTCGTCGGCACTGTTGGCGTCGAACAGGATCAAGGGATGCAGGTTGCCGTCGCCGGCATGGAAGACATTGACGCAGCGCAGGCCGTAGGTCGTCGTCATCTTGTCGATGGCGATCAGCATCTCGGCCAGGCAGCGCCGCGGGATCGTCGAGTCCATGCACATGTAGTCGGGGCTGATGCGGCCGCTCGCGGGGAAGGCGTTCTTCCGGCCGCTCCAGAATTTCAGCCGCTGCGTCTCGTCGGCACTCGCCGCCAGGCGGGTCGCGCCGGCTGCCCGCAGCACCTCGGTCATGCGCGCGATCTCGTGCTCGACCTCGGCCGCTGTGCCGTCGCTTTCGCAGAGGAGGATCGCCGCCGCGTCGAGGTCGTAGCCGGCGTGAACGAAGCTTTCGACCGCAGCCGTCATCGGCCCGTCCATCATCTCCAGGCCGGCCGGAATGATGCCGGCGGCGATGATCGCGGCGACCGCGTTGCCGGCTTTGACGATGTCGTCGAAGCTGGCCAGGATGCAGCGCGCGACCTCCGGCTTCGGCAACAGCTTGACCGTCACTTCGGTGACGACCGCGAGCATGCCTTCGCTGCCGATCAGGACGGCGAGCAGGTCGAGGCCGGGGGCATCCAGCGCGTCGCTGCCGAACTCGATCGCCTCGCCCTCGGCGGTGAAGCCGCGCACCTTCAGCACGTTGTGCAACGTCAGCCCGTATTTCAGGCAGTGCACGCCGCCCGAGTTCTCGGCGACGTTGCCGCCGATCGTGCAGGCGATCTGGCTGCTCGGATCGGGCGCGTAGAAGAGGCCGTGCGGCGCCGCGGCCTCGCTGATTGCCAGGTTGCGGACGCCGCACTGCACGGTGGCGGTCCGGGCCAGCGGATCGATGCCGACGATGCGATTGAATTTGGCCAGGCTCAGCGTCACGCCGAGCTTGTTCGGCAGGGCGCCGCCCGAGAGCCCGGTGCCGGCGCCGCGGGCAACGACCGGCACGCCGAGTCGATGGCAGACGGCGAGCGCGGCGGCGACCTGCGCCTCGTTCTCCGGCAGGGCCACCACCAGCGGCTGCTCCCGGTACGCGGTCAGCCCATCGCATTCATAGGGGATCGTGTCCTCGCGGTGCCAGAGCAGCGCGTGACCGGGCAGCACCTGGCCCAGCGCCGCGACCACTTCGCCCTGGCGATGCGTCCGGTCGACGTTCGGCTCGGCGCCCGGTTCGGCCGCCGCTGCTGCGTCGATCGCCAGAGCGCTCATCGACGGACCATCGCCTAGCGCCTGGTCCTGGTGCCGCGCTGCTTCGCCGCTTTCGGCGGCGCCGGTCGCTTGTCCGCACCGGCCGCCGTGCCGAGAGCGGCCCCGGCCAGCGCCTTCGCTGCCTTCGCCGGTGCCGTGACCGCGCTGTTGAAGCCTGCGGTCGCCGTGTCGAGCGACCGCTTGAGCATGTCGCCGGCCATTGTCTTGGCGGCATCGCCGCCGGTGTCCTTGAGCGCGGTCGTCGCCAGTTGCGTGAACTGATTCGTCAGCGCGCTCCACCACTGCATCGGATCGACAACGCCGGCCGCGCCAGGCGGCTTCGCTGCGCGCTTGGCCGACGACGCGGCGTCGGTCGTCGACGTCTTTGCACCGCTCGGCGCTGCGCCGGTTGCGGCACCGGGCACCTTGAGCGTCAATGACTCGCGCAGATCGCCCATCTGCAGGTTCATCGTCTTCAGCGTGGCCAGCGTCATGCGCTGGACCTCCAGGGCCTGGATCGTCGCCGCGAGCATCTTGGCGTTCTGCTCCAGCCAGAATTGCACCGTGCGCAGCTCGCCGATGCGCTTCTCGAGCTCGGCCGGATCGAGTGTCGGCGCGACCCACTGGCCGATCCCGGGCAGCGCCACGCCCGCGTTCTTGACCAGGCTCTGCAGGAACTCGAACCCCGGAACCAGCTTGTTGAAACCGCTCGCGTCGCTCATCGTCTCTCCTCGTTTGTTGATCTGCTCGTCGGCCGCGCGTCATGCGGCAGGTGTCCTCGACTCAGTGCTTGAGTTCTTGCCGCTCGACCTCGTAGCCGCGCTGCTGCATCAGGGCCGGCAGCCCACGCGGGCCGATCATGTGCAGCGTGCCGACCGCGGCGAAGACGGCCTTGCCGCTGCCGTGCAGGGCATCGATGGCATCGGCCAGGGCCGGGTTGCGGTCGTCGAGCAATCGCGTCATGGTCGCCCGTTCGGGCGCGGTCCGCATGCAATCGCACCACGCCGCGTAGTTCGACATCTCCGCGTAGTTGCCGTCGGTCCAGACCTTGGCGAGGCGGCTCAGCAGCGGCCGTGCCCGTCCCGATTCGAGGTCGTCGAGGCCGCTCGTCACGAACTCGACCGTTTCGGACCGGCTCGACATCTGCAGGGCCCGCATTTGCGATTCGGGTGTCTCGAGCGAGGCGATCGGCTTGCCGAGCTGACGGGCCAGGACCGCGAGCACCAGATCGATGGCGTTGCCCGGATCGAGTCCATCGCGCCGGCCGGCCATCACGCCGAGCGAGGCGACCTGGAATTCCGGTGCGAAGGCCGACCACAGCGCCGCGTCGACGCACTCGGCCGCCATGCGTCGCTCGATCCGGCGCAGCAGCGGGGCCGGCAATGGCTGGCCGCGGCGTTCGGCAATGCTGGCCATGAGCCGCTTCTGCAGCTCCGGGTCGAGCACGTCGAGCTCGAGGGCGAGGATGTCGCTGCCGCGGACCGCATCGAGCACGGTCGGGCCGGGAAACATCCACTCGGTTCGGGCCGCGTGGATGGTCCCGTAGAGAAAGGAAGTGCGGCCGTCCTTGCTGATGCGCCAGAGAAAACCATGGTCGCGGGCCTGGCCAAGGCCGGCCTGCAGCGACGCGGCCGTGAGCGGCGTCGCGACCGGAGGGCAAGTGGTCGTGACCGCCTCGGCGTCGGCGGCGGGCGTGCCCGCGATGACGCAGGCCGCGAGCAGGGCCCGCGGTGTTCGGGCCAAGGGGCGGCAGGCGAACCACGCGACGGCATCGAAGCGGATCATTCCGGAAGCTTAGCGCCGCCCGTGGCGGCCCGCAGGTCGATGCGCAGGGCGCCGCCGCGCTGCTGCCAGGGCAGGCGGCCGAGTACGTCCATGCCGAGCAAGGCGGCGTCCAGGTTCGGCAGGCCGACCACCCGCAGCCGCTCCGCGCGGACCCCGCCTTGGAGCAGCAGATCGGCGCGAAACACCTGGCCCACCACCGGGCCGCCGGCGGTCTGCGAGCGCATCGTGCCTTCGCTCTGCAGGCCGAGCTCGCGGGCCAGCGCGGCCGGGATGGCGACGCCGCTGGCGCCGGTGTCGACCAGGAAATCGACGGCTCGGCCGTTCAGGCTGCCTGGCCAGTGGTAGTGGCCGTCGGCCCCTTGCCGGATCTCGATCACGCCGCCCTGCGCCGCGAAGCTCGTCTGCGCCGCCTCGTGCTGCCGCCATTCGAAGACGACGAAGACAAGCGCACCGAGGACCAGCCAGATCGTCGCGAACTTCAGCGTCGATGGCAGCTCCGGCGTCATCGTGCCGCTGCGCTAGCGGCGACGACCTTCTGGGCAATCGCGCCGAACAGGCTCGAGCCATCGCTGCCCTGCATCTCGATGCGGATGCTGTCGCCGAACTGCATGAAGGGCGTCTGCGGGCTGCCGTTCTCGATCGTCTCGATCGCCCGCTTCTCGGCGATGCACGAGTAGCCGCGGGCCCAGTCCTTGTTGCTGACGGTGCCGCTGCCGATCACCGAGCCGGCGCGGCAGTTGCGGGTCTTGCACAGGTGGGCGATGAGCTGCCCGAAGTGGAAGGTCATCTCCTCGCCGGCGTTGCAGCGGCCGACCGGTGCGCCGTTCCAGCTGCTCACCAGGTCGAGGTGGAGGCGGCCGCCCTGCCAGGCAGGGCCGAGCTCGTCGGGCGTCGCCGCGACCGGGCTGAAGGCGGTCGCCGGCTTGCTCTGGAAAAAGCCGAAGCCCTTGGCGAGCTCGGCCGAGATCAGGTTGCGCAGGCTGACATCGTTGGCCAGCATGACCAGGCGGATGCCGTCGATCGCCGCCTCGGCGCCGGTGCCCATGGCGACGTCGCCGGTGATGACGGCGACTTCGGCCTCGAAGTCGATGCCCCA
>JALYXU010000010.1 GCA_030946925.1 Pseudomonadota bacterium
CCACCAGAAGAAAGAGCTTCCTGCTGCTACTACGGGTACGTGAACAAGAGCGCCTGGCTTGCGCCGGGGACGTTGTCCGGCGCCGTGACCATCACTCCCAGATAGGGCGACAGCGCCGCTTCGCCAGGGGTCTGCGTGATCGTGACGGACCGGCTCCCGTTCGCCGCGATCGGCCCGGTGTTGCCGAAGGTCAACGCCGGGGTGAACGCATTGAAGGTGCCAGTCCCGGGCATCTGCGCTCCCAAGCCATCGGTGCCGAAATAAGTCACCTGGTATTTGAAACGCGGATTCGCCGCCGTCAGCCCCAGACCGTTGGTGGCCGTCGTGCCCGTCCTCGGAACTGCCAGCTGCAGAATCGAGTTGTCGGTCGGCTCCGGGATGTTGAACAAGATGGTGCCGGGACCGGTGCTGTTGCAGTTGGCATCGGCGGGGAACAGGGCCGTCGAGTACGTCGTGGCGGACCCCGTTGAGCTCAGGGCCGACTGGTTGATGCCGACCAGCAACTTGTTCGGCGTGAACCCCGGCCCCCCGCTTGTGTCGATGCAGACATCGATTTCCTGGAAGGCCAAGGTCGTGCTCACGCGGTCGTAGGTGTTGACGGCGAAGAACACGTTGGTTCCGGACAGCGAAGTGCCGACAGCGCGCACGTCGGCTTGAGCCACGCCTTGAGGCACCGGCTGGTACAAGTTCCAGATCCACAAACCCGGTGTGGTGGTCGCGAGCGCGCTGCCGTTGTTGGTGAGGTTCAGACCACCCGGCGCGAGCGTTGCCGCCACGTTGGATCGTCCGTGCGTCACCAGGTAGTACGGCACCGTGAGCGCGACGTTGCCGTTCAGCCGCGTGTTGGACGGGGTCAGCTGGATGTAGCCGCCGACGTCCTGGAACGTATTGCCGCCGGTGCCCGCGCTGGCGGGCACGCTCAAGGTCAGCGGAAACTGGGCGTCGCCGTTGCCGGCAACGATGACCGAGGCCGGCACGGTCACGGAAACGCTGGCCGGGCCGATGCTCTTCGTGACCGAGATGTTGAACTGCACCGCCTTCGGGCCGAAGTTGTGCACCGTGACTTGCTTCGTGCCGCTGAAGTCGGTCAGCAGATCGGCGTACCCGAACGACAGGCTCTCGTCCGGTGTGCGCACGACCGCCTGAGTCGTCACCGCGCCCAAGGCCTGAACCAGACCCGCGCCTTCATTGCGTGGCGAGTAGTCGGGCAGCAGCGAAGGTGCCGCAGTCTCGATGATGGCGGCACGCAAGTCGGCCACGGACCAGGTCGGATGCGCCTGCTTCGCCAGCGCGGCGACGCCGGCCACGTGCGGAGTGGCCATCGACGTCCCGGAGAGGACCTTGAAGCCGTTGCCGGTTCCCGACGCCGCCGACACCGTGGACACGCCGGGGGCAGTGACCCCTGGCCGCAACACGCTATCGCCGATGCGAGCGCCGCCCGATGAGAAGGTGGCAACCTTGTCGAAGCCGGGATTTGCCAAGATGCCGGCGTTGTTGGCCGTCGCGCTCACGGGTGCCGCGGGATTCAACCCGTTCGGGCCGCCAGTCAGCGTGGCCGCGTCAGCCGACAGGACACCAAAGAACGGGATCGTCACCGGCTCGTAGATGTTCCCCGAATTCGGGTCTGGCGCGCCGCCGGGAATCGGACCCTCGTAGGGCGGGAACGAGGCAGGCGAGGTGTCGATCATCGCCGCCGCGGCGGCCCCGAAATGCTGAGCAGCACCGGCCCGGAACACACGCGAGCAGGTACCGCGAATCGTGACGACCAGCTTGCCGCTGATGTCGATGCCGCCATTTTTCGTCTTGTCGTACTCGTTGGGATCGCAGCCCAACGAGACTGTGCCATCAGCCTTGCGCAACACAACGATTGGCCACGTGCTGCCGTTTGCGAAGGTGGCGTTGTTCGAGTTCTGGACAGTGAGCGTCGGGCCGGTACTGAGCTTGAGTGTGGCGACGGGAATTCCGGCCAGCGCATCGGTTGCAGCAACCGAGATCACCCCCGCATAAACCGCCGGGGCGCTGGTGATGTAGGGCGTGGGCCCGGCGTTGCCCGAGGCGGCGACGACGACGATGCCCGCGGCGACGGCGTTGGCAACGGCGGTGCCCTCAGCCAGGCTGCCGGTGCTGCCGTTGCCGACATTGCCGAAGTCCGACCCAAGCGACATGCTGATCACGTTCATGCCGTGGGCGACAGCCCAATCGATGGCCTCGCTGACCACCTCCGTCGAGCCGGCGCAGCCGAAAACACGGACCGAGTACAGGTCGGCCTTAGGCGCGACGCCAGGGCCGATCCTGAAGGCCCCCGGGGTGTAGGCCGCGGCGTTGTAGGGGCCGGTGTAGGTGGTGCCATCGGCCTTGACGCCGAAGCCCGTGGCCGTGCCGGCCACATGCGTGCCGTGACCAACGGTGCCACTGGTGCTCGGGCAGTCCAGAGGATTCGGATCGGGAACCGGGGTGTTGCGGCCGGTGTAGTTGTCGCCGACCAGATCGGTGCCGCCCTTGACCTTCGGCGCGCCAGGCCCGAACAGTGCCGGGTCGGGCGGGAGGGTGTTGGTCGCGAACGCAGCCTGATACGCGGCGACAGTGCCGGGTCCGCCGAAGTCGGCGTGGGTGTAGTCGATGCCACTGTCGAGAATCGCGATCTTCACTCCCTGGCCCTGGAACTGGCCGGGAAGCTGCCACGCCAGGGGCGCGCCGATCAATGGCACGCTGATGGTGTTGTCGCGGTGGTAGTTGCCGACAGCCTGGATATCGACAACGCCCGGGATCGCGCGCAGGCGGGCCAGCTCGCGGCGCGGAATCTGGATCTTCATGCCGTTGAGTGCGCTCTGAAAGTGCGCGAGTACCTTGCCGCCGCGGCGCTCGATCTCGGCCTTTGCACCTTGGTGCTCGGCATGGCGCTGGGCGATGACCGACTCGCGCTCGCTGCGCGTCAGCTGGCGGCCGACATTCTTCTGCACTATTGCGACCGGGTCGCCGCGGAGGATCACAACGACGGTGACCGGAGCGCTGTCCCTGGAGTGCAGCCCCAATGGCGTTGCCGCGGTATTGCCGGTGACTTCCTGGAGGTCAGCCTGCGCTCCGGCCTGGCCGGTGAAAGCCATGCCGAGCGCCGATACGGCAGCAAAAACGACAGTGTTCCGAAGATGCGACTTCATCATTTCAATCCTCTACTCGATGCCGCCCGCTTTGGCGGCCGCGTTGACCCGACGAACAAACCCGTCGGGGTTCGATTCCTGCTGGTTGCGGACGAGCGCCGACGGCTACTCGCGGGTCGACAGACGGCGCCGGCGAGCTGCCAGTAACGCCAGCCCCAGACCCATCAGCGCCCATGTTTCCGGCTCAGGCACGGCCGTGACCGCGACGTTGTCGAGGTCCCAGAACCCCGGGTCGTTTCTGAAAGTGAAAGCCACCACCGTCGACGCCGATGTCGCGGCGAGATTGAACGTGAGGTGCTTGTAGTTGAACGCAGCCGTGTTGACCAAGCTCGTCACCGTCGTGCCGTTCCAGGTGGCCTCGAACGAGTTGGGAGTCGCGGCGCCGAGCACGTCGGCCTCGTCCTGCAGCCAGAAGTCGAGCGCATAAAACGACCCAGCCACCGTTGCCACAGTCTGGCTCAGTGTGCTCGGCGATCCGAACGACGCGCCCCAGATCCCCGACTGCGGCACCGGGGCCTGGGATGAGACAGTTGCGAAAGTCAGGTCATCGGTTACCAAGGTCCAGCCCGAGAAGTTTCCTGTTTCAAAGCCGCCGTTGACGATGGCTGCGCCCGCAGGCCCCGCCGCAAGGGTTCCTGCCAGCGACAACAGTGCCGCAAACCGAACCAACCACGAATTTCTGCGCAAGGTGACCTCCTGAATTCAGCCGCTCGACATGAGGTGGCTGGCTTTTCCCTCTGTGCGATACAAGAAACGTACCAACGTCCCGGTCGAATTTCTGCGGGGCGATCCGCCCACGCCCACCCGATCTTTTCGAAATCGCGCCGCAGAGTGTGACGGATTTGGTGCGCGGCAGCCATCAGGGGCCGACCCTAATCCCACCGCCGCCGGCTCCGGTTTCTGGCCAAAGGCGACCGCCCGGCCCGCCTCGACCGCTTAATCAGCCGCGGACGTTTCGCTGCGTCGAACCCGCGTACAGCTGGCGCGGCCGGCCGATCTTGTATTCCGGATCGCCGATCATCTCGTTCAGCTGCGCGATCCAGCCGACGGTGCGCGCCAGCGCAAAGATGGCGGTGAAAAGGCTCACCGGAATGCCGATCGCCCGCTGCACGATGCCGGAATAGAAGTCGACATTCGGATAGAGCTTTCTTGCGACGAAGTACTCGTCCTCGAGCGCAATCTTCTCGAGGGCCATCGCCAGCTTGAAGATGGGATCGTCGTGCAGACCGAGCGCGTCCAGCACTTCGTGGCAGGTTTCTCGCATCAGCTTGGCACGTGGATCGTAGTTCTTGTAGACGCGGTGGCCGAAGCCCATCAGCTTGACGCCGGAGTTCTTGTCCTTCACCTGCTTGACGAACTCGCCGATCTTCTCGACTCCGCCCGCTTTCTGCATGTCTTCGAGCATGTTGAGCGCCGCCTCGTTGGCGCCGCCGTGGGCCGGGCCCCAAAGGCAGGCCACCCCAGCAGCGATCGCCGCGAACGGATTCGTGCCCGACGAGCCGCACAGGCGCACGGTCGAGGTCGAGGCGTTCTGCTCGTGGTCCGCGTGCAGGATGAAGATCCGGTCCATCGCCCGCACCAGCACTTCGTTCGGCGTGTATTCCTCGCACGGCGTCGCGAACATCGTGCGCATGAAGTTGCCGGCGTAGGAGAGATCGTTCTTCGGGTAGATGTAGGGCTGGCCGATCGTGTACTTGTATGCCATCGAGACCAAGGTCGGCATCTTGGCGATGAGACGGATCGCCGAAATCTCGCGATGCTGGGCGTTATGGATGTCGGTGCTGTCGTGATAGAACGCGGAGAGTCCACCGACCAGCCCGGTCATGATCGCCATCGGATGGGCATCGCGACGAAAGCCGCGCAGGAAGAATTGCAGTTGCTCGTGCACCATCGTGTGGTGCATGACGAGATCGTTGAACTCGGCCTTCTGCGACGGACTCGGCAGCTCGCCGTAGAGCAACAGGTAGCAGGTCTCGAGATAGTCGCATTGCGTCGCCAGCTGCTCGATGGGGTAACCGCGGTAGAGCAGCTCGCCCTTGTCGCCATCGATGTAGGTGATGGTCGAGTTGCAGGACGCCGTCGAGAGGAATCCCGGGTCGTAGGTGAACTTGCCAGTCTGTCCGTAGAGCTTGCGGATGTCGATCACGTCCGGGCCGATCGTGCCTTTGTAGATCGGCAACTCCATGCTCGGGCTGCCGTCCGAGAAGGAGAGTGTGGCTTTGGCGTCGGACGGAATCATGGCGGAGTCCTTGAAGGAGTCGGTGAAGACGAATGGCCGAGCGTCGTGCTGGGAACAGATGCGAAGGGCGCACGACGAACGGCCTCGAGCACTTGATGAACCTCGGCTCTGTCGAGACGACCGGTCGGCGCCTGCCGGCCCAGGAAAAGATCGAGCAGGTCGTTGTCGGCGAGCTCCATCAGGAGATAAAGACCGTTCGATTCGGCCCGGCTGACCCCACCGGGACGCGCGAACAGGCGCTCGATCAGCAGATCGTTCTCGAGCAGACCACGCCGGCAACGCCAGCGCAGCTTGCTCATGGCGGCGGCGCCGATGTCGGGGTCGCCCGCCAGGGGCTCGCCGGTCGCGCCTCGCATCAGACAGCGCGCCTCACCATCAGCTCCTTGATCTTGCCGATTGCCCGGGCCGGATTCAGGTTCTTCGGGCAGACGTCGACGCAATTCATGATCGTGTGACAACGGAACAGCCGGTACGGATCCTCGAGATTGTCGAGACGATCGCCGGTTGCCTGATCGCGGCTGTCGGAGATGAAGCGATAGGCCTGCAGCAAACCAGCCGGGCCGACAAACTTGTCAGGGTTCCACCAGAAGCTCGGGCATGCCGTCGAGCAGCTTGCACAGAGGATGCATTCGTAGAGTCCGTTCAGCTCGTCGCGTTCCTCCGGCGATTGCAACCGCTCCTTCTCCGGCGGCATCTCGTCGTTGACGAGATACGGCTTGATCGAGTGGTATTGCTTGAAGAACTGGGTCATGTCGACGATCAGGTCGCGGACCACCGGCAGGCCGGGCAAAGGCTTCAGGACGATCGGGTCCTTCAGCGTCTTCATGTTGGTCAGGCAGGCCAGACCGTTCTTGCCGTTGATGTTCATCGCGTCCGAGCCGCAGACGCCCTCGCGGCACGAGCGCCTGAAACTCAGGCTCGGATCGACCGCCTTCAGCTTCATCAATGCGTCGAGCAGCATGCGCTCGCTGCCGTCGAGGTCGACCGAGATCGTCTGCAGCGAAGGCGAAGCACCCGTCTCCGGGTCGTAACGGTAGATCTTGAAGGTCCGCCGGCCGACCGCGGGGCCGCTCGAGACAGCGGGGTCGCTGGCGTCCGAGGCCCGGGTGGAAGTCTCTTTTTCCATGATCAGAAGGTGCGCACCTTTGGCGGGATCGAGTCGACGGACATGGGCTTCAGATTGACCGGCTTGTATTCGAGCCGATTGCCCTCGCTGAACCAGAGCGTGTGCTTCATCCACTCGACGTCGTTGCGGCCGTTTGGGGCGAACTGATCGTCGATCGGCCGCTCGTAATCCGACACCGTGTGGGCACCTCGGCACTCGCGCCTGGCCGCGGCGGAGTACATGGTCGCCAGAGCCGATTCCATCAGGTTGTCGACCTCCAGCGCCTCCACTCTCGCGGTGTTGAAGATATTCGACTTGTCGGCGAGGTGCATCGACTTGGCTCGCTCGGCGATTGCCTGGACTTTGAGGACGCCCTGATCGAGCATGGATTGGGTGCGAAACACCCCGGCATGCTGCTGCATCGTCTTGCGCAGATCGTTGGCGATCGTCTGCGAGTATTCGCCGCCGCGGCTCGCCTCGAGGCGAGCGAGCCGCGCCGACGTCGCGTCGGCGGCGGCGGCCGGGAGCGCCTTGTGCTGGCGCGACGCGAGCTTGCTCTCGACGATGTGATTGCCGGCCGAACGGCCGAACACGAGCAGGTCGAGCAGCGAATTGGTGCCGAGCCGGTTGGCGCCGTGGACGCTGACGCAGGAGCACTCACCGACCGCGTAGAGGCCATCGACGACGCTGCTCGGGTTGCCGTTCGCGGGCGCGACGACCTGGCCATGGACATTGGTCGGGATCCCGCCCATCTGATAGTGGATCGTCGGCACCACCGGGATCGGCTCCCGGGTGATGTCGACGTTGGCGAAGTTGTGGCCGATCTCGAGCACGCTCGGCAAACGCTTCCTGATCGTGTCGGCGCCCAGGTGGGTCATGTCGAGGACGATGTAGTCCTTCTCGGCACCGCAACCCCGGCCTTCCTTGATCTCCTGGTCCATGCACCGGGACACGAAGTCGCGCGGCGCCAGGTCTTTGAGCGTCGGCGCGTAGCGCTCCATGAAGCGCTCGCCGTCGCTGTTGCGCAGGATCGCGCCCTCGCCGCGGCAGCCTTCGGTAAGCAGCACGCCGGCGCCATAGACGCCGGTCGGATGGAATTGCCAGAACTCCATGTCCTCGAGCGGCAACCCGGCGCGGGCGGCCATGCCGAGGCCGTCACCGGTGTTGATGAAGGCGTTGGTCGACGCTGCAAAAATTCGCCCGGCACCGCCGGTGGCCAGCAGCACCGCCTTGGCCTGAAGGATGTGCAGCTGGCCCGTCTCCATCTCGAGCGCGGTGACACCGATGACCGAGCCTTCGACATCGCGGATCAAGTCGAGCGCCATCCACTCGACGAAAAAGTTCGTGCGCGCCTTGACGTTCTGCTGATAGAGCGTGTGCAGCATCGCATGGCCGGTGCGGTCGGCCGCGGCGCAGGCACGCTGCACCGGCTTTTCGCCATAGTTGGCAGTGTGGCCGCCGAACGGGCGCTGGTAGATCGTGCCGTCGGCGTTGCGGTCGAACGGCATGCCGAAATGCTCGAGCTCGTAGACGACATTTGCGGCTTCGCGGCACATGAACTCGATCGCGTCCTGGTCGCCCAGCCAGTCGCTGCCCTTGACGGTGTCGTAGAAGTGGTAGTGCCAGTTGTCCTCGCTCATGTTGCCGAGCGAAGCGCCGATCCCGCCTTGCGCGGCGACCGTATGCGAGCGGGTCGGGAACACCTTGGTCAGCACCGCGACGTTGAGGCCGGCACGTGCCAGCTGCAGCGACGCTCGCATGCCGGAGCCGCCGGCGCCGACGATGACCACGTCGAAACGTCGGGTCGGCAGCGACGGAGCGGCGAGCGCGGGACCCTGCATCACAGCCTCCACAGAACCTGCACCGCCCAGCCGGCGCAGCCGACCAGCCAGGTGATCGTCAGCACCTGCAATCCCAGGCGGACGCCGATCGGCTTGATGTAGTCCATCCAGATGTCACGCATGCCGACCCAGACGTGCCACAGCATCGCAATGACCGTGACGAAGGTGAGCACCTTCATCCATTGATGCGAAAACATCGCCGACCACTTGCCGTAGTCCATCTCTCCGGGCAGAAGCGCCTGCGCGATCACGACCAGTGTGAAGACCGCCATGACCACCGACGTAAACCGCTGCGCCAGCCAGTCGCGCAAGCCGTAATGGGCACCGACGACGAGGCGCCGGGAACCGAAGGTGGTGCTCATCGCGGGCCTCAATACAGGGAGAAGAGCTTGGCACCGAGCGCCAGCGCCAACAGCGTGCTGAGGCCGATCACGCTCAGCGCCGAAATGCGACCGAACCGCAGGTCGACGGTGTGGGTGGCGTCCATCCATAGATGGCGAAGGCCGGCGCAAAAGTGCAGCAGATAGGCCCAGATCAAGCCCAGGGCGACGAGTTTCACGAACCAGCCCGGGACACCTGCGGCGCCATAGGTGAAGACGCTGCGGAACTGATCGAAGGTGGCTTCGGAAGTCAGACTCGTGTCGAACATCCAGATCACGAACGGCAGCAGCAAGAACATGGCGGCGCCGCTGATGCGATGCAGGATCGATACCCAACCCGCCGCCGGCAGGCGATAGGATGTGAGCTGGGTGACGTGGATGTTGCGATATTCGGGTGGCTTCTTGAGCGGTTGTTCTTTGAGCGACGTGACCATGTCGGACCTTTTCTACCCCAGTGCACCAGCAGACGTCGGAAAGCCCGGAGCGAGCACGACGCCAATAATTTTATTGCAATGCAACAGACTTTAACCGCGGGCGACAGGCCTTGCCCGGCGGTCTTCCTCCAACCTCATCAAGCCTCGGAGTTTTCATGAACAAGCCTCCCGTCCGCGTCGCCGTCACCGGGGCCGCCGGCCAGATCGGATACGCCCTTCTCTTTCGCATCGCCGCCGGCGAGATGCTCGGCAAGGACCAACCCGTCCTCCTTCAGTTGCTCGAAATCCCAGACGAGAAGGCGCAGAAAGGATTGAAGGGCGTCATGATGGAGCTCGACGACTGCGCCTTTCCGCTGCTTGCCGGGATGACGGCGCACGGCGATCCGATGACAGCCTTCAAGGCCGCCGACTATGCACTCCTGGTCGGCGCCCGACCGCGCGGCCCGGGCATGGAGCGAAAAGACCTGCTGGCGGCGAACGCGCAGATATTCACCGCCCAGGGCAAGGCCCTCGACGCGGTGGCCAGCCGCAACGTCAAGGTGCTCGTGGTCGGCAACCCCGCCAACACCAACGCCTACATCGCGATGAAGAGCGCGCCCGGTCTGCCGCGCAAGAACTTCACGGCGATGCTGCGGCTCGACCACAACCGTGCTGCCAGTCAGATCGCGGCCAAGACCGGCAAGCCGGTCGCGTCGATCGAGAAGCTCGCGGTCTGGGGCAACCACTCGCCGACGATGTATGCCGACTACCGCTTCGCGACGATCGCCGGGCAGCCGGTCAAGTCGATGATTCATGACGACGCCTGGAACAAGGACACCTTTCTTCCGACCGTCGGCAAGCGTGGCGCGGCGATCATCGAAGCGCGTGGCCTGTCGTCGGCAGCGTCTGCCGCCAATGCCGCCATCGATCACATGCACGATTGGATCCTCGGCTCGAACGGCAAGTGGGTGACCATGGGCATCGCCTCGGATGGCCAGTACGGCATTCCGAAAGACACCATGTTCGGCTTCCCGGTGACCACCGACGGCGGCGAGTACAAGCTCGTCGAGGGCCTCGAGATCGACGCATTCAGCCGGCAGCGCATCGACCTGACGCTCAAGGAGCTGCAGGAAGAGCAGGACGGCGTCAAGCACTTGCTCTGAGCTTCGCGGCGGCAAGCAGCACCAGATGACGGACGACCGCGACAGCGATCCGGGCAGCTGGCTCTCCGACGTGGAGTGCGCCGCGGACACGCTGCCGGTCTGCGATCACTACGCCGGGATCGAGGCGCGGATGACGAAGAGCTTCGCCCTGCAGGCCGAGCTCGGGCCGGTCTTCGACGTGACGCTCGACTGCGAAGACGGCGCGCCGGTCGGCGGCGAAGTCGATCACGCCCACCTCGTCGCCGAGATGGCGATGTCCGCGCGCAATCGCTTCGGCCGCTGCGGCGTCCGGGTCCACCCGGTCGACCATCCGGCGTTCGAAAGCGACGTCGCGACCATCGTCGGCCAGGCGGCGAGCCGGCTGGCCTACGTCATGCTGCCGAAGGTCGATTCGGTGGCTGACGTGGACAAGGCGGCCTCTGCAGTCGACGCGGTTTCAGGCGGGCGGACCATCCCGCTGCACGCGCTCATTGAGACGCACGCCGCCCTGCGCCACGTTGCCAGCCTGGCCGCGCATCCGCGAATCGAATCGCTGTCGTTCGGCCTGATGGACTTCGTCTCCGCGCATCGCGGTGCGATCCCGGCATCGGCGATGAGCGCGCCGGGCCAGTTCGCGCACCCGCTTGTGGTTCGCGCCAAGCTCGAGATCGCGGCTGCCTGCCACGCCTTCGGGAAGGTTCCGTCGCACAGCGTCGTGACGGAGTTCGCCGACATCGCCGTCGTCGCCGCCGCTGCCCGGCGCGCCATCAAGGACTTCGGCTTCACCCGGATGTGGAGCATCCACCCGAGCCAGATCCGGCCCATCGTTGCCGCGTTCGCGCCGGAGCAGAGCGAGGTCGACCAGGCGATCGCCATCATCGGCGCCGCCGCCGACGCGGGTTGGGCACCGATTCGCCACGCCGGCCTGCTGCAGGACCGGGCCAGCTACCGCTACTGGTGGCGCATCCTGATCCTGGCGCGCCGCACCGGCGCCGTATTGCCGGCGCAGTTCGAGCGACGTTTTTTCGCCCCCGCGAGCAGTCCGCACGGAGTCGGTCCCGGCGCCGCGTGACGCAAGTCCCGCTATGTCGGTAACGGCGGGTAAGGCGAGACCGAGGGGGCAAATCGCTGAACCACAATCACGCCGCGCGTCCCAGCGTTGAAAAGGTCGACCGATGAACCAAACCCACGCTTTCCGCCCTGCTTTGACGGTGCTTTGCTTCGCTTTGACCGCGTGCCTCGTCGCGCCGGCGGCAGCGCAGACTGCGCCGGCCGCCAAGACCGCCAAGACCGCCAAGGCGGCCCCTGCGAAAACGGCCAAGAAGGCGGTGGTCGAGCTCGCCGTGCCCGACGCTGGGCCCGATCAGGTGAAGGCCGCGGAGATGGTCTATGTCGGCCGCTACGACTGCGAATTCAGCCAGAGCCTCGACATCCATCAGAGCCTGAAGCACTCCGCGTACGTGGAAGTCAAATCAGGCAAGTCGGGCTGGTTGATGAAGCCGGTGCTCTCGTCGACCGGTGCGATCCGCCTGGAAGACGTCAAGGGCGAGACCCTGATGGTGCAGATCGCCAGCAAATCGATGCTCCTCAACGTCAAGACCGGTCATCGCATCGTCGACGATTGCGTCAGCCCGAAGCAGCGGGAGTTGATCGAAGCCGCCCGGGCCGCGAAAGCCGGCGAGGCCGGTACGGCACGCTCGGCATCAGCGGCCTCTGCGGCGTCCTGAGCGGAGTCTCCTCTCGGAGCGACCGCAGCGCGCCCCCCGGGGCGCGTTTTGCATTGGGGATCGGGTGTCGCCCAGTCTCGGGCGGCCGATGCCGCTCGATAATCCGGGGCGTGACACGACCTTTCAACTTCAGCCCCGGGCCGGCCGCCCTCCCCGAACCCGTGCTTCGGCAAGCTGCGGCGGAGATGCTCGACTGGCACGGCTCCGGCATGTCGGTGATGGAGATGAGCCATCGCGGCAAGCACTTCATGGCGATCCAGGCCGAGGCCGAGGCGGACCTGCGCGAGTTGCTCGAGATTCCCGAGCACTACAAGGTCCTGTTCCTGCAAGGCGGTGCGATCGGCCAGAACGCGATCGTGCCGATGAACCTGCTGCGCGGCCGCTCGGCGGCTGATTACGTCGACACCGGCGAGTGGTCGAAGCGGTCGATCGCGGAGGCGGCGCACTTCTGCCGTGTCAACATCGCCGCGAGCGCCCGCGACAACGGCTTCACGGCGATTCCGCCGCAGCAGGAATGGCATCTGGACCGGGACGCGGCCTACGTGCACATCTGCGCCAACGAGACCATCCGCGGCCTCGAGTTTCACTGGACGCCGGAGACGGGCGAGGTTCCGCTGGTTGCCGACATGTCGTCGAACATCCTGTCGCGTCCGGTCGACGTCTCCCGCTACGGATTGATCTACGGCGGTGCCCAGAAAAACATCGGCCCGGCCGGCCTGACCCTCGTCATCGTCCGCGGGGACCTTCTCGGCGGCGCCCTTCCAACCACGCCCCAGGTCCTCGACTACACCGTGCAAGCCGCCAACAACTCGATGATCAACACGCCGCCGACCTATGCGATCTACATCGCCGGCCTGGTGTTCCGATGGCTGAAGGCGGAGGGCGGCCTGGCCAGGATGGCAGCGCAAAACCGGGCCAAGGCCGCCTTGCTCTACGAGGCGATCGACACCGACCCGTTCTACGTGACGAGCATCGCCGCTGCGGACCGCTCTCTCATGAACGTCGCTTTCCATCTCGCCGACCCGCGCCTCGACGCTGCCTTCCTCGACGGCGCACAGGCCGCCGGACTGCTGGCGCTGAAAGGGCATCGGATCGTCGGCGGGATGCGGGCCTCGATCTACAACGCGATGCCGCTCGAGGGCGTTCGTGCACTCGTTGCCTACATGAAGGACTTCTCTGCCCGGACTTGAGAATCGGCAAGTATGCAGCTATGATACGTACCGAATTCGTCTGAAAAGGTGCCGATGAAGGCGCGACTATCCTGAGGATCGGACTATGGAAGCGACGGTCGCTGAACGAGGGCAGATCACCTTGCCGAAGGCGGTGCGCGATGCGCTCGGCCTGATCAAGGGCACGCAACTGCGGGTCGAGCTCGACGGCGGCCGCATCATCCTCCGCAAGAACGTCGACGACGCGATCTCGCGCCTGCGCGGCCGCTTCAAGCTCGCCGAGGGCAGAACCACCGACGACGTGATGCGGGAGCTGCGCGGCCGCGCCCCCGGAGACCCGGTCGACGTCTGAACGGCACGGTGTGCTCACCGCAATCGACTCGTCCGCGCTGATCGACCTGCTTGGCGATGGCGCGCGCGGCGAGGCGGCGGAAACGGCGATCCGACAATCGATGACACGCGGCTCGGTTGTCGTCTGCGAGGTCGTCGTCAGCGAAGTCGTCGCCGGTCTCGGCTTCGGCGGGGAGCTCTACGACGTGCTCGAGGGCGCCGGCATTCGCTTCCTGCCCACCGAAGCGCGCTCGGCGATACGCGCCGGGGAAATGCAGCGGCGCTACAAGGAGCGGCTGAAGGCGGAGGGCGCCGCGCCCATCTCGCCGCGCACCGTTCCGGACTTCCTCATCGGCGCACACGCCCTGCTGCAATGCAGTGGCCTCATCACCCGCGACGCCGGGTTCTTTCGCGACTACTTCAAGGGCCTGAAGATCATCGTCCCGGCTTAGACGCGTCAATCCACTTTCGACCACCCTCCACCCGCCACACCATGACCCACGCCTTCGAAAACCTCCTTCAATCCTTCAAGACCGGCTCCGGCAAGGAGGGTCGCTTCTGGTCGTTGCCGGCCCTGGCCAGGCAGTACCCGAGCGTGTCGCGGCTGCCCATCTCGATTCGCATCGTCCTCGAATCGGTGCTGCGGAATTGCGACGGCAAGAAGGTGTTGCCCGAGCACATCGCACAGCTGGCCGGGTGGAAGGCGAAAGCGCCGCGCCTGGACGAAGTGCCGTTCCTCGTTGCCCGCGTGATCCTGCAAGACTTCACCGGCGTGCCCTTGCTGGCCGACCTTGCGGCGATGCGCAACGTCGCCGCCGAGATGGGCAAGGACGCGAAGACGATCGAGCCGCTGGTGCCGGTCGACCTGGTCGTCGATCACTCGATCATGATCGACTACTTCGGCACGAAGAAGGCGCTCGATCTGAACATGAAGCTGGAGTTCAAGCGCAACCTCGAGCGCTACCAGTTCATGAAGTGGGGCATGCAGGCGTTCGATACGTTCGGCGTCGTGCCGCCGGGCTTCGGCATCGTCCACCAGGTCAACCTCGAGTACCTGGCGCGCGGCGTGCACAAGAAGGCGACCGCCGCGGGTCAACCGCCGGTCTACTACCCCGACTCGCTGGTCGGCACCGACAGCCACACCACCATGATCAACGGCATCGGCGTGGTCGGCTGGGGTGTCGGCGGCATCGAGGCCGAGGCCGCCATGCTCGGCCAGCCGGTCTACTTCCTGATGCCCGACGTGGTCGGCTTCGAGTTCACCGGACGGCTCCGCGAAGGCGTCACCGCCACCGACCTCGTGCTGGCGGTGACCGAGATCCTGCGCAAGGAAAAGGTGGTCGGCAAGTTCGTCGAATTCTTCGGCGCCGGCACCGAAAGTCTGTCGGTCCCCGACCGCGCGACGATGGCCAACATGGCGCCGGAATACGGCGCGACGATGGGCTTTTTCCCGGTCGACGACAAGACCATCGAGTACTTCGAGGGCACCGGCCGCAGCCGCCAGGAGATCGACGTCTTCCAGGCCTATTTCAAGGCGCAGGGCCTTTACGGCGTCGCCCGCGCCGGCGACATCGACTACACCCAGATCGTCAGTCTCGACCTCGGCACCGTCACGCCGAGTCTGGCCGGGCCGAAGCGTCCGCAAGACCGCATCGAGCTGGGCAAGGTCAAGGCGCAGTTCGCGTCGCTCTACTCCAAGCCGCCGACCGAAAGCGGCTTCAACCAGGCGGCCGGCCATCTCCTGACCCGGCACCTGGTGCGGGCCCACGAGGCGCGCAGCAGCGAGGCCGACAGCAAGGTGCAGCACAACCCCGCGGTCGCGCCGGGCGCGCCCCGCTTCATCGACGAGATGAACGCGAACAAGCCGACTCTGGCCGCCGCGCTGTCCGAGGCGATGCCCGAACAGCCCGCGCACGGCGACATGACGGTCGGCAACGGCGATGTGCTGATCGCCGCGATCACCTCCTGCACCAACACGTCGAACCCGAGCGTCATGCTGGCGGCCGGTCTGCTCGCGAAGAAGGCAGTCGAAGCCGGCCTGAAGGTCAGCCCGCACATCAAGACTTCGCTGGCGCCGGGCTCGCGGATCGTCACCGAATACCTGACGAATGCGGGGTTGCTGCCCTATCTCGAGAAGCTCGGCTTCAGTGTCGCCGCCTATGGCTGTACCACCTGCATCGGCAACGCCGGCGACCTGACGCCCGAGCTGAACGATGCAATCACCAAGAATGACCTGATCTGCGCTGCGGTGCTGTCCGGGAACCGCAACTTCGAAGCGCGGATTCACCCCAACCTCAAGGCCAACTTTCTCGCCAGCCCGCCGCTGGTTGTCGCCTATGCGATCGCCGGCACGGTGTTGCGCGATCTGATGACCGAGCCGGTCGGCAAGGGCAAGGGCGGCAAGGACATCTTCCTCGGCGACATCTGGCCCTCCGGCGCAGAGATCGCAGCGCTGATGAAGTTCGCGATGAACGGCAAGGCGTTCAAGGCCAACTACGACAAGGTCGCGAGCGAACCGGGGCCGCTCTGGCAGAAGATCAAAGGCGTCGACGGCCAGGTCTACAGCTGGCCCGACTCGACCTACATCGCCAAGCCGCCCTTCTTCGCCGATTTCGCGATGAAGCCGCGCGCGGCCGAGGTCGGCGTCAAGGGCGCCCGGGCCATGGCGCTGTTCGGCGATTCGATCACCACCGACCACATTTCGCCGGCGGGTGCGATCAAGGAAGCGTCGCCCGCCGGCCAATGGCTGAAGGACAACGGCGTCCTGAAGGCCGACTTCAACTCGTACGGATCGCGGCGCGGCAACCACGATGTCATGATGCGTGGCACCTTCGCCAACGTCCGCATCAAGAACCTGATGATCCCGCCCGGCCCCGACGGCTCGCGCGAGGAAGGCGGCGTGACCCTGTTCCAGCCGGGCGGCGAGAAGATGTTCATCTACGACGCGGCAATGAAGTACATGGCCGAAGGCACGCCGACGATGGTCTTCGGCGGCGAGGAGTACGGCACCGGCTCGAGCCGGGATTGGGCCGCCAAGGGCACGCAACTGCTCGGCATCAAGGCGGTGGTGGCGAAGAGCTTCGAGCGCATCCACCGGTCGAACCTGGTCGGCATGGGCGTGCTGCCGCTGCAGTTCAAGTCGGGCGATTCGTGGGAGTCGCTCGGCATCCAGGGCGACGAGAGCTTCGACGTCGACATCGCCGCCGACTTGCGTCCGCAGCAGGACGCGACCCTCGTGATCCGCGCGGCAAACGGCAGCGCCCGCTCGGTGCCGCTGACATTGCGCATCGATACCGCGATCGAAGTCGACTACTACCGGCACGGCGGCATCTTGCCGTTCGTGCTGCGCCAGCTGTTGGCAGCGGCGCCGCCCAGTCGCACAAAGACGACCGGGGCCGCAGGCAGGTCAGCTGTTGCCGTCCGGTAAGTCGCAGGCGGGGTCGGGGCCCTGCCCGGTCTCGGTGACCAGGTGGCTCGCGTTGCCGAACGAGACCTGGAACACGACGCAATCGCCCTCCGGCGCGGCGAAGCGGTAGTTCCAGACCCGAAGCTGCTGCCAGCCGACCGGGAAGACGCCCGTCGGCCGACCGATCCGCGACGACACATCGGTCTCCGACATGCCCGGCTTGATCGTCGCAAACGTGGTTGGGCTCAGCACCTGCCGATTCGACACCAGATGGCCGCCCGCATCGAAATCGAGCATGTAGGTCTGCCTGCCGAACGAGCCTTGCGCGAATTCGAGGCGGGTGCCGCCACCCGGCAGCGGGTATTCGCCGGTCTTGCTGCCGAGCTCGACCCGGGCCTGGTCGATGGTCGTGCCGAGCGGCAGTCCACCCGGAGGATGGAAGATCGAGCAGCCGCCGGCCGCCGCGACGGCGACGAGCAACAGCCTGCGGAAGCGGACGATGGGAAACTGACGCATGGTGTCCTCGAGCGGCGCTGGCATCGACCGATTCTGCCGGCGGCTCGAAACCAGCGTCGCGACGTGCTCTCTAGAATCGCCGCGATGCCGGATCCATCGCCTCTCGAGCTCGCGTCCGAAGCCGCGGTGCCGCTCGGCGACGGCATCCACGTCGTCGACACCGGTTTTGTCAGGCCTCGATTCGATGCCGCTTACCTGATCGTCGAGCGGGGTCGCGCTGCGTTCGTCGACGCCGGCACGAATCATTCGGTGCCGCGTCTCCTTGCCGCGCTCGACAGCGTCGGGCTGGCCCCGGCCGCCGTCGATTTCGTCATCGCCACCCACGCCCATCTCGACCACGCCGGCGGGGTCGGCCTGCTGATGCGGCATCTGCCGAAAGCGCGGCTCGTCGCCCATCCGCGGGCCGCCACGCATCTGATCGACCCGACGCGACTGGTCGCCGGCGCGACCGCTGTCTACGGCGCGGAAGAGATCGAGCGCTCCTATGGTGCCGTCGTCAGCGTGCCGGCCGAACGGGTCTTGCAGAGCACGGATGGGATGACGATCGAGCTCGGCGGCCGACCGCTGCTGCTGCTGCACACGCCGGGCCACGCCCTGCACCACCATTGCATCTGGGACCTTCGAAGCCGGAGTTTTTTCAGCGGCGACTCGTTCGGCGTGTCGTATCGCGAGTTCGACACGGCCCGCGGCCCGTGGATCGTGCCGACCTCCGCGCCGGTGCAATTCCAGCCCGACGCGCTGCGCCGCTCGGTCGAGCGCATGCTGTCGTTTTCGCCGCGCTTCATGCAGGTCACGCACTACGGCCGGGTCGGCGACGTGCCGCGGCTCGGCGCCCTTTTCCTCGAGCAGCTCGAGGCAATGGTGACGATGGCACGCAGCCTGGCACCCGGCCCCGACCGCCATGCCGCATTGATGCGCGGCCTCGAGCCGATCCATCTCGCGAGCCTGCGGGCGCATGGGGTCGCCTTGAGCGACGCCAAGATCCTCGAGCTGATGCAGCTCGACTTCGAGCTGAACGCGCAGGGAATCGGCATCTGGCTCGATCGCGAGCCGGCGTGAGCGCGAGTGCGCAGCGCGAGGGTCGTGCGATGAGCGAGAGCCGCTTCGACTTCACCGGCAAGGTCGCGGTCGTCACCGGCGCAGCCCACGGCATCGGCGCCGCCTGTGCCCGGCTGTTCGCCGCGAGCGGCGCCTCGGTCGCGCTCTGGGACATCGACGCCACAGCGGCCACTGCGCTCGCCGCCGAGATCGGCGACGGGCTCGGCGACGCATCGAAAACCCTGGCTCTCGGCTGCGACGTGTCGAGGCGGGCCGACGTCGACGCCGCCACCGCGGCCACGATCGCCGCGTTCGGCCGGATCGACATCCTGGTCAACAACGCCGGCATCTTTCGCGCCGCCAACTTCCTCGACATCAGCGAAGCCGACTGGGACGCCGTGCTCGGCGTCAACCTCAAAGGCGCCTTTCTGGTCGGCCAGGCGGTCGCGCGGCAGATGGCGGGCAGCGGCGGCGGCGCCATCGTCAACATGAGCTCGGTCAACGGTGTCCTGGCGATCCCGACGATCGCCAGCTACAACGTCAGCAAGGGCGGCATCAATCAGTTGACCCGGGCGATGGCGCTTGCTCTGGCCGACGACGGCATCCGCGTCAATGCAGTGGCACCGGGCACGATCGGCACCAAGCTGGCCCGCGACGCGGTCCTCGGCAGTCCCGAAGCCAAGGAGCGGATCCTCGGCCGCACACCGCTGCGCCGGCTCGGCGAACCGGAAGAGATCGCCTCCGTGTGTGCTTTTCTGGCGAGCGATGCCGCCAGCTACATGACCGGCGAAATCGTCGCGGTCGACGGCGGCCGTCTGGCCCTCAATTACACGATGCCGCCGGCCGAATGACGGACGCGGGACTGCAGCGATGGCTCGGGATCCGGGGAAACCTCGCCATGCACAATGACTCAGGACCGAAAGGAATGCGATGTTCGCTCAAGCCCTCGCCGGGCTGCTGAACCGCCGCGGCATCCACTATGCATGGGTGATCGCTGCGGTCACGTTTTTGGCGATGCTCACCACTTCGGCTGCGCTCGGCTTGCCCGGAGCGATGCTGCAACCGCTCAGCAAGGAATTCGGCTGGAGCACCGACCAGCTTTCGTCGGTCTTCGCGGTCCGCTTTGCGCTGTTCGGCTTGCTAGGCCCGTTCGCCGCCGTCTTCATCGCAAGGTACGGGCTGCGTCGAGTGATGGTCGCGGCGGCAAGCTTCATCGCGCTCGCCATGGCGCTCGCGACACAGGTGACGCAACTGTGGCAGCTCTTCGTTCTCTGGGGCCTCGTGCTCGGCTGCGGCACCGGCCTGACCGCGCTCGTCCTCGGCGCCATGGTCGCCAACCGATGGTTCACGGCGCGACGCGGGCTCGTCGTCGGCCTGCTGGCGGCCAGCACCGCCACCGGCCAGCTGATCTTCTTGCCGATCGCCGCCTGGCTGATCGAGCATGTCGGCTGGCGCTACGCAGTGATCCCGGTCTTCGTTGCCTGCGTCGTCGTCGGCGCCTTGGTGCTCCTGTTGATTCAGGACAGCCCCAAGGCGATGGGCCTTCGCGCCTACGGCGAGGTCGACGGGCCGACGCCGCCTGCCCCGGCAGGCCCCCCCGTGCCTCTGAATTTCATGGGGCCCTTCATCGTCCTTCGCGAGGCGATCCGCAACCGCACGTTCTGGATCCTGGCCGGCACGTTCTTCATCTGCGGTCTCAGCACCAACGGTCTGGTCCAGACCCACTTCATCTCGCTGTGCGGTGACAACGGCCTGACCGCGGTGCCCGCGGCTGGCGTGCTGTCGATGATGGGCGCATTCGATCTGGTCGGTACGACCCTGTCGGGCTACTTGTCGGACCGCTTCGACAACCGGAAGCTGCTCTTTTGGTACTACGGCCTGCGCGGCCTGTCACTTTTCTGGCTGCCGTATTCCACCTATACCTTGTACGGCCTGTCGATGTTCGCGCTCTTCTACGGTCTCGACTGGATCGCCACCGTGCCGCCAACGGTCAAGCTCGCAGCGCAGGCTTTCGGCAAGGAGCGCGCCGGGCTGGTGTTCGGATGGATCTTCGCCGCGCATCAACTCGGAGCCGCCGTTGCCGCCTACGGCGCCGGGCTGACCCGAACGCTGCTTCTCACCTACAACCCGGCACTGTTCGCTGCCGGCGCAGCGTGCCTGGTTGCGGCATTGGCGATCCTGGCGATCCGCGGCGTGTCCGGGCCAAACCTGGCCGCCCCCAAGCCGGTCGGACGCAACGCAGTCCAGGCTGCCCACTGACGCGGTACGCTCAGCCCATCGTCATCTGCCGGAGCACCAGCACACCATGAGATTCCTGCACACCATGCTTCGGGTCGGCGACCTGCAGCGCTCGATCGATTTCTATACCGGCGCGATGGGCATGACACTCCTGCGCACGACCGAGCGGCCGGAGCAGAAGTACTCGCTGGCGTTCGTCGGCTACGGCTCGAACCCGGACCAGGCGGAAATCGAATTGACCTACAACCACGGTGTCGCGTCTTACGACCTCGGCAGTGGCTTCGGCCATCTGGCAATCGGCGTCGCAGACGCCAGGGCAGCCTGCGAGCAGATCCGCAACGCCGGCGGAACCATCACCCGCGAGGCCGGCCCCGTCAAAGGCGGGACGACCGTGATCGCCTTCGTTGCCGATCCGGACGGCTACAAGATCGAGCTGATCGAACGCGCCGACTAGCCTCAGCGCAAGAGCATCTCGATGCGGTTCCGTTGCACGGCAGTGAGGGTGCCGGCCGGCACCTCGATCAGTTCCATCTGCAGCTTGTCCGGCTGCACGCCGTCGGCCTGAAGGGCGGCGCGCACGGCCGCGGCGCGGTCCTTGGCCAGCTGCTGGTCTTTGACCTTGTCTTCGCCTGTGAGGAAACGCGCTGACAGTCGGACGATCTTGCCGCTGGCGCGAGCCTTGGTTGCGAACACGGCGATCGTTTCGGTCGCCGTTGTCGGCAGCTTCGTCGATCCCGAGGCAAAGTTCACTTCATCGGGGTTGACGCGTGTCGGCGCCGCGGCGGTGCGCTGCGTTGATCCGGGAGAGGTGGCGCCGGTGGCGGCGCCCTCGGGGACCGCGGCGACCGGCCGATGGCGAGTGGCAAGCACGATTCCGGCAATGGCAATGACGATCAGCAACGCGACCGCTCCCATGGCGATCATCCGCGACGACTTGCTCGGTGCGGGCGGCCTTGACTGGATCGAATTCGTCTGCTCGCTCATGCATCCCTCGCTGCGCCCTTGTTTGCCCGGCCAATTCTAGTTGGCGATGCCCGCTCCTCAGCCCGCCCTGCCGGGCCACCGCGATCCGGCGCAGTCTCTCGCGACGGTCTTGCGCGAATGGGGGGGCAGGGGCGACGCGTGGGTGTTCGGCTACGCGTCGCTGATCTGGAGGCCCGAATTCGAATCGCTCGAGGATCGGCCGGCTGCCGTGCACGGATGGCACCGCGCCCTGGCGATGCACTCGCGCATCAACCGCGGCACACCGGAATGTCCGGGTCTGGTCTTTGCGCTGGTCGCGGGTGGCTCCTGTCGGGGCTTGGCCTACCGTGTCGCCGAGCATCGGGTCGAGGCCGAGCTCGAGCGACTGTGGTGCCGGGAGATGCCTTCTGGCGTCTACGATCCGAGGTGGTTGCCGTGCCGCACGCCGCTCGGCCTGGTCCGCGGCCTCGCCTTCACTCTGAGCCGCAATAGCCCGAGTCACACCGGCAGCCTGGCGGATGCGCAGATCGTCGAGATCCTGCGCACCGCCAACGGACGCTATGGCAGCACCTTGTCGTACCTGGTCGAGACCGCCGCGTCGCTGCGCCGCTGCGGCATCCGAGACCGCGACATCGAGCGGCTGGTCGCTCTGGCCCGCCGGCACGCGCTGACTGCCTGATTGCGATGCCTCAGCGCGTCGAGCCGCTCGACGCCTGACCCGCTGCCGCTGCGGCGGCGCCCCGCCGCGCGGCGTCGAGATCGCCGACGGTATCGATGTCGACGAGGATGCCCGGGTCGTCAAGCTCGACGCCGATTGCCGGATAGCGTGCGACGAGACGCTGCGCACCCTGATCTCCGCTCAGCTCGACCAGCTCGGAGTACAGCTCGGCGGCAAAGCCGACCGGGTGGCCGCGTCGACCGGCGTGCTGTGCATAGGCAACGGGGTGCCGATCGAGCTCGCGGGCAACCGCCTGCAGCGTACCGGGGCGCACCAGCGGCATGTCCGCCGGCAGCACCAGCCATCCCCCCGCGTGCGGCCGGGCCCGTACGCCGGCACTGATCGAGTGGCCCATGCCGACGCCCTTGCGATCCGCGCCGTCGATCGTCGGCAGGATGACCACATCGCGCGCGGCGACGCTGCCGCGGGCCACATCGGCGAACTCGGGCGTGGTGACGACGACGACCGCGAGCTGACTCGCGATGGCGTGACGCAGCGTCGTCGTCAGCACGTCGGCGTCCCCGAAAGGCGCTGCCAGCTTGTGCGAGCTGGCCAGGAATCGCGAGCCGCGGCCGGCGGCAAGGACGATGACGACGCGCTCGGGAACCATGCCGGAGGATGAGAGACGGTTGTCCGATCAGGAAGTGGGAGGTCTACGTAAGGCCTTCCCCGTAAGCAGAAGCGCGAGCTTGCGCGGCTGCACCAATCGGACCCGGCATCAAGCGCGTTCCTATACTCGGCGATGACAGAACTCGCCGCCTTGCGCAAGAGCTACGAGCTGGCCGAACTCGACGAGGCGGCCTCCGATGCCGATCCGATGCGGCAATTCACGCTCTGGCTGGACCAGGCCATTGCCGCGCAACTGCCCGAGCCCAATGCGATGACCCTGGCCACGGTGGGCGCCGACCTGCGGCCGTCGACGCGGATCGTCCTGGTCAAAGGCTGCGACGACCGGGGCCTTGTCTGGTACACGAACTACGAGAGCCGCAAAGGCCGCGAGCTGGCCGAAAGACCCCTCGCGGCGTTGCAATTCCACTGGGTCGAGCTCGAGCGGGTGGTCCGGATCGAAGGTGCTGTGGAAAAGGTGTCGGAGGCCGAGTCGGATGCGTATTTCGCGTCACGCCCGCTCGACTCGCGGATCGGCGCCTGGGCTTCGCCGCAAAGCGAAGTGATCGCGTCGCGGGCAACGCTCGTGGCCAACGCGGTGCGCTACGGTGCCGAATTCATGCTGCGGCCGCCGCGGCCGCCGCACTGGGGCGGCTACCGTCTGCAACCCCGGACCTGGGAGTTCTGGCAGGGCCGCAAGTCACGCTTGCACGACCGTCTCCGTTACCGGCAGGAAGCCGGCGGCTGGCGTCGCGAGCGCTTGGCGCCCTGAGTGCCGCGCCCATCACAATCGCCGACCGACCTGGCCCCCGCCAGCAGTTTCGAGCCAAAGAACATCCGTGAACAGTCTTTTCACTTCGCTCGGCATCGAATCGTGGAAGCCCGTGCTGAGCTCGCTGCTGCTGCCGCCGGTGCCGTTTCTCCTGCTGACCTTGATCGGCGCCCGGCTGCTGCTGCCGCGGCGCGGCCTGGGCTGGCTGCTGATCCTCACCAGCGTCAGCTTGCTCTGGCTGTCGGCGTGCAGCGGCGCAGTGCGAGGCATGACCCAATTCTGGATGCAGCCGCCGCCGGCGCTGAGCTTCGATCAGGTGCGCGAACTCAAGGCCGACGTCGCCTCGAAGAAGGCCGTGGCGATCGTCATCCTCGGCGCCGGCTTCGAGCCCTTCGCTCCCGAATACGGCGTCAGCAGCCTGACCGACACCTCTCTCGAGCGGCTGCGCTACGGCCTCTGGCTGGGCCGTGAAACGGGCGCACCGATCGCCTTCAGCGGCGGCAACGGCTACGCCCAGGACGGCGCCGGGTCGGAGGCGCGCGTTGCCGCGAAGATTGCCAACGAGGAATTCAATCGGCCGATCAAATGGCTCGATGCCGAGTCGCACGACACCCGCGACAACGCTACACGGACCATCGCCCTGCTGAAGCCGTCGGGGATCGACCACATCGTCCTCGTCACCCACGGCTACCACATGGCGCGGGCCCTGCGCGACTTCCGCGAAGCGGCCGGCCCCGGCATTCAAGTCGACGCTGCGCCGATGGGTCTGGCCAGGAAGGCCGATGCCGGCGCCCTCGACTGGATGCCCAGCTCGCGCGGCTTCCGCCAGATGCGCGAGCTGCTGCACGAGGTGGCCGGCCGCGCGTCTGGCGCCTGAACGCGCGCCGCCGTTGCCGAGTTCGCCCTCCTGTTTTGCATTTCGATGGGATGGCACGGTTCGCTGGTCCTTCGCTTTCGTCTCGACGGCGCTCGCACCATCGTTCACGATCGTCACGAGGGCCCACTGCGGGTTCTGAAGAGCCTGCATCCGGAGGGCCCGGGCATCTGCCACAGCGTGCTGGTGCATCCGCCAGGCGGCATCGTCGGCGGCGACACGCTTTCGCTCGACCTCGAGCTTGCCGCCGGCACGCACGCCCTGCTCAGCACGCCGGGTGCGACCCGGTTCTATCGCAGCCTCGGCGAGCCGGCAGCTCAGCGGCTCGTGGTTCGCGCTGGCCCTGGGGCGCGTCTGGAGTGGCTGCCTCTCGAAACCATCGCCTACAGCGGCTGCATCGCCGAGAACCGTTCCAGCTTCGAGCTCGCGCCGGGCGCCGAGATGATCGGCTGGGACGTCACCGCGCTCGGCCTCGGCGCCTCCGGTCAACCTTTCGTCAGCGGCCGCTTCACGCAGTCCATCGCCCTGGACACGCGCTGGCTCGAGCGCGGAACGGTGCGCGGCGACGACACGCGGCTGCTTCGATCGCCGCTCGGCTGGGCCGGCCGGCAGGTCCTGGCGACGCTCTGGTTCGCCGCGGGCAGCGCCATCGTCGAGGACCGGCGCGACCTCCTCCTCGAAGCGGCGCGCGAGGCGATGGCACGCGATCGGCTCGCCGATGCGCAGCCACCAACGCCCGACCGCGCTCGCGACAGCGACAGCTTGCCAGCGGGCGCCAGCGCCGTGCAGCCTGAAGTCGTCGTCGTTCGCGCTCTGGCCGATCGGGTCGAGCCGGCGATGGCCTTGCTGACAAGGATCTGGCGCGCCTGGCGGCGTGCTGCCTGGCAGCTCGAGGCCTGCGCGCCGCGCGTCTGGCAGACCTGAGAGTCATCGGCAGCTGGGCGCGACCCCTATCATCGATGCCAGTCGTCCCTCTGGCATCCAGCTTGCTGCAGATCCGGCGGCGACACGATCGAGAAGCGGACCATGGACCTCACGCCGCGCGAAAAAGACAAGCTCCTGATCTTCATTGCGGGGCTGCTGGCCGAGCGGCGCCGGGCCCGTGGCCTGAAGCTGAACCATCCGGAAGCGATTGCCCTGATCAGCGCCGCGATCATGGAAGGCGCGCGCGACGGCAAGAGCGTCGCCGCCTTGATGAGCGAAGGCAAGCA
>JALYXU010000259.1 GCA_030946925.1 Pseudomonadota bacterium
CGCCTGGATCGCCCGCCGCTGGGCCGATCCGTCGTTCCCGATCGCCTTCCCCTGGTTCGCCAGCCCGTCGTATTGGGCCGACCAGTGCGTCCGCCTGCGCGAGCAACTGGTGGCGATGGCCGAGCCGCCGCTCGGCAGCCCGGCCTGAGGGTCGAAGGCCCCGGCAGGCCGACCGCAAGGCCCCCACTTGGCGCGCTGTGCTGCCGGCCGCTAGGCGAGCAACAGGGCGTTGACGCGCTTCACGTACGCCGCGGGGTCGTCGAGATGGCCGCCCTCGGCGAGCAAAGCCTGATCGAACAGGATGTTGGCCAGGTCGTCGAAATGCTCGCTGGTCTCCAGTCGCTTCACCAACGCGTGCTCGGCGTTGATCTCCAGGATCGGCTCCGCTTTCGGCGCGCCCTGCCCAGACTGTTTGAGCAGCCGCGCCAGGTGCCCGCTGACGTCCCCTTCTTCGGCGACCAGGCAGGCCGGCGAATCGACCAGCCGCGTCGTCACCCGGACGTCCTTGGCCCGGTCCTTCAAGGTGGTCTTCAGCCGGTCGAGCGTCGGCTTGAACGCCGTCGCCGTGGCCTCTGCCTGCTTCTTCTCGGCCTCGTCCTCGAGCTTGCCGAGATCGACCGAGCCCTTGGCCACGCTTTGCAGCGGATGGCCGTCGGACTCGTAGAGGTGCGAGAGCAGCCACTCGTCGACGCGATCGGTCAGCAGCAGCACCTCGATGCCCTTCTTGCGAAAGACCTCGAGCTGCGGGCTGTGCCTGGCCGTTGCCAGGGTGTCGGCGGTGACGTAGTAGATCGCGTCCTGGCCTTCCTTCATGCGGCCGATGTAGTCGGCAAAGGACACGCTCTGGGTCGCGCCATCGTCGACCGCGGTCGATGCGAAGCGGTACAGCTTGGCCAAACGCTCGCGGTTGGCATGGTCCTCGCCGATGCCTTCCTTAAGGACCACCCCGAAGTCTTTCCAGAAATCGGCGTACTTCTGCTTTTCAGCGGCGTCCTCGCTGTCGGCCAGGCCCTCGAGCATCGACAGCACCCGCTTGGTCGAGCCTTCGCGGATCGCCTTGACGTCGCGGCTCTCCTGGAGCAACTCGCGGCTGACGTTGAGCGGCAGATCGCTGGAGTCGATCACGCCCTTGACGAAGCGCAGATAGACCGGCATCAGCGCCTCCGCGTCGTCCATGATGAAGACGCGCTTGACGTAGAGCTTGACCCCGCCGCGCTTGTCGCGATTCCACAGATCGAACGGTGCCTTTGCCGGGATGTAGAGCAGCTGCGTGTATTCGCTGCGCCCTTCGACGCGGTTGTGCGTGTAGGCAAGCGGCGGCTCGCTGTCGTAGCTGATCTGCTTGTAGAACTCGTCGTACTGTTCTTTGGTGATCTCGCTCTTCGGCCGCGACCAAAGCGCCGCCGCCTTATTGACCGGCGCCCATTCGTCCTTGAGGACCTGCTTGCTCGCCTCGGCGTCCCACTCTTCCTTCTGCATCAGGATCGGCAGCGAGATGTGGTCGGAATATTTCGCGACGATCGACTTCAGCTTCCAGGCCGAGAGGAACTCCTCTTCGCCTTCGCGCAGGTGCAGGACGACGCTGGTGCCGCGCGCCGGCCGCGTGATCGTTTCCACTTCGAAATCGCCGGCGCCTTCGGAGCTCCAGCGCACGCCCTCTTCGGCCGGCAAGCCGGCCCGGCGCGACTCGACGACGAGCCGGTCGGCGACGATGAAGCCGGAATAAAAGCCGACCCCGAACTGGCCGATCAACTGCGCGTCTTTTTTCTTGTCGGCCTCGAGCGCCGACATGAATTCGCGGGTGCCGCTCTTGGCGATCGTGCCGAGATTGGCCACCGCTTCCTCGACCGACAGGCCGATGCCGTTGTCGCTGATCGTGATCGTCTTCGCCTCGGCGTCGAAGCCGACCCGCACCTCGAGATCCGGCTCGCCTTCGAACAGCTCGGGCTTGAGAGTGGCCTCGAAGCGCAGCTTGTCGCAGGCGTCCGATGCGTTGGAGATCATCTCGCGGAGAAAGATCTCCTTGTTCGAATAAAGCGAGTGGGTGACGAGGTGCAGGATCTGCTTGACCTCGGCCTGGAACGAAAGTGTCTGCTTGTCCACGGGTGGGTTGTTCGCGTTGTGATGAGGCGCTTGCGCAAAGCGTGCGAGCGAGGCCGCAACTGGTGCCGGGCGCGGCGATTTCAAGCGGTCGGCGCCAGGGCCGCCGATGCCAGGCTTTTCAGCGGCGCTGCGGGCGCGCGCCGTCACCGAGCAGGCCGCGGCCGTCCGGGACCGAGGCTGGTCGAGACGCCGGTTCGGCCGCCCGGCCGCTCGAGCGCCCAGACTTCGGCTCGGGGCACACGGCGGCACTGCCAAGATTGCCGACTGCCGCCAGCGACCATGCCAGCCGGTCGGCCCAGCGCACCTGGCCGGCCTCGACCTCGCGCCCGGCCATCGCCAGGATGACGACGATCGCGAGCTGTACCACGAGATAGAGCACGACGGCGATCTCGAAGATGTCTCGCATCGGCATTGCATTGTTCCAGGGCCTGGCGATGCCGAGGAACGAGACGAACAGCCAAAGGACGTTGGAGACCGCGACCGGCACCGCGACGACGACCCAGTCGACCGCGGTCCAGCGCCCGACCCGGCGGCCGCGCGCCAGCCGCGGAAAGGTGACGCGGTGCAGCAGCCAGGCGTTGAGCGTCAGCAGCCCGACCAGGACGATCTTGGCCTGCAGCTTGGGGTTGTCGAGATAGTCGGCCCGCTCGGCGAGGCCATGCCAGACGATCGCCGCGCCGGTCGCGCAAAGGATGCCCAGAGCGACAACGACGATCCGTGTCACGAACCGGTTCGGCGGAGCGATGCGGACCTTGTCCGCGGCCAGCTTCGAGAGAAGCCGCAGGTCGGTGGCGACGATCGCACCAAGCGCTGTCGATGCTGCGAGCAAGTGCGCGAAGACAAGCAGCATGTAGAGCAAGTGAGGACTTTCGGGACGGACGGGTCGGATGTGGGCCTGCCGTCACGGCACCACGCTTTGGCAATGATCACGCGCTTCGAGAGGCGGCGTGGAAGCGATTCGTCAGCTTTTGGCGCTTCGCTGCGGTTCCGCGTCCAGTTCGTGGGGCTGCTGCTTCTCGAACCAGTGGGTGATCCGCCGGCCGTCCCAATGCAAGGCGATGTGCGCCGCAGCCTTGGCGTGGCGGAGCGCCCGCGGCCGGAAGATGCCGACGCATTCGCCGCCGGAATCGCGCACGCTCGGGTAGCGAATGCCCCAGCTGCGCGCCGCTCGCAGGGCCCGGCCGAGCCGCTGCGGCGGACCGTAATCATCGGGGTCGAGCGCCGAGGCGAAGCGCTTCCGGCCCGTCGGCTCGCCGTCCGCGGTGCCGAGGTCGTGCAGCTCGGCTTCGACCTGCGCGGTGACGAGGCGAAGGTCGAGGTCGATCGCCGGCTCCTCGGTCTGGCGCAGGAAGGCGGCGCGATGGTGGCTGACTTCGGCCAACGCCGTCGGCAGCGAGTGCGCCGCGTAGTAGACACCGAAGCTGCCGTCGGAAAAACGCGATCCGTTCGGGTTGAGGTGGGTGAAGGCAGCCATCACCGGGGTGGTGCCGGGGCCGCTGATCCGTTCCTCGGGCGCGACCAGCTGCAGCTCGCCGATGAGGTCGCGCAGTCGAGGATTGGCAAGCGCCTCGATCGCGAACACGACGTCGAGATCGGCCGGATCGGCGATCGCGTCGTAGAGGCCCACGGTGGGGAAGCGGGAGGGGATCAGCCGGTACGACGGGCGCCAGGAGACCCGTGCCGTCGGCACGCTCGCCGGATCGATGGCCATGGCTTCGCCTCAGGCCTTGCCGCCGCGCTGCGCGTCGAGATATTGGCGAACCACGTAGAGGTCGGCGATCTGGCCGCCGAGCATGCGGTCCAGCGCCGAGCGGCCACCGAACAAGGGCGCCGCGTTGGCCTTGCGCAACCAGCCGTCGGCACGCGCGGCCACTGGAAACAGGATGTGCAGCGAGGAATAGATGCCGAACAGATGCGACAACCGCTCGAGCAGATGCCGCTCCAGCGGCGCGACCTTGCCCTGCTTCCACTGATACAGCGTGGTCCTGGCCACCCCGAGCAGGACGGTCTGCTCGGCGATGCCGAGCTTCCAGGCCTCGGCCAGCCGAAAGAACGTGCGCAAGGCCGCCGCCGCCGTTGCCGGCGAGGCGAGCTCGACAGGGGAAGCTGCGGCTTTGAGAAGTGCACTCATGGTTGTCGCGTCAGGCCGCCCGACGAGGCGCCGATGACAGGGCAGATCCTAGTACACAAGCAGACAAATTGCAATCGTTTGTCTGTGGATGGACAACACGCGATTGGCGACGCCGAGGGCGCCGGGATCGGCGACTCAGCCGCGCACGTGGCTGACGCCGCCGTCGACGACGAGCGTCGAGCCGACAACGTAGTCGCCGGCGCGAGAGGCGAGAAAGACCGCGGCGCCGGCCATGTCGTCGTCACGGCCGATCCGCTTGACCGGAATCCGCCTTGCGACCTCGTCGCCGTGGTCGCGCGCGGCCCGGTTCATGTCCGAAGCGAAGGCGCCGGGTGCGATCGCGCTGACGACGATGTTGTCCTGAGCCAGACGCAAGGCCATCCGCCGCGTCAGCTGAATCAGGCCGGCCTTGCTCGCCGCATAGGAGTAGGTTTCGAGCGGATTGACGGCGATGCCATCGATCGAGGCGATGTGGATGACCTTGGCGGGCCGCTCGGCGCTGGCCGCTGCCTGCAGCGACGGGTGCAGGGCCTGGGTGAGAAAGAACGGCGTCTTCAGATTGAGGTCGAGCACCTTGTCCCAGCCGCTCTCGGGGAAACTGTCGAAGCTTTCGCCCCAGGCCGCGCCGGCGTTGTTGACCAGGATGTCCAGCTTGTTTTCCCGCGCTCCGAATGCGGCGACCAGCGCCTCGATGCCGGCCATCGTGGAGACGTCGGCGGGCAGCGCGATGCACTCGCCGAAGCCGCTCAGCTCCCGCGCCGTGGCCTCGCAATCTGCCTTCTTGCGCGACGAGATGTAGACACGTGCGCCATGCTTCAGAAAGCCGGCCGCGATCATGCGGCCGATGCCGCGCGAGCCGCCGGTGACAAGCGCGCAGCGGCCGGCGAGGGAGAACAGGTCTGTCATGGGATGTCCTTGAAGATGGCGGGCGGGTAGGTCGCAGGATTGTGGCGACCTGCGCCGGCTTGGGGTCGCGCCGACCGGCCTCGCTAGACTTCCGCAGAGCCTTGCACTCGGAGAACCCATGCTGGAGCGAGTTGTCGTCGGGCGCGGTCGCGGACGTCGCTGGGTCGGCGCCTTGTTCTGGCTGCTGCTGCTGTTGCTGCTTGCGGCCCTGATCGGCGGCACCGTCTTCCTGCGCGCCAGCCTGCCGACACTCGACGGCACGATCGGCGCCGCTGGCTTGCGCGCACCGGTGACGGTCACACGCGATGGGCTCGGGGTCGCGAGCATCCACGGCAGCGACCGCAGCGACGTCGCCTTCGCCACCGGTTATCTGCACGCGCAGGAGCGCTTCTTCCAGATGGACCTGCTGCGCCGCGCTGGCAGCGGCGAGCTTGCCGCGCTGCTCGGCAAGGCGCTGTTGCCGGTCGACCGCGAGCGGCGCATTCACCGTTTCGCGGCGCGCGCGGGGGTTGCCCTGGCGGCGCTGCCCGAGGCCGATCGCACGGTCCTGGAACGCTATGTCGCCGGCGTCAATGCCGGCCTCGACGGCCTCGAGGCCCGGCCGTTCGAATACGCGGTGTTGCGCGCCGCACCGCGGCCGTGGCGTGCCGAAGATTCGCTTCTGGTCGTCTGGGCGATGTACTTCGATCTTCAGGACGATCAGCTGCACCGCCTGTTCGCGCGCGGCTGGCTGCGCGACAACGGCAGCTCGGCCGAGCAGCTGGCCTTTCTGCTGCCGACCTCGAGCGCCTACGACGCGCCCCTCGACGGGCCGAGGATCGACGAACCGCTGGCGACATTGCCGACCGATCCGCCGGCCTGGTTCGGCAAGCCGTCGAAAGCAAAAGTGGCACTGCTGGAGCGGATCGGCGACGCCGAAGTCGGCAGCAACAACTGGGCGGTCGCCGGCTCGCGGAGCAGGAGTGGCGCGGCGATCGTCGCCAACGACATGCATCTGCAGCTGCGTCTGCCCAACATCTGGTACCGCGCCGGGTTCGAGATCGAGACCGCCGCCGGCGCGGTGCGCCGCATCGTCGGCGTCACGCTGCCGGGCGCGCCGGCCATGGTCGCCGGCAGCAACGGCGAGGTCGCGTGGGGCCTGACCAACAGCTACGGCGCCTACGTCGATCTGCTCGAGCTCGAATTCGACGCCAAGGATCCGATGCGGTACCGGCTGCCGAGCGCCATGGCGGGGGCGGCCGGCGACGGCTGGGGCCTGCTGCGCAAGGTCGACGAGCGAATCGCCGTCGCCGACGCGCCCGACGAGATTCTGCAGGTGCAGGAAAGCGCGTTCGGCCCGGTCTGGCAACGCGGCGGCCGCCGCTACGCAGTGCACTGGGTCGCGCACGACCCAGGCGCCGTCAACTTCGTGGTGTCCGAGATCGAGCATGCGCGCAGCGCCGCCGAGGTGCTGGCGATCGGCCAGCGGGCCGGCTTTCCGGCGCAGAACCTGGTCGTCGGCGATGCGGCCGGCCACATCGGCTGGACCCTCGCCGGTGCGGTGCCGGGTCGCACGGCAAGCTGGGCGTCGACCTTCCCGGTGCCGGCTGCATCGGCGCCGCTGCCGACCTGGACCGCATTGGCGCCAGCAACCGCGCATCCGAGCGTGCTCGACCCGCCGTCCGGCCAGCTCGCGACCGCGAATGCGCGTCAGCTCGCCGGTGCCGGCTACGCAGCAATCGGCGACGGCGGCGCCGATCTCGGTGCCCGGCAACGGCAGGTGCGCGACGCCGTCGCGGCGCTCGGCCCGGGCACCGATGAAGCCGGCGTCTACAGCGTCGGCCTCGACGACCGCGCCCTCTATCTCTCGCCCTGGCGGGATCGCGCCCTGCAAGCCCTGGCCGGCGACGCCGACGCCGCAGCGCACCCGAAGCGCGCCGAGTTCAAGCGGCTTCTGGAGAGCACCTGGAGCGGCCGTGCCAGCACCGACTCGGTCGCCTACCGGCTGACGCGAGGCTTCGTCAGCGGCCTTTACCAGTCCCTGTTCGGGGCCGTCGACGAGGCCATGCATGCGGCCGACCCGCAAGCCGGCTTCGCCCGTGCCTCGCCGCGCTGGCCGGCCGTGATCGAGCGCCTGCTCGATGAGCAGCCTTCGGCCTGGCTGCCCAAGGGCGATCTCGACTGGCGCGGCGTGCAGCTGGCTGCCATCGACGCGGCGATCGCCGAGATCGAGAGGCAGGGCACGCCGCTGGCCGAGGCGACCTGGGGCAAGCGCAACACATCGCGCATCGCCCATCCGTTGGCCGCGGCACTGCCGTTCGGTCAGCGCTGGCTCGCGGCCCCGCCCCAGCAGATGCCCGGCGACAGCCACATGCCGCGGGTCGCGGCGCCCGATTTCGGCCAGTCGGAGCGGCTGGTGGTCTCACCCGGCCACGAGTCGAGCGGACTGATGAGCATGCCCGGCGGGCAGAGCGGCCACCCGCTGAGCCCGCACTTCCTGGCCGGCCATGACGATTGGCTGGCCGGCCGGGCGACGCCCTTGCTGGCCGGGCCGCCGGTGCACACGTTGCAGCTGCTGCCGCGTTGAGCCGGGCGCGCATGCCGATTGCTCCAGCGGAGCGCCATCTTCCGCCGCAGGCCCATGCCAATCGCGTTCAGATCCGTCGCCCGGCAAGCGGGCACCACCGCCATGGCGTGGTGCTCGCTCACCGCCCGCGTTGCCGCCCTGGCGCGAACCCTCTGCACGGGCCTTTGGCTGGCCATCGGCGCTGGCGTCGGGCTCGGCCTGACCGCCGACATGGCCTCGGCCGCCGTGCACGCGTCGGCCAGGCCGGCGCATGGCGGCAGCGTGGCGCACCGTCACTCGACCACGCAACCGGGCGGCGTTGTCGGTGACAGAGCGGGCAAGGCGCGCGGCGCCACCGCGCTGCCGCCGGCGATCTCGGCGATCCTCCGCGAATCCGGGTTGCCGACGAAGAGCTTCGCACTCGACGTGCGCTCGGTCGAGACGGCCGACGTGCCGGCGCTGCTGGCGCTCAACGCGGAGCAGCCGTTCCTGCTCGCCTCGACGACGAAGCTCGTCACCTCGCTGGCAGCGCTGGATCTGCTCGGGCCCGGGCACCGCTGGCGGACCACGGCCTACGCAACAGGTCCGGTCAACGGCGGCCGCCTGGGCGGCGACCTGGTCATCGTCGGTGGCGAGGTCGGACTGACCGGCAGCGAGCTGCGGCGCTGGTTCGCGCAGATGCGCGATGAGGGCGTGCAGACGATCTCGGGCAACATCGTCCTCGAAGGCGTCGCGCTGTTGCACGAGCGCGATCCGAAACAGGCCCGCACGACCGAAGAAGAGCGCAGCGTCGACGCCCCGATCGATGCCCGAACCTACAACAAGGACAAGCTGCTCGTCTCGGTGCAGCCGGCTGCCGGCGAGCGAGCCCTCGTCACGGTGAAGCCACGGCCGGCCAATGTGCGCATCGTCAACGAGGTGTGGATGGGCGGCGGTTGCGCGGCCTGGGCGCGCTGGAAAAGCGCCGACGAGATCGAGGCCGGTCCGCCGTTGCAGCTCTGGGTCCGCGGCCGCTGGCAGGCCGACTGCGGCGCCCAGGACATCGCCTATGTCGCACCGCCCGCCGATCTTCGGCTCGAGCCGGAGCTCTGCGCCGCCGCCGCTTTGCCGATCGCCGCGCCGCGCATGGTCGCCGAACTCTGGGCCGAGGCCGGCGGCAGCT